>JBFWKK010000016.1:35744-41520 GCA_050252715.1 Sphaerochaeta sp. | reverse complement strand
CTGGATAATCTCAAGCGTTGTGAGGATGCAGGGTTGTCGGCAATTGTGCTGAAATCAATCTTTGAGGAACAAATTGAGATGGACAGTGAGTCTGCTGTGGATGAGTCAGATGCCTATCTCACCCATGCTGATGCCTATGGATTCATGAAACATGCAAGCATGGAGCAGCATATCGATGCGTATCTGACCTTGCTTGAAGATGCCAAGAAGGCTCTCGATATACCGGTCATTGCAAGTATCAACTGCAGGCAGAACGGGAGTTGGATCGAGTATGCTAAGCGCTTTGTCTCCTGTGGTGCGGATGCCATTGAACTCAACCACTATGTAGTGGCAGCTGATGTTGAGGTGGAAGGTACGGCCATTGAGAAGGAGTATCTCTCCCTGGTGAAGAGTGCCCGCAAGCAGCTCAAGCTTCCCATCAGCCTGAAGATGGGTCCCGCTTTCTCTTCCCTTGCAAATATGCTCAGGCGGTTTGATGAACTCTCCATAGATGGGGTGGTACTGTTCAACCGTTTCTATAGCCCCGATATCGATATTAACAAGCTCTCCCTGGTCCCCGCTCAGATGTTGAGCAGCAAGGATGAGTATGCTCTAAGTCTTCGGTGGACTGCCCTGATGAGCGAGGAAGTCCGTTACGATATCTGTGCGGCTACCGGTATCCACAGTGGGAGCACCGTGGTAAAGCAGTTGCTTGCCGGAGCGAAGGCTGTCCAGTTGTGTTCCGTTTTGCTCAAGCAAGGTCTCTCCTCAGTAGGAAAGATTGAAAAGGAGCTCAGCGACTGGATGGATTCACACGCCTACTCCAGTATCTCTGACTTCAATGGCATGTTGGCCCAGGAGCGCATGAATGATCCAGCAAAATGGGAACGCGTTCAGTACATGAAGTCAATTCTGGAAGCTCAAAAGGGTTGAACCATGGATAGAAACAAGTATACAGACATAGCCCCCTATCGGGGGTCGGATGTTCATGACGCAATCAAACGCGTTTTAAAGAACAAGGAAGCCATCTATCGGATTCTTGCTTCACTGGGACCAGCTGAGACTGAGTCGACACAGAAGCAGATTGCCGACTACGCAAACTTTATTGTCAACCAACTTGAAAAAGTGGAGACCTATGATGACTTTCAGAAGTACATTACCGCAGGTGTTTTTCTCCCTGCCATCATTGAGAAGAGTGTCGATACCTTCTCCTTCAGCGGCCTGGAAGATATAGAGAAGGAGAAAGCCTACTTGTTCATGAGCAATCACCGGGACATTGTGCTTGACTGTGCCTTGATTGATCTGGCACTCCACCAAGGGGACAGGATGCTCTGTGAAATGGCGATCGGGGATAACCTGCTTACCAACCAGTTTGTCACTGACCTGTTCAAGCTCAATGGAGGGGTGACCGTGAAACGGACCCTTCCGATGCGTGAAAAGTATTTGGAGTCCATTCGTCTAAGTGCCTACTTTGTGGAGTTGATCACTGAGGAGAACAAGTCCATCTGGGTTGCCCAAAAGAGTGGGAGAGCGAAGGATGGGATCGATGTCACCACCCCTGCGATCATAAAGATGCTCCACCTGTCCCAGAAGAAGAAAGGAATCTCCTTCAGCGATGTCGTGAACAGTTGCCGAATCGTTCCGGTCGCAGTGAGTTATGAGTACGATCCCTGTGACTTGATTAAATCTGGTGAAGAGGTTGCCAGGATGGCAAGAGGCGATGTCGCCAAGAAACGGTACGAGGACCTCATCTCCATCTCCCGTGGACTCAAGGGGTACAAGGGAAATGTACATATAGCCTTTGGCAGTCCACTAGCAGGTACATGGGAGAACTCTGACCAGGTAGCAGCTGAGATTGATCGTCAGATCCATACCCTCTACAAGCTATGGCCAACCAACCTGTTCGCCTATGATTACCTGAAGGGAAGTGATCAGTTCAAGGATTCCTATCGTGATTTTGACAGCGAAGCGTTCTTGTATCGCTTCAAGGGAGCAAGAGAGGATGTCCGTCAGTTTGCACTTACAACCTATGCGAACCCTGTTGCATCATACTTGGCAGCGAAGCAGAAGAGTAGGTAGGGTAACACTCCTGCTCATCTTCTCCTTCCTTGCTGCTTCCTGCAGCAAGGAAGATGTCACGATGGTAAACTTGTCACATGAAATCACTACGGTGGTTGACATCTCCACAGGGGAAAGGAGTGAATACCTCAACCTCTTCTTTGACTTGCTGGAGGAAGAACGTCCCATACAGGTACAAGTATTTGCATCCAATGACGTCTCCTCGTTTCTGGTAAGCAAGGCGGGAGAGATGAATAGTGGGGGTGTTATGAGCTATGAGGTAGGCCCCCTTTTCATGGGTGGGGAGATTCCCCTTCCCCGTGGTACTTGGGAGATTGCCATCATCACTGAAGATGCCATCATTCGCTCTGATCAGTTTGAACTCATAGACAGACCAAAGACGATTCTGGAGGAGGAGGTTCCCCTCTATGATGCAGAGACCGGGGTGCTTTTTCCTATTCCTGTTCCCTGCCAGCTTACACGCTATGATGCAAACGGAGCGATGCTTACAACAAGTGAGTACCAAGAAGAGACCTATACCTTGAAAGATGAGGCTTCCTTGGTCATTGAAAAGGATGCCATCACCTATTTTCTGACTCCCTAGGTCCTCTGAACAGCCTTCATCAACTCATCTTTGTGGAGCCTGATAACGAAGGTCCTTCCATGGGGACATCGTGGTTCGTCAAGGGCGAAGACCTTCTCCAACAGGGAGATTGCCATCATCTTGTCGACCGTGTCTCCTGCCTTGATTGCCGCATGGCAGGCAACAATGGCATAGAGGCCCTTCTCGACTTCCTCGCTGTCTCCACTCTTGTTCTGGATGAAGGAGACCAACTGCTGCTCAATGGAACGATAGATTGCTGGAATGGTATGTATCTCCCACAGGAGGTCATCAGATCTGACAAGTTTGATCCCGAGATTAAGATAGATATCCTGGTTCTGCTGGAGATAGACATCAACATCACGGTCAACCTCGAATGAGAGGGGGATCATCAGGTTCTGTACCTGTTTTTTCCCTCTAACCTCATCGTAGAGAATTCTCTCATGTGCTGCGTGCTGGTCAACCAAAAAGAGGTCATCTCCCTTCTGGGCAACCAAAAAGAGGTTGAATGCCTGACCGAGGTAGGTGAAGGCAGAATCGGAAGTCTGTGCATCCCAGATATTCTCCTCTTCAGTAGCCCTGGTGGTTTCCATTGAATCCGAAGAGAGTATTTCCTTTGCTTTCTGGAACCACTGTGGATCGATGGGTTTCCTTACATCTCCCTGATATTTCTTTGCATATTCATGACTTGAAGCCTCTGGTGGCTTCTGGGTGGTGTAGTGTGCCTTTGGCGTAAGCAGCGGTGTCTGCTCTTGCTCAAGCTCTTTTGCCACAATTCTCGGGATGGTACGCTTCACCTGGCTGGAGATCATGCTCACCACCTGATGATGAATCTCAGCCTTGTTCCTCAACTTCACTTCTCGCTTGGTTGGATGGATGTTGAAGTCAACCAAGGTTGGATCTACATCAATGAAGAGGTAGCAGTAGGGAAAGGCCCCGCCATGGAGCATTTCCCCATAGCCATAGGTAACGGCCTGTTGGAGGGCATACTCATCAACCGGCCTGTTGTTTACATAGATCTTGATGTGGGAACGGTCGCTCCGGTAGAGGGCAGGGGAGGAGCAGACTGCATACAGGTTGAAACGTCCTGCTGTGTCATACAGTTCGACCATCTCAGACGGTACAATGTTCTGATTGATGGAAAGAACATCCAATACCCGTTGTTTCTTGCTTGTTGCAGGAAGATCGACACGGACCTTGCCATCTGAGATGAATTGGAAAGAACGTTCAGGAAAGGCAAGAGCCTTCTCCTGTACCACATAGCGACACATGGTTGCCTCAGTGGAAGGGCGCTTGAGAAACTGCCGCCTTGCCGGGAGTTCCTTGAAAAGTCCTTGTACCCGTACCGTGGTACCAGCTCGTGGCCCACCTGGTACCACCTCTTTCTTGTTGCCGTTATCCACAGTGATCTGAAAGGCATCCTCTCCTTGATAGCTGCTGGCAATGGTTATAACAGAGACTGCTGCAATGCTGTAGAGAGCCTCCCCCCGGAACCCCATGCTTCTGATATGGTAGAGATCCTCCAGATCATGCACCTTGCTTGTGGCATGGCTCTCGCAGAGCAAGGGAAGATCTTCTTTGGCGATTCCCTGCCCATCGTCGATGAGCATGATTGTCTCCAATCCGCCATCGTCGACACTGGCGATCAAGGTTTGCGCACCCGCATCCAGAGCATTGTCAATCAGTTCACGGATGACCGAAGCAGGGCGATCTATGACCTCCCCAGCAGCAATTCGTTGTGCCACCAGTGGGTCGAGTTTTTGAATCTTCATAAAAAGACTCTACCATAGAAGCCCTAAAAGGGCAAAACATTCACCTAGAACTGTTTCTCAAGATTCACAGATGCACTGACGGTGAGAATCGGTATGGTATAGCTGGTACTCTTTGGCGGGTATTGTGCTTTCAGGCCCAAGGTGAACGGGTCAAAGAGATATTGGACTGAGAGGAAGCTGGTATTGTAAGGGCCACGTAGCAGGGTGAGAGCTTCCTCCTCTCCCTTGGCCACATCGCCGATCGTACGAAGGATGCCCAAGGATGCAAACCCAACACCAAGGGTGAGGTTGCCATGGTTATAGGAGACTGTGAGTTGTTCATAGTCAGCGGTGTGTTCAGTAACGTTGGAAAGCTGACTGATGGAGAGGCCGCTGGAGAATGGCAGGTTGAACAACAGTCGTGCTGTAAGGGAGGCTGCCTCGTAGCGGAAATCACCGAGCAGTTCAAAATCTGCCTGGTAGGAGGTGTCTTGTGAGGAAGCGAATTCATGAAAGACAAGGTTGTGGTTCTCTCCTTCAGTGAGGGAAAGGAGAACCTTTGCATACAGAGACTGCTTCTTCAGTGAGAATCCTGTTCCAAGAAGATAGTTTGGGAAGAACGTTTCTACCGAGGTATCGACAAAGGAATCGAATGTGAGCGTAGGATAGGATGGAAGGAATCCACTTGCCTGTAGGAGCAGCTTCATCTGGGTTGTCCTGGAGTTGATAACCGGGAAACTGAGACCCATGAAGGGGTAGAGGTCAAGCTTCCAAGGCAAACGGTCAACGACTCCCAGAGAACCGAGTGCGACGCTCATGCGATAACCGCTTTTAGGAGTGAACTGCAAGAGGGAAGAGCCAAACTGCCTGTTGTTTTGCTTGAGAGCAGTAAAATAGAGGTCGTCAAAAGAGGTCACCCAGGTAAAGGACCCCACTGATATCTTGCCCAGCATCGCTAGGTTTTGGTCTGTGAAAAGCGATGGTGCATAGAGACTGGTCAGCTCTGTAGTGAGGGGAAACGTACGGTCCAAAATTCCATAGAAGGTACTGCTGTTGTAGCCAAAACGGAGCTGGTCGATATAGGAGAAGATATAGCTAGCCTGTTCCAGGCGGCTGGTTGGAATAGGGGAGAGTGAATTGGAGAGAGACGAGAAATCCCGAGTTTCCATGGAACCCTGCAACTTGATGCTGAACAGACCCTTGCTGTAGTAGGGTTTGAGGTAGATCTGATGGGTCACTGTAGTATCATTGCTGTCATCAAAGATGAATCGATAGCCAAAATCAACTCCAAAAGAACCGGTGATTTCGGCCTCTTCCGCGCTGAAGGCGAGGGTAGGGCGGCTCTCCTCAAGTGCGGTGACTTCCAATGCAGTCTCTTCTGTCTCCT
>JBFWKK010000016.1:0-35644 GCA_050252715.1 Sphaerochaeta sp. | reverse complement strand
GTCTCCTCAGGAGAAGGTGTGACTTCCAATGCAGGCTCTTCCGTCTCCTCTACAGGATAGGTGAGATCCAATGCTGATTGTTCCGTCTCCTGTGCTTGATCAATTGTTTCTTCCAGAGATGCTTCATCCGTCTCTTCGATGGGGATGCTCTCGTTGATTACCTGTTCAAATTCCTGGAGAACTTCGATTTCCTTGGTTTCTGCAACAAGTGGTACCTGAACAGAAACAGGTTCGCCTTCAGTAATCTCGGCGACAACTGCCAGCTCACTTTGCGCTGTAATTGGCAAATTGGTGGGAGCCTCAGGAACTACAACCTCCTGGGTAACCTTGGAGAACGTTGGTTTTTCACTAACCATGGGACGGATGGTAACCGTTATTCTATCCTTGGGAGGAGTAAGGATGATGTTGCTTATATGTCTTGGTGTTGGGGGAACCTTGATCTTTTCAACTGAAACATCAATCGATTGGAGAGGTTTTGGTATAAAAGCGTCCTGCTCTGAAACACCTATGGTTGAAGGTCGTGGTGCGAGCGCCTGGATTGTGACTCCCTCCAGCGGGGGTGTCTTCAATGGAATTTCCTCTACCCTTGCCGTTGGGGCAAGAGGAGCAGGGGCTGTGACAGGTTTGCTGAGCTCCTGCATGATCTGCTTTGCCAGCATCATGTCAGGATAAGTGGCGTAGGTAAGGTAGTAACCCGACTCGATACGCTTGAGGCGTGCCATCTTCTCTTGCATGAAGAGTTTCTCAAAGGTTTTGACGCTTCGTTTTGCACCAGTGAGGGAGTTGTAGCTTTCAACCTCACCGGTAAAGGTGGTTACACTCTCCTCCTCTGCGGTAGTGATGACGAGCATTTCTCCATCACCATGCAAGATGAAGCGGGAAACCGGTGTGGTGACAGTCAGGGAGCCTCCGTCCATGTCAAAGGTGTTGAATGTAGCCTTTCCACTGACCAGATACAGATCAGCATCCTTTCCTACGAGGTTGCCGGTTACCAGCAGTGAATCCTCGAACACATTGATGGTTCCTCGTGGAGTCACCAGAAGAATTGGAGTGTCAGGGTTGTTGATAATCCAACCCTCTGCAATGTTTTGTGCTTGTTCACTGGTCGCTTCCAGGGGGTTTCCTTGACTGTCGTAGAGATTGAGAGAAGCTATGTCTCCATCCCCAATAAAGACCTCATCAGATGCAAGAAGCGAAAATGAGCATCCTGCAAGTAGGATCAGAAAACCGATATATGTAGCCAATCGTTTCATAGAAACTCCCATGATAGCATTACAGGATTGATATCCGCACCAAGGTATCCAATGTGTAGGTCGGTTCGGCGACCTCGTCAAAATGCACACTCAGACCAATATCAAATGAGTAGGGCTTTACCTTGATGACGGTAGTCGTTGACAGAACTACGTTCTTCAGCGTCTTGATGCCCTCAAAGAACCCCTCTCCTGTACTGGTAGGATAAAGCTTTTCATATTGCAAGTCCAGTGAAACGATGTGCATGAAAGGCTTATCAATTCTCGCAGATGCAATAAATCCATAGTCATGAAAATCTCCCTCAGTGTAGTTGCTTTCCATGTGTGTGCTCATATAGAATCCCTGATGTGTGAAATTCAGACCAAGCATACCATCAATGTGATAAGATCCCAACGGTAATCTGAGAGCTTCGGTCTCTTCATTGCTGCGTGTCTCGAAGTCAGAGGCATAGTAGTTGGTATAGTAGTTTCCGAAGGTGGGAACGGTCAGGCTTGTGTTGAAGACCAGATAGCTTCTGGTATGACCTCCCAGTCCGTAGCGCAGTGCAGATCCAAAGCGCTTGTCCTGTTCGTCGGGAAGTTGTAAGAGCAAATCTGAAAACAGATCGAGGGTGATGTTCTCCCTTTCAAGAAGAGGAAGCGAAAAATCAAGAGCAATCATCTCCCTCCCCAGATCAGGATGTGCTTCACTTTGGTTGGGGCTGCTGGCATGGGAGAGCCCAACTTCAAGCTTCTGCAACCGCTTCAGATTCGTGTATTCCCAAAGTGGGCGCGCATAGATGCGCCATGCGCTCAGCGTTGGCTCGTAGAGATTATTTGTAACAAATTCAAATCCTGCATTGGGTATGCCCAAAAGGGTTCCATCGAGCATGACATCGAGTCCAGGTCGGCTCTCCCTGTAGCCTACACTGTAGTCGAAATACCCGTTCAGCAGGGCACCGTCACCGAGGGTTATTCCCATCAGTTTACCGTAGCGGATGTACAGTGGTTCATAGCGTTGTCCCCATTCAATGGAACGAATGAAGGAGCCATAGTGCTTGGTTACCTTGATCAGGTACTCGTCAAGCGCTTCTTCCTCATCCCTGGAAGGGACTTGCCAGGGGGAAAAGTCAAAATCGAGGTTGAAAGGGTCCATGCTTGCCTTTCCCTGGATCAACAGGTTGAGCTGTACGGTGAGAGGCCCAATAGAGAAGTCGGGTTTGTAGGAGATGCTGAAGGAGCCGTCAGAGGAGGCCATGCCTTCCAGAAGTCCGTCAGATTCTGAGGATACACCAAAAGTAACCGATCCTTCCACATTTTCGGTTGTTGTTCCGCCTATTGTCGGATTGCTTGGTCCCTCAGGCACCATACCCTCTTCAGAGCCCTGTACTGCCGCTGAGAGCTGATCAGCGGAGAGTGGCAGGAAGATGGTCAGCAACACCATAAAGAAGAGCAAGCAGGTACGAACACGCATTATGTGCATCCCTCCTCCCTGACACAATCATCACATATACCCAACATGAATGTAAACAGGCTGATCGCGACCAAGTTACATTCTGCTCTGGTAGTGATGTGCCTTGTAGATGTGCTCACGACTCAGTTTATCCAACTGAACCAACTCCTTGACGATAGGCTTCACACGGGATCGTATATTGCTCTGGTCATAGGGACAGACAGGCTTGATCACCGGAAGGTCATACACCTGGGCAAGACGCTTGGTGACAGATTCATGAATCTCAATCATGGGGCGTATGACATGGATCTTTCCGTGAAAGAACGGTTGTACCGGTTGCATCGTGGAAAAGTTCCCCCTCAGGCAGAGATTCATCAAGCTGGTCTCAACCAAGTCATCGAGATGATGCCCCATGGCAACCAGGTCCGTTCCTTCCTGCTCACAGCGGGTGAATAGAATCCTTCTTCGGTTTCTGGAGCAGAGGTAGCAGTTGAAATTTCCCTTGAAGGATGCTGGGAACTGGTGTTCATCCACTATCTCGAAGGAGAATCCCAGGTCGGTGAAATACGTAGTAAGCAAAGCACGATACGCTTCAGGAATAGGGTGTTCGATCCAATTGATCATCAATGCCTTGAGTTGGTAGTCGATGGGAAGCCACTTCCTTCGTATGGAGAGGGCCAATGCGAGGGCCAGACTATCCTTGCCCCCACTTGCCGAGAGCAGGACCGTATCGTTTTCGCGAATCATCGAATAGGTATTGATTGCCTTTCCTGTATGCTTGATAAAGCGCATAACCCAAGGGGGGATATCCCCATCTATGAGCGTTCTATAGGATAGTTTTTCCATGTAATCAGAACTCCAATGCCTTCCTTACTGCCTCTTTTGAGAGGTTGGGAGGTGTAAAGATTCTGAATTTTCTCAAGCTTTTTGTAAAGACCCTACCAATATCATAGGAAAATAGGTTGTCCACCTCAGCAAAGCAACTGGTCGAACCGTCGCTGTGGAGGATGGGGATGTCAGCTTCAAAGCTGATCGGCTCTGGTATGTCCACAAGTATCTCATACGGTTCACAACCAAGCTTTCTTGCAAGTTCAGCTTCATACTGCAGGCGATCTGAAAGGTTTCTGTTCTCGCTCTCCAATACGCCATGTTCCTCATAAGGTTTCTCAAAGGCAGCACCATAGAGTTGATTATCCCGAACCAGGGAGAAGAGGGAACTCCCGGTGAATTGTTTTTTTTCAGGGAGGAGAAAGAACTGTTCATCGTCCAGACCATAGAGGTCCTGGGCCAGCAGGGAGCCCTCACTCAAGCCCGATAGTACAGCTTTCTTGATCATGGCCGTGGCGCTTCGGGTCGTAGTATGCCAATAGACATTGCGGTACATCAGGTACTTGCTGAAGAGAAGATGCTCCACCGATGAGATTGCCTGTATCTCCAGGGCCAGTCTTCCCTTTGCAATGGCAAGTCTGTCAACGATGTAGGAGACATCTTGGGTACCGTAGGGAACCCCACAGAAAAAAGCATCGCGATTGAGATAGTCGAGCTTGTCAGGGTCCAATGCCCCTGAGAGTATGCTCCGATAGAGGAGGATCTCCTCATCGTCACTCTCCTGGCTCTCGTCAATGATGGTGCCCAGACGCTGGGCATCGATGCCGGCCTCTTCGATAGCCCTCCTCAGATTTGTATCTTCCAATATGGTGGTTCTGGCAATTGCCTCATGGCTGGTGAGCGGCAGTTCCTTCAAGGAGTGGGCAAACGGGAAGTGACCAATGTCATGGAGCAGGCATGCACAGAGAAAGGTGCGTGCTCCCTCCTCTGTGATGGGAAGCTCCCTCTCCTTGATGCAGAGACGTTTCAAAATGGTATAGGCGATGTGATAGACACCAAGGCTATGATCCAGGCGTGTATGCACAGCCCCTGGATAGAGGTGGAAGGTAGGGCCAAGTTGTTTGATCCTTCCCAGCTTCTGGACAGTGGGAGTCAGCAAAATTGCCTTGAAAGCCTTCGATAGTTTGATATCTTTCCATAGCGGATCCCTGATCGTGGTCTCTTGATAGTGGTAGAGTGCTGAGAGCAACTCAGTATTTCTGTCATGCATAGTGAGAGTGTAAAGCAGGGCTGCTCTTGGTGTAAAGTACAAGATACTGGTAGAAGAAAGTGCTGAGTATCGAGTACACTGACAATAAGGGAGGTGTGTCTATGCTTCATCGTTACCTGATCTTAGCAGATGATTTTACCGGGGCTAACGACAGTGGTCTGCAACTCAGAAGAAAAGGGTTGTCTACACTGGTACAGATCGGTCATCAGGTTGGACCAGCGAAAAGGAGTGATGCACTGGTGCTCGATACCGAGTCACGCAATACGGATGAAGAAGCTGCAGCTGCTCTGGTCCGTTCAACTTTACAAGGAATTGAGGAACAGGATTTCTCTGTCATAGTGAAGAAGGTTGACTCAACACTCAGGGGGAATATCTGCAGTGAGGTACTGGAGGTTGCATCCTTTTTCCATGCTGATGTGATCGTTGTCTCCCCTGCATTTCCAGATCAGGGGAGAACCGTCAAGGATGGCAGGCTCCTGGTACGGGGAGTACCCTTGGTGCAGACTGAGCATGGGAAGGATCCTAGAAAGCCGGTGCTAGAGGACAATCTGGTAAAGCTGTTCACGGATGGGCAGAAGCAGTATGCTGTGAATCATCTCTCCAGTTCTGCTGCATTTCCCCAAGAGGGTCAAAAGCAACTGTTTGTCTGTGATGCAGAAACACGTGAGGACATCTTGCGTATTGCTGCTTGGGCATTGTCATTGCAGGATAAACGGGTCCTCTTTGTCGGGAGTGCTGGAATTGTTGATGCCATTGTATCAAGCAAGATCCCTTCAAGGGGGGTTGTGGCACTGGTGGCAAGCCTCAGCAATGTGACCCGTCAGCAGGTTCGCTATGCTATGGGGCAGAACATGGAGACCGTGGTGGTTCCTGTTGAATCATTGTTGGATTCTCATGATCTCACACGCTTTGGTGAACAAGTCAGTGCTGCGATACAGGATCAGAAGCCGGTACTGGTTGTAGTCTCGTCGGTGGTGGATGAGCAAGCATATGATCAATCACAAACGATTGGAAAGAGACTGGGGCTCACCCCGGATGCTGTAGCAGCAACCATCAGGGATGGATTCAGCAGGCTGGGAAAAACCTTGCTTGAGTCAGGTGATGTGGCAGGGGTGCTGCTGAGCGGCGGGGATACCGCATATGGCCTCTTGGATGCCCTGGACATCAGGGAGGTGGAACTCCTGAGGGAAGTACAGGTCGGGATCCCCCTCATGCAGGTAGTATCTGGGCCCTATGCCTCATTGAAAATCATAACCAAGGCAGGTGCCTTTGGAAATCAGGATGCCATTGCCTATGGGCTGAGGGTGTTGCAGGAGAGGTAGGAGGAAGGAATGATGGAAGGAAAGAAGTTTGGCATTACACTTGGGGATCCCTGTGGAATCGGTCCAGAGATAACCTTGAAGGCTCTACATGTACAAAGGGAGTATCAAGCATCGGCTTTGTTGTTTGGAACACTATCGCTTTTAGAGTACTACAACTCACTGCTTGGCTATGAGATGCGATTCAATGTGATCGAGACCATGGATATGTGGGATGACAAGGCAATCAATGTGTATGACCCACATCCGGTAGATATCTCTGAGATTCCCATCGGAAAGGTGAGTGCTCTCGGGGGTGAGATTGCCTTTCAGAGTGTAAAATCGGCGATCGAGTTTGCACTTCGCAAAGAGATTTCATCAGTTGTGACTGCTCCTTTGAACAAGGAAGCTCTTCACTTGGCAGGCTATCCCTATGCAGGCCACACAGAGATATTCGGGGCATTCACCAAGGGAGAGAAGTATGCAATGTTGCTCTACAGTGAGCAGTTGAAGGTAATCCATGTCTCCACCCATGTTTCGCTAAGACAGGCATGCGATCTTTGCAAGAAGGAGCGGGTTCATGATGTCATCTGCCTAGCCCATGACACCCTCCGTAAAATTGGGTATGAACACCCACGAATTGCTGTAGCAGGACTGAATCCCCATGCGGGAGAGAATGGAATCTTTGGAAATGAAGAGATCAAGGAGATCATCCCTGCAATTGAGATGGCAAGAGATGAGGGTATGCTTGTCTCAGGCCCGATTCCACCCGATACCGTCTTTCTCAAGGCTATGCAGGGAGCTTGGGATATCGTGGTGGCAATGTATCACGATCAGGGGCATATTCCGCTTAAGATGCTCAGTTTTGAGAACGGGGTGAATATCACCGTTGGCCTTGATGTCATCAGGACCTCAGTAGACCATGGTACTGCTTTTGACATAGCAGGGAAGCTGATAGCCAGTGAGAAGAGCCTTCTGGAAGCTATTGAGATAGGGAAACAGCTGTAAGGAAAAAGAGAAGCGAAGGCGTTTGCCTTCGCTTCTTTTGCATTGTTTGATGCCTCTTATCCTACATAGGGGATGGCATAGGGACCGTCATTGAGGTAGATAATCTTCAGATCATCGCGCTGTTCTCGCTTTTTGATCTCCTGTATGATGTTTGCCACCACTCTACTGTAATCGTTGCTCTCCCCGAGGGTGGATGCATCAATACCGGGGAGCCCGTCATTATTCTCTCCCACAATCTGGGGAGCGTAGTAATAGTAGTGGTCCAAGGGAATTTTCTCAAATACCGATGCCCATTTCTGCACCTGCCACTGGTCCGGCATAAACGGCCAATCCTTACTGTGCAACAGGCCTATCAAGTCCTTGGCACTGGTCAGGGCCAAGATGCTCAGTACTGTCTTATACATCACCGAACCTACCACATCCTTCTTGTCTGTGAAGTTTGCAATGCTGATCAGATACCCATTCTCTTTCATTGCACCAATGGCTGCAAATGCTGCCTTGGCACTCTGGTAGTGGTTGATACCTACAAATCCTGCATGGGTGATGACGATATCCGCCTCTTCCTTGATGGGAATCTTTGCATATCCCTTTACCATCTCATAGGCCTTCTGGTGGGCCTGTTCGAGATCTCCAGCAAAAACACCGGTAATCTTGAAGGCATGGTCGAGGGTGACATTGATGATGAAATCCACCCCTGCCATCTTTGCGAAGGCGAGAGACTCCTCATGGACAGGGTTGCCATCCAAGAGCAAATCACAGCTGTTTGGGTCTCCCATCAGATCTGCACCGTGGAAGAGGAATGTCCCATGTTCACTGATAAGGCCAGGGCATACGGACTTGCGACCGCCGCTGACACCGGCCATGAAATGACTTTCCACCAGACCGGTGAGAACCTTCAGGTCTGCATTCACATAAAGACTGTTGATTTTTACTTCACTTCCCCGTTCTGTCTTCCCGAGGTAGGTGAGGTTCTCATCCTCCTTGCAGTCATGGTTGATGATGGGGATGTTCTGGAGGAATACCCAGGGGTCAATGATCTTCTCAATCTCATCATTGGTCATCGGGCGGTGGGTGCCTGTGGCTATGAGTACGGTCAAGTTCTCTTTTGCATAGCCACTCTCCAGGAGAATTTCCAGCAGGGGAACGAGGATGTTTCCCTCACCCTTATAGGGAACCGGGCGGGTATTGTCTGAGATGACGATAACTGCCTTCGCATTTGGATTGGCAGCAAGCTTTTTCTTTGCAATGGACTTGAAACTGTCAGATGCAATCGGATTGGCAAGTGCATCAGCAACCGCTTTTTTGGGATTGCTGAGTGCCTTTGGTGCCTGCATTGAATACACCACGGTAGAATCGGGGAGATCCAGCTTCTTTCCTTGGCTGTCTATTGGGTTATGTACTAGCATTGATGACTCCTTGAGCAAAGAAAGACGAGCAATTGCCCGTCTTTCTGGTTGATTGTATACAAAACGTGCATCTTCAGCTTATAGCTGTTGTCCCTTTGCGTCAACAGCTGCCACCTCAGCACTGGTTGTTGGATGCTCATTGACCAGTCCTCGTTTCAAATCCCAACGATAGAAGAAATCGACCAGGAATGGAACAAGCAAGGCTGTAACAATAATGGATGCTGCAACCTGTACCGTTGCCTTGTCTGCGAAAGGTGCCCAGGCAGGGTCAACCAATGCAATGGCAGCAGGGGTCGCGATGGAGTTGCCCGCCGAGGTTCCCACAGCAGCGCCGACTGCGGCCGTCCTTCTTGCCTTCTTGGGAACCAACCACTTGAAGATGAAGTAGGAAGGTACACCTGTGATAATCAGGGTCATCAAGCCTAGGACGATACCGGGCAGTCCAGCCTGTATAATGGTCTGTAGGCTGAGTCCAGCTCCCAGGGGGAAAGCGAAGGTGAAGATTGCAATGAACATTCCCGGCTTGAGGAACTCACGGATTCTCTCATCCAAATTGCCCAGAATCATACCAACGATGATGGGAACAATGACAGCTACCAAACTCATAAGAGGAATGTTTGCAACACCAGCAACACCCATGAAAGCCATTTCAAAGAATGGTCCATCATTGGAGGAGATGACAGCAATTGCACCAACATCAGATTCATCGCCATACTTGGAAGCAAGAGCGGTATAGAGTCCTCCGTTGCTGTTGGACATGGCACTGATCATGGCAAGCGGGGTGACACCAAGGAATGCAGCCTCGGGGCCTGCTATCTTTGCAAAGATGACTCCAAACGATACACCAAACAGCACCTTGCTGAAGTTCAGAACAACTCCTTTGTAGAGTGACATACCTGCGGTCCTGAACTGAATCTGAGCTCCACTGCAGAAAAAGAGCAGGGCGATCAAGGTAAGTGCGCCGTCCTTGAAGAATGCCGTGGTAAAGCTACCGATTTTCAAGGCCCCAGGGAAGAACGTGTTGGTCAATACACCAAGTACCAAGGGTACTACCATCAGTCCACCAGGAATCTTGTTGATCGTCTCGAGAATTGGAACTTTTCCCATCTTCATGTTGTAGGTCTCCTTTTTTTTGGGTTGGGATGTTACACTTCATACAACATATCATGAATGTCTAGAAAGTAAAGAAAAAATGAATATGTTGCATGTATTCTTTGACAGGAAGAGAAAAATGCATCATATACAAGATATGAAAGCATTCTTTTCCATCCTAACCGTGTTTCTTCTCATCTGTGTGGTGCTGCCTGGCCAGGGTTTTCCCGGACAACATGAGCCGCAGCTGCCGATCGATGCAAACATTGGCCAGATTGTGACAGGGGAAGAAGGAAGCGCTGAGGCAGTCACAAAAGAGGCTCTAGGAACCCCGTATGACCCACCCTGGGTTGATCAGTATGTCACTGAAGCACTAAGGAAAGCCTTTGTCAGTACCTATGGAGACCTGCTTGGGAGCCTGTTGCCTGCAAAACAGATTCAAACGGGTAGGGCGAAAGTGAGAGGAAATCTATACGAGGTCCCCTTCTGTTTACATGAACCAGTCTATCGGTGGGGAACCATGGTTTGGACAAGGGAAGCAGAGATGGGCTGGTATTTGGTGGCAGTAGCTATTGAAACACCAGAGTCACTGGATTGAGACATCTTCCAGATCTTGTTTCTTGATCACAAGGACGTAGGAGCCGGTATCTTCCACCGTGAATGTCTGCTGCTTCGCTTCCTGGGTTTTGAGATACTGCAGGATGACCGAAAGATCGGTATCCAGATCCTCAAGATTGAGCACAATTGATTTTTGAGCGGGTTTGATGGTGATCTGGACATCGTCCATCTCATTCCCAGCGAGTAGCGGACCTTCCCAATGTTCTTCATCTGGGTTGATCGCGGGGGTCTTGCTGTATACACCACAGCTTGATACCAAGGTCATGGTACCAAGCAGCAAGCAAATGCTCATAATCTGTAGGATACGAGCTTTCAGCCTCATCAACTCCCCTCCAGTGTATCTACTATCATAACAAAATTGAAGGCGGAAGATTACAAAAAGATTGCATGGAAGTTTTTTCTGGAATGCGATAGAGTACCATGCACATAGGAGACAATATGGCTTTATTAGATATATCCCTTTTCTCTGATACCTTGCAGGTTGATGTGTCGCTTACGGTAATCTACCCACAGCGTTGCGACAGAACTCCCGATGTTCCCGACGGTCCGTACAAGGTGTTCTATCTGCTTCATGGACTCAAGCAGAATGAGCAGAGTTACCTTCGTCATTCAGCCATAGAGCGTTACCTCAGCAAGCTTCCCCTGGTGGTGGTAATGCCATCGGTGGGCAGGAGTTTCTACACCGACCAAGTGCGGGGATACCCCTATTTTACCTTCCTCACAGAAGAACTTCCCACATTTCTTGCATCCACCTTTCATATCAGCACCAGGCGGGAGGATACCTACATTGCAGGACTTTCCATGGGTGGGTATGGAGCCTTCAAAGCTGCCCTTACCAGACCGGATCTCTACTGCAAGGCTGCCAGTATGAGTGGAGCGTTGGATATTGTTGCCTTGAGTGGCACCCTGCAGGATGCAGTGAAGGTGTTTCCCCATGAGTGGGAAAACACCTTCGGCAGTCAGGATGTGAAGGGCAGCAGTCATGATCTTATGATGCTGGCAAGCCAGGAGCGGGCGCCCAAACCATCACTGTATAGTACCTGTGGGTTGGATGATTCGCTTCTTGAAGATAACAGAAGGGTGGCCAAAGCCCTCGAGAAAACCCACGACATCTCCTATGATGAGTATCCAGGTGGACATACCTGGTATTTCTGGGACGAGGCGCTCAAGCGGGTATTGGATTGGCTCAATCTATAATTATGCCTTCACCCCGGCAACAGCAAGAGGCGTCTGGTATTCCACCCATCTGTCATCCAAGGTGAATACAATGTCGGTGTCACAGAAGTTTGAGTAGGAGTACATTGCCTTGACCATTTGGAGGCGGATCGCATCCAGTTGTTTTACCGGTTGTTCCTTTGCCAGGTAGACGTAAATGACCACCATCAGGGTTCTTCCCCGCTTCAATGCGTAGACTTCAGCTTTTCGGAATCCATGGGTTCTTACAAACCGGTTGGCTATTTTCTCCAGTGAGTTCTGTACCGAGTTTGTTGGCGCAGCTCCAAGCAACTCCCTGCTGTACACAATCAGATCCTTGACCAGGACAGGACTCAAGCAGGCAAGAAAGAGGACGGTCAGTGCAGGGTCTATATAGGAGCTGAGGTAGGCAAACCTGGTCTGCCGTACCACCTCGATCATACCTATTGCAATCACTGAGGCGAGGGAGAGCAGGGTATCGAGAAGCCATGCCTTGCTCTCAGAGCGAAGGGTCGGGCTGCTCAGTTTTTTGGCCTTTCTTGCAAGAGCCAGCCAAACAACAAAGCAGACGACCAAGGAAAATAATGAGACAGGGAAAGCAATGGAAACTGAAATTGTGTAACCACCCCTGGTCATGGCAAGAGCCGCCATGCTTCCGATGGTCAGGACCATGGTAAGCAGCACCAGACTCCTCAAGACCAGAAAAAAGGGTTCAAACGCTCCATACCCGAAGGGAAAACGCTCATCATCCTCTTTGAAAAGGAGGGTGACCACCCTGCCTGATCCAATGATAAACATGCTTTGGATCAAGGAGTAGAGACCATCAAGCAGCATTGAGTTTGAGTTCGCGACAATTGATACAACCAAGCCGAGTACGCCGAATCCTAGGCAGACCATGGTTGTCACCCGTAGTAACAGTAATTCTTGTTTTTTGTTGCTCATATACCGTAATTTTGTGTCAACATGGCGTTCATTCGCCCGAGATCACCGTTTGTGGTCCTACGTATAGGACAGATACTGAGTATCAAATCAGGTGATTTGTTGACGTTGATGAAGTATAGTATACAGGAAACAGGAATTGTCCGCAAGCAATGGGGATGGTGCAGGGTATGGGAAAATATATTGTGCAAAACACTTGTATTGAGTAAAAGAAATACAGTACTATTTGATAAATACTACTAGTTATATCACTGAGGCAGTCTATGCGAAACGGATCCAAACTTCTTCTTTCATCCATTTTCTCCATTTCTCTACTCCTGATTCTCAGCTCCTGCACAAAATCTTCTGAGCCACAGGAGGGTGCTGAGGTGATCGAAGCTGTGAGCGCGGCAACCGATTACACCCAGATTGTATCATCTTCGGTTGCAATCGAGGAACGTGCCCTGAGAGATCGTGTGTTTGGAAGTGGTACCGTACAGGGGCAGAAGGAAGTAAGCATCAAGGCCCGCACCACCGGGGAGATCAAGGATATCTCGGTAGAACTTGGTTCCACTCTTGCAGAAGGGGCTGTCCTGCTTACCATCGATGACACCATAGCAAAACTGAGTTTGAGCCAACTGGAAAAGCAGTTCGAGAATGCACAGCAACAGCAAACGGTAAATGAAAAACTGTACGCCAGCGGTGCTATCAGTCTCTCGCAACTGAACCAAGGGAAATCTACCCTGGACGGACTCTCTGCGCAACTGGAGCAAGCCAAGAAAAACCTCTCCAATACCCAGGTCACCACCCCAATCTCTGGCAGTGTCGCCGAGATTACGAAACTCGTTGAGGGAGATTTGTTGCAAGCAGGAACCCAGGTCGCACGAATCGTGGACCTTGATCATCTCAGGGTTACCTTGGCGGTCGGACAGGCCCAGCTCTTTCTCATCAAGGAAGGAGCTCGCTCAGAGATAACCATAGAGACACCCACAGAGCAAATTGTCACAGAGGGGGAGGTGCGTGCTATCAGTGCTTCCTCAGATAGCAGGACGGGAAGCTGGACTGTCTATGTTGACTTTGACAATCCTCGTCCTGATCTCCTCAAGGCGGGGATAACCGCCAATGTCACCATCTTCAATGAGGATGCTCCTCTTTTTACCGTGGTTCCCAATGGAGCAATGGTGAATCGCAACGGGAGGCAGTACATTTTTGTGGTGGAAGGATCCAACGCAAAGTTGCAGGAGGTGACGGTCACCGACCAGCATGGCGATCTTACCGCAATCCAGAGCAAGGATCCCTCATACACACTTTTGGGCAAGCGGGTGTTGGTGAGTTCCCTCTCCCGACTGATCGATGGCAGTGCAATCAGCACTCCCTTAGAGTAGGAGAGGCGCATGGAAAACAAGGATACGCGATTCTCCATCGGAAGGTTTTCGGTGACCAAGCCGGTACTGGTCAATATCTTGATGATCACGGTCATCCTTCTGGGAGCATTGAGCTTGCTCACCCTTCCCCAGGAGCAGTTTGCAGAAGTTCCGTTCTACTGGGTCAATGTCATTGTCCCCTATCCTGGGGTAAGTGCCCAGGATATGGAGTCTTCAGTCACCATCCCCGTAGAGAATGCCTTTGCTGGAATGGACAGGCTCAAGCAGATCAGCTCCACCACCAGTGAGGGGCTTAGCGTTGTCAGGGTGGAGTTTGACGATGGGATTGACGATGTACTGTTCCGGTCACTCTATCAGGATGCCCAGACACGCTTCAGTCAGGTAACGCTTCCCGATGGTACGCTGCAACCGGTATTGGATGACTTCTCTTCATCAGATTTTCTCCCTGTAATCGAGGTTATCATCAGTGGGAATCTCTCCTATCAGGATATGAGGGAGCAGGCACTGCTGCTGCAAAATGAATTCCTGGCTATCGCCGATGTTGCAGATGTAGAGATTTTTGGTCTTCCCGAACGGGAGATCCAGGTAAACTTGGATCCGACCTTGCTCTCAAGCCTTGGACTCAGCGTAAATGAGGTAGTTCGCTCGCTCTCTGGAGAGAACCAGCGCCTTCCCAGTGGCAATCTCTCCACAGAGAGCCGTCAATACCTGCTACGAACCTTTGGATCAGTGCAACAGATTCCAGACATTGATTCAGTCATTGTCAGGAGAAGCAATCAGGGAGAAGGCATTATCCGGCTTACAGATGTTGCAAAGGTGGTTGATGGATTTGACGAAGAGGCTCCCCTAAGCCGATTCAATGGAGAGAATGCGGTCAGTCTTCGTATTACCAAGGTAGTGAAGGGGGACTCTGTTGCAATCGTGGATGCCGTGAAGCAGGTGGTTGAGGAGGCACAGGTTCCGGTGGGAGCCACACTGACACTGTTCAATGACTCAACCGTCCAGATTGCAAGCAGTCTCTCCGTTCTTTCTACCAATGCAGTGATGGGCCTTGTGCTGCTTGTGATCATTCTCTCCCTCTTCATAGGTTTTCGCAATGCATTCATTACAGCCTTGGGCATTCCTGTCACCTTTGCCCTGACCTTTCTGGTACTCGATCAACTGGGGCAGACGGTAAACACCAACACCCTCTTTGGATTGGTACTGGTACTCGGTCTCATCGTTGACCATGGTATTGTCATTATTGAAAACTCCTATCGCCTGCAACTTTCCGGGCTGGACCGTCATGATGCTGCTATAAAGGGAGTGAACCAGGTTGTGTGGCCCATTATTGCGGCAACAGGGACTACAGCTGCAGCTTTCCTTCCTCTGATGATCATCCCTGGTACCATAGGAAAATTCCTGAAGGTCATCCCCCTGACGGTTACCATTGCCTTGATTGTAAGCACCCTTGAAGCACTCTTTTTCCTTCCCAGTCACTACGCTGAGTGGGGACCGAGAAGCATCACGGCCGATACACGAGGGAAAGAGCGCTTTGAACGATTCATTGCCGCCTATCAGCGCTTTCTTTCCTGGATGCTTGAGAGAAAGGGGAGATTCCTGCTTCTATCAGTCTTGATAACGGTTCTTATCTTCTCGCTCGTCGGCAGCCTCCGTCAGGACCTTTTCAGTGCAGAGGACTACAGTTATTTCAATATTGAAATAACCACCCCCCAGGGTTCTACCCTGCAATCTACGAACCAGATAGTTTCTGCCTATGAGAAGGTGCTGCTTCAGAAGGTGGGTGATGGGGAGATTCTCTCCATCAGCACCAATATCGGAGGGAGTGAAAGCGGAGGGACAAACACCACTGAGGCGAAGATTGTTGTTGACCTTGCTGAGAAGGATCAGGGGAGAGAGCGGAGTATTGAGGAGATCATTGATGAGATCAAAAGGGAAACCTACTACCTCAGTGGCGCTGAACAGGTACTCTTCACCAAGGCGCAAACCGGTCCTCCCACCACCTCGGATTTCAGTTTCCGACTCTCAGGGGATGCTTACGAACCCATCATCGATGCTGCAAATGTCCTTGGCAATACACTTGCATCCATCGATGGGGTCCAGAATGTACAGAGTGATTTCATAGCAGGAAACCCTGCACTTCGCATTGACGTGGATCAAGACCAGGCAACGCGCCTTGGAATCGGGGTTTCCACCATCGCCAGCTATCTGAGAGTACGCTTTGATGGTTTGCAGGTAGGAACGCTCTTCTTGGAAAATGAGGAGATAGATATCATCATTCAGTTCGAAAATGGGGGACCGGAGCGATTTGAGGATTTGCAACAGATTCTTATTCCGACCGATGACGGTCGTCTCATTCCTTTGAGTAGTGTGGCCTCCATCTCCTTGGAGAGTTCCATTGGATCGATCAGGCGCGTTGAAGGGAATCGTGAGATAACGGTCAGTGCAGATGCAGTCGGTGATGTGGACCAGAATCTGGTCAATGATCAAATTGTTGCGCTCTGGGAGCGTGAACTTAAAAATCGGTATCCCTCGGTAGATCTGCTGGTAGGGGGAGAGTTCAGTGACTTCTCCAATCTCTTGATTGATATTCTTACTGTCTTCATTCTTGGCATCTTCCTGATGTACCTGATCCTTGGCACGCAGTTCAACAGCTATAGTCAGCCATTTCTTATTCTCTTGAGTGTGCCATTTGCCTTCATAGGCGTGGTGCTCTATCTCTTTATATCGGGAACGCCTCTCTCTACAACCGTTATCTACTCGGCGGTTGCACTGGCAGGTATTGCGGTAAATGACGCCATTGTCTTGATCAGCTTCATCAACGAGCTACGCTCACAAGGGAAAGAGGTGCTCTCTGCAATCGTGGAAGCCGCAGGAACAAGGATACGCCCCATTCTCCTTACCAGCTTGACCACCATTGCAGGGCTGTTGCCGACTGCTATCGGGGTGGGTGGGTATTCAGTTGTCTGGTCTCCCATGGCGAGCACCATCATGGTTGGCCTGATCTTTTCCACCCTGAGTGCTCTCTTCGTACTGCCGTTGCTCTACGCAATTTTCTACAAAAAAGAACGGAGGAATGCCTAATGAAACGACATCTACTGAGTATGCTCCTGATCATGACTTTTTTCTTTCCTGTGCACGCCTCCTATCCGAATGTGGAGGAGATTGAGAGACCGCAGGAGACCCTTTTCTTTTTGGAAGAATCTGAGGTGCAGGCATTCCTTGAAAACTGGAAGCATGAAGGGCAGATGAGTGCAAGCGATCTGCTTGAGACGCTGCGGGCAAAGATCCAGGCAAACGACTGGCAGCTCAAACAGCTATCTGATGTGGTGAACATCCAGTTGGCCCAGTTGGAGTTCTCCTTGTCCCAGGGTCGACCCACCTGGGGGGTGAGCGCCACTCCCTATACCTATACCGATATGCTGGTGCAAACAGCAGGGGCGCGTATTCCCACCAAAAGTCATGCCATGCAAGTTGAGGCAACGCTGAGTGATACACTTGCCAGTGGGGGAACCCTTCAGGTCTCTGCCCAGCAGAAGAGCGTCTATAGTATCTCAACACTACAAGATGCATGGACGCAGACTCCCTCTGTTTCACTCTCATTCCGTCAGCCCCTTTGGATTGCCGATGGGATCTTGGACCGCTCCTACCAAGAAAAGCAGGTGGAAAAGCAACGCTTGGCGCTCCAGAGTGCTGAGTATTCAAAGGAGGAATTGGAGCAGGTTCTTCTCCTGCAGAACCTTCGGTTGTTGTTGCTTCGCCAATCACTTCTGGAGAATCGTTATGTGCTCTCAGGGAGGGTTGCACTGTCAAAGGAAGCAGTGCAGCGTGCCTTTGACGACCTGGAAGCTGGCCTGATCAGCAGCCAGGCATACGAACGTACACAGTTTGCCTACCAACAGAACAGCAATGCCTATGATAGTGTGGTACGAGAGATTGAACAGGTGCAGGTCTCCCTGCGCCGCCTCTTTCAGCAGGATGCGGTACCCCTGGGCATCTCCCTAGAGGGCGCAGATGTGCTCTCCCTTTCCCAGGTGGTCGAGGACTGGGAAGGTCTGCTCTCGCGTTATCTCAGTCAAGATCCTGGTTACCAACAGGCCCGCCTTGAATTCCAGAGTGCAGCATTGGACAGTGGTATGTTCTCCCCCAGCGATGCCCCCTCCCTCCAGATACAGTTTCAAGTAAGTCCCTCCTATACCCCCAGTGATGGTAATACCTTCTTCTCTTCCTTCTCTGAAATGGTTGGTGATGCCGATCCTCAGCTCTCCTTCTCCATAACGTTCAGTGCCTCTGATCTGTTCAGGAAATCATCCTCCCTCCAGCACTCCGTATCTGAGAGTGCCCTCTCCACGGCAAAGGCAGGGTTGGAGATAGCCTATCGGGAAGCAGAGGATGCAGTGCTCTCTCTGCAGAGGCAAGTAACGCAGTATCTTTCAGAACTGCAGGTGGCCTTTGCGGATTATCAGCTAAAGGAAGCCGTCCTCTCCAGTGAGCAGATACGGTATGAGGCATCCATCTCTGACAAACAATCGCTGAGGCAGATGGAATTGGATTGGTACCAGGCTGCTTTTACGGTGCTCAGTGCACTCAGGGAGTTGGAGTTCCTCAGTCTGCAAATGAAAATGCAAGGACTGCTAGTGTAGTCTGTACTTTTTTTGTTGTGCCTTGTGACGGTACATTGCTTGGTCAGCCAAGGAGAAGGCCTCCTCAATCTGGATGCCATGCTTCTTTTCTGTCTCAGCATAGCCCCATGCTACATCGATGGGGTGTGCAAGTTTCTCATTGTAATTTCTGAGTATCGATGAAAAGGATTGTGAGAGTATTGAAAGTGATCTCTCCTCTCTCTTTTCCATGAGTACACAAAACTCATCCCCGCCAATCCTGTAGACATTGCCGTGGGCAGAGAAAGTCTTGATCAACAGTTGGGCGAGGGACTCCAAGAGATAGTCCCCCTCCTGGTGTCCCCACGTATCGTTTATCTGTTTCAAATTGTTCATGTCAAAGAGGATGAATGCCACCTCTTGGTCTTTTTGTTGTGCGGAAGAAAGGTCTCTTTCAAAAGCTATTCGGTTTCTGGCCTTTGTGGAAAGGTCATAGTCAAATTTGGCTTCTTGGACGATCAGATAGTAGAGCAGGAGTGTTGTGGCTATCGAACTGGTAAGGTAAGAGTCTGATAGACAGCAATACTGCAGGACGGTGGCAACGATGGGCAACAGGTAGACCAAAGCAAGCAGTGGTTTGCTCGGGAGGATGGTATCGTTGCACATGCGAAACAGCTGGAGAAGAATGAGTGCATAGTATGCATAGGAGATACTCATGGTTATGAAATAGTAATGGCCCCGGACATAGGTATTTTGAGCATCAATCGTAAAGAGCCATCCATTCTGTATGGAAAGAATTGCAATTAATGCATTGATGGTCATGGGGATCCATAGCAGTAGCTTCACCTTGGTTTCATACCCACTGTATCCTAGGTACCAGAGGATGATCAGACCAACAGAGGGGACCAAGGCGAAATAGAAGGCGTTGGACAGGAGGTGTATTGCAATGGGTACTGTTGAGCTGTGGTTCTCCATCGCATAGCTCACCACTTCCAAGGCAAGCAGTACCAAGGTCACATAGGAGGCAAGCACATAGTATCGGTTCTGTCTGGAATCACTGATATGCCGCCTTGCAAGATAGATAGTAAAGAACAGAGGGACCATGCTGAAGAGGTTTACAATAATGAGTGGGTTCACCTACCGCTCCTTTTTCAAGTCTTTTTCAAATGGTATACGCAAGGAGTACGATTTGCCTACATTGAGGGCTGGAAAAACAAAAAGAAACGCAAGAAAATTATATTCTTGCGTTTCCATCACAGTGATTCTCCCTTATTGCATCTGATAGGAGAGTCCGGCTGAGAATGTCATGGTTGCAATGTAGTTCTTGGTATACTCCTCTGTGGATTCAGTCCATACCCCAGGGTCATTCTCACTAATCCCGTCTGCAGTACCTCCGAAGAAGCGTGCATTGCCGAAGAGAGAGAACCCATTCTCAATCTCATAAGCCATGCGTAGCGATGCATCGAGGATGGAGCCTTCAAACTTATAGTCTGCGCCATTGATAAAGGCCAGGTTTGCATAGGATCCGGCAATATCAGCGCTCAAGGTCAACCCGAAGGGGAAGCGATACTCACTGTATATGGCCAATGCAGGTACAATGCCGACATTCTGGCTGATGTAGTAATCGGGAACACTACCATCATATACCTCACGGAACTGGATGGAAGCATTCCTGATCTGTAATGCCAAACCAACGCCGAGGTAGGCTTGCTCATGGTTTTGCAAGATGTCATAGGTGTACGTGCCGCGGTAGAAGGGGAAACTGTAGGTCATCTCCATGGGACCATCGAATGTTTTTCCTCCAATGGTTACAGCACTGGCAAAATTAACCGCAGTGTCAATCTGCAAAGGCTGGTAGGTGAACCAGGTTCGGTGGTTCTCATTGATTGTTGCCCCAACGCTGTAGCGGCTGAAGGGATAGAGATTGTTCTGCCCACCTTGCTTGATGAAGTCAAATTCATCACCTCCCTCCCCATTCTGATAGGTGTGGTGCAAGAGGCCAATGGTGCCTTGTTCTGTCTCCATGAAAGGTTTGAAGGAGACAGCAAAGAGAGAGAGTGTGGATACCATGATAACGGCAATTGTTGAAATCAGTTTCTTGTTCATAATCACTCCCAATAGATAGAAAGACTATACTAAGAAAACATGTTTTGGTCAATATAATAGCTTGTTGGTTTTTTATGAGCGAATGCCGCAATCCAAGCGTTTTGCAGCATACAGCCCCAGGAGAATATAGCAACTGGTCAAAATGAATACGATAGGAAACCCGAGGTAGGGGATCAAGAGTCCTGCAAGCATTGGATATATGATATTCATGAGGGCACCTGCTCCCCCAATACCGCTGTATATGGGACGATTCTCATCATTGGAGATTTCAAGAAGAATTCCGATTGTGAGGATGTGGTAGAGAGCACTGCCTGCTCCTCCGAGCAGGAAAGCAAGAGGATAGAGGAAGGGAAACCCAATGAGGATCAGAGCAGCGATAGGGGTAAAAGCTCCCAGGAATATAAAGAAGTAGAGCAAGGGACGATAGCGTTGCCCCTTGCTGAGCATATTGGTCAGCATGGTGGCAAGGAACGAACCAGTGAGTTGCAGGAGCAGGTAGGTTCCTGTTCTTCCTCCGTCAAGTCCGTAGCGCTGGTTGGCCAACACCACTAAAAAAGGGAGGGTGGAGAGAATAATGCCCGAGGTATTGACCAGTACAAGGTAGAGTCGCACATTGCGGTCTGTCTTGATTGCTTTTTTGAACATGCCAAGTCTTTCTCCCAGACTTTGCTTGGTGATGGGCGGTCTTTCTCCCTCATTGAGCATCCAGAACCCACTGGTTGCGAGGAGCAACAAGAAGCTGGCCATAAGGAATAGCAGACTGTAACTATCAGGATAGGAGAGGGATGAGAGCACAATCTTCACCACCACGGAACTGATGATAAGACCGATACTGCTGATGAGTTGTTTTTGGGTAAGCAGTTTTTTTCTTAGGGGTTTTTCTATCGTACTGCCAAGAATGTCGGTATAGGCAATGTTTGCCCAAGCCCCACTGAATGAGAAGACAGTGATGAGAAAGAGAATAAGCCAAATCTTCCAGGTGGCAGGTTCTCCCAAATTACGGAGAAAGATACCAAGACTTGCAAGCGCTGCAACCCTAAGGTAGATGCCTCCCAGAATGGCAGGCTTCTTATGCTTGAGGCCCATGATGAAGGTAGCAAACAAGAGCTGCATGAAGCTTCCAAAACCAACCATGATCGCAGTGAGGAGACCAAGATGGAATGTGGTTGCTCCACTTTCACTCAGCATTGCCGGTGCAACGGTATTCACGTCTATGAAGCTCATGGTCAATGAGAGAAACAGAGCATGAATCATAAAAGCGCGGTAGTTTGTAATGCGCATTGCTTTCCCCCTTGTTTGAATATAGCAAATAAAACGGTAATGGTGGACAGGAATTTTCTATTGTGCTGAAAAGCATGGTTCTTTGCATACCATTGTATGTGCAAGGTAGAACCGTAATGGCAGCAACGTCCTTTATGCGGCTCAGTTTTCATGTAACTTATACCCAGAACTGAAAAAAGATTGAGAAACGGGTCATATTGGAGTATGCTAAAGACAGCATACAGATAACAAGTCCCTCCTTGGGCAGAGATATATACGTAGGAGAAGGTATGAACACAAACTACGAGAAAGAGCGTCTGAAAAAAACCACCAAGGTCTATCTAGTGGTTATGGTACTCATCGTTGTGTTAATTCTGCTGGCTGTGCAGGATCCACAGGTAAAGACTGTGGCAGTTATTCTGGTGCTGTTGGTTGGAGCAGCCGCTATCATTGTACAGTGGCTCTTGGCCGGTAAAAAACCTGCGACACAAACTGTACAGGAAATGAAACATCCTGTAGAGAACCCGATACCAAAAGCACCCGCTTCACCCAAGCAGCAGGAGGAGAAGAAGGACGAACCTGTTGTCTCCACCCAGACAGGCTCCACGTGTGAGGTTGCCGGGGTTTACCACTGTTCAGAACACCCTGATAAAACTGTGTCCATGGAAGAAGGGAAGCGTTTTCCTCCCTGCCGTGGGGACAACAAAGGGCACAGTGCTACCTGGGTTTTGGAGTCCTGAGCTCACCGCCTAGCGAACGCTATCCTCAAGAATCATGCTATGTTGCACTACCATGCTGATGCTGAGCATGGCAGAACCAATGACACCAATACTGTCTCCGAAACGTGATACGGTTACATCGAAATCGCTTTGGATCCAGGGACTGGCTTCCTGTATGATTGCCCTACGGATATAGTCAATATATTGGGGGCCGAAATCACAGAGAGCTCCCCCAACAACCAGTACCTTTGGGTCAAAGAACATCACCAGTCTTCCTACCATGGTTCCTACCATGGTAGCACTTTCATTGACGAGGTTGATGATGGTTGCATCCTTGTGTTTGATTGCTGCAACCATATCCTGGAGGTTCAGTGACTGCCTCTCTCCCCATAGTTGGTGGAGATAGGTGCTTTCACCTGAGATTGCAAGTTCCTTTGCCTTTTTGAGCAGTGCACTGCCCCCGGCAATGGCCTCGAGGCACCCGAACTTCCCGCATTGACAAGGCTCCTGACGGTTATCCACGCGGATGTGTCCGATATTCCCACTCATACCGCTATTGCCCCGGTAGATGTGCCCTTCTACAATCATTCCAGCCCCAATACCAATGCCAAGCTTCAAAAAGAGTAGATTTGCACCGCGATATTTCTGATTGAGACAGGCTTCTCCAAATGCCATGGTGTTTACTTCATTATCTACAAAAACTGGACAGGCGAATGCCTGGGAAAGGTTATCTCCGATCGGATAGTGGTGCCAACCCGGCATGAAAGCTGGGTGGACTGCATACCCCTTCTGGAAGTCAACAGGGGTGGGCAAGCCTACCCCGATGCCGAGTATGGTATTCTGCCCTTCAGGCTGTGTAGAGCGGAGATTGGTAATGCTTGTTACCAGTTGTTCAAAGATCTGCTCAGGTCCCATGGTGTACTCAATGGTGAAGCAATCAAGGGAGAGCAGGGATCCCATGATGTTGCAGATTCCAACCTCACAGCAATCAGCATCAAGCTCGATACCCACAAAAATGCCGAGCTTCTTATTGATCGAGACTTGGGTACGAGTACTCTTGCTGGTGCCCTTCGATGGTTTTTCTACCAGGATACCTTGCTTGAGCAGCGTATCAACATTGAGCGTGATGGTGGATCGGGATAACCCGCTCAACCTGCTCAACTCTGCTCGTGATACTGTCTTTTGCTCCCAAACCAGTTGAAGAATGGTATGGATTGCCAGGTTGGAGTTGGTTCCTTGAGGTATGTACATGCCCTTAATATAGCGTAGATTTCTCTTTTCGAAAAGCAGAGAGTAACGTAATTGAATTAAAATGTTCGATAATCGAACAAAAAAGTTTGACAATTGACACGTTAGCGCGTATGCTACTTATGGATCAAGCAACTGAGTATGGTTGGTCCATACCCAGCAAGGAGCGTGAAGATGCAATTGCAACGCAAACATAAGGATTGGATGGTCGCATACCTATTCATAGCCCCGACGGTAGTAGGCTTATACCTCTTCTTCCTCTACCCCATGGTTAGTTCGGTGTTCATCTCATTTACCAAGTGGAATCATTTGACAGCCCCCGAATTTGTTGGATTGGTGAATTACAAACGTCTCTTCAGTGATCCTACCATCTGGTTGGAGTTCAAGAACACCATGTTCTTCGTCTTGGTTTCTGTTCCCCTGACCGTAGCCATCTCCCTATTTCTGGCAAATGCCCTGAACAAGAAGAAACTGTTGGGTAGGGGAACGTTCAGAACAGTATTCTTTCTTCCCTATGTAATACTACCGGTCATAACCGCTCAGATATTCATGATTATCTTCAACTCACGGTATGGCTTGGTGAATGGACTTCTGAAAATCGTTGGACTGCCACAGATGGCATGGTTTTCCAATGCAATTCTGACACGATTTATTATTGTAATTGTAACGCTTTGGGCGAGTATCGGCTACTACACGATCATCCTGCTTGCGGGTCTGCAAAACATATCACCCCAGTACTACGAGGCGTGTGATATTGATGGGGGATCGTGGTGGGTGAAGTTCATCCATGTGACATTTCCCTTGGTGACCCCGCAGCTCTTTTTCTGTCTGATACTGGCGGTAATCAATAGTTTCAAGATGTTTGACTACATCTTCGTCTTTGGAAAAAGCAATGTCATTGTCCGTGAGAATATCCGAACCATGGCCTTCGGTATATACGAGCGAGGGTTTACCTACTTGGAGATGGGATATGCATCAGCGGAGGCAATTATTTTCTCGATCATCGTCTTAGGCGTCACCATTCTCCAGAATGTTGGGCAGAAACGATGGGTCCATTACAGTTGAGAAGGGTGAAACTATGTTGAAAACAAAACACAACTATGAAATTACTGCAGGATTCTTTGTACTTCTGGTCTTTGCCCTCATCACCCTTGTACCGTTTTTCTGGATTGTGGTCTCTTCTTTCAAGACCTACAAGGAGACTGTAAAAATCCCGGTGGTATTTTTCCCGGAGAACTTCTCGAATCTGGAAAACTACAAAGAACTGTTTGGCAGGCTGAACTTTCTCTCCTACTATAAGAACAACATCATCAATACCATTGGCATAACCTTTCCTCAGCTGTTTGTCTCTTCCCTGGCAGCGTATGCCTTTGCCCGTTTGGATTTCCCTGGAAAGAATGTCATCTTTATCAGCCTCCTGTTGGCGTTGATGATTCCCATCCAGATGATACTGATGCCACGTTACAAGCTGATCCTTGAATTGGGTATGTTCGATTCCTATCTGGGTATCATCATTCCCTCTATTCCCAGTGTTACCACCACGTTCTATATGCGCCAACAGATCATGAGTCTGCCGCGCTCACTGGATGAGTCAGCCTACTTGGATGGAGCGAGTCACTTCAGGATTTTCTGGTCTATCTTGCTTCCGCTCTGTCATAGTGCACTTTTGGCTACAGGTATTATGTGTCTGGTATTCAGTTGGAACGACTTTCTCTGGCCTTTGGTTGTCATTAACTCAACTGAGAAATATACCCTCTCCATTGCCGTGGCAAATTTGCAGGGTCAGCACCTGACAAAGGACAACCTGCTCTTGACTGCTGCAGTGGTGGTCTCAATCCCAATGGTGTTGGTGTTCATCATCAGTCAGAGATATTTCATTGAAGGCATTGCCCTCTCCGGCATTAAGGAATAAGTAGCATATCCGGAGTATTCCGGATGAAGTATAGTGAGGAGGATTCTATGAAAAAGGAATGGAAACGTATCGTTGTTGCGCTTTTGCTTATCACACTGGTAGGCACCGCAGTATTTGCTGCGGGAGATGCAGAGAAGCAGGTCGAGAAAAAGACAATAAACTTCTGGTATTGGGATCAGAATGGAGAGGAAGTCTATAGTCAGATGATTACTGAATTCGAGGCAGAGAACCCAGATGTTACTGTCAAGATGAGCATCATCCCTTGGGCCGACTACTGGACAAAATTGCAGATGGCTCTTCCCACCGGAACCGGTCCAGATATTTTCTGGTTGAACCACCCCAATGCTGTCTCCTATCTTCCCACCGGCTTGGTCATGAATTTGGAAGACGAGAAGGATTCCTTGCACTTCGAGAACTTCAATTCAATCTACTATGAGCCATTCATGTACGAGGGAGATAGATACGGTGTTCCCATCTTCTTTGACTCGGTAATCCTGTACTACAACAAGGCAATGTTTGATGAGGCAGGACTTGCCTATCCAGATGATACCTGGACTTGGGACGAATACTTCAATGCTTCTGCAAAGTTGACCATCAAGGATGGCGATACCACCATTCAGTATGGAACGATTGCAGACCCCGATATGCAGAGTGGTGCATCGAACTTCATCTTGCAGAACGGTGGAAAGCTTTTCAGCGACGATGGATCTGAACTCGTAATCGACTCCAAGGAGGGCAGGGAAGCTTCCCAGTTCCTGATGGACCTGATCTACAAGTATGGATATTCCCCGAAGGTTTCCGAGATGAGAGAGATCACCAAGGCAACCATGTTCCAGTCAGGTATGGTAGCGATGATCACCAACCACACCGGTATCCTGAAGCAGTTTGCTGAAGTTCTTGGTGAGGATATGGGTATTGCCCCGATGCCGATGCAGAAGCAGCGTGCATCCATCTACCACAACCTTGGCTATGTGGCCTCTGCAAAGACAGAGTATCCTGAAGAAGTGAAGAAATTCATGGCATACCTTGCATCGGCTCGTCATGCTGAAGTTCTTTCAAAGGTTTGGTCTCCCTGTTACAATGGTGGTGCAGAACTCTTCTTCGAGGAGTACAACTGGCTTGATATCGATGCAATCGTTGACACGGTCAACTATGGGTATCCGTTGCCGATTTCCAGCAAGAATGCTGGTCCTGTCTACACCTTGTTGAACAACGAGATGGATAAGGTGTTCATGCAGCCGACTCTTGGTGATGGACTGGCCAAGGTCGAAAAAGTAGTGAACGCAGAGATTAACAAATAAGGTATACTACATGTATGGGTTGCACCTGCCTGTTGACGGGTGCAGCCTTCTATTCTAGGAGGAATACAATGAAGCCAATTCGAGTCGCACTGCTGGGAGCAGGAAGCAGAGGGAAACACATCTATGCTGACTGGGCAATGAATCATCCTGATGAGATGAAGCTGGTCGCTGTTGCAGAGCCGAACGACGACAAGAGAAATCTAGTGGTACAGGAACACGACATTGCTCAGGAATATGCAGTGAAGGATTGGCAGGATCTTTTTAAGAAACCCTTGGATATTGATGCTGTGATCATTGCCACACAGGACCAGATGCACAAGAGCGCAATTCTCTCTGCAATCGAGCATAACTACCATATTCTTTGTGAGAAACCTATTGTCACCAATGAAGCGGATGCGAAAGAGATTGCCAAGAAAGCTGAAGGCTTCTCCAAGGTTTTTGTCATCAGCCATGTCCTTCGCTACTCTCCATTCTTCACCAGGGTGAAAAAACTGGTTTCCAATGGAGAGATCGGAAAGCTTATCGGTATCGAGCTGGATGAGAATGTCGGTCACATCCACATGTCCCATAGCTTTGTCAGAGGACATTGGAACAATACAAAAACATCGGCTCCCATGATCCTTTCCAAGAGTTGCCACGATATGGATATCCTGCTCTACTTGGCAGGAGATGACTGCATCTCCCTCTCCAGTTATGGGGATCTGAACTATTTTACCAAAGAAAACAAACCAGAAGGTGCTCCAGAGCGCTGTACCGATGGCTGCCCTCATTATGAGGAGTGCCCCTATGCAGCACAGAAGATCTATCTCGGTTCAAATACCAATTGGCCGGTAAATGTCATTACCACCGATCTCTCCATTGAAGGAAGATTGAAGGCATTGAAGGAAGGCCCTTGGGGAATTTGTGTCTATCAGTGCGACAACGATGTCGTTGACCATCAGACGGTAAGTGCACGATTCAAGAATGGGGTGGTGGCTACCTTTACGATGAGCGCTTTCACCATGGAAACACACCGTCAACTTCGCCTCATGGGGACAAAGGCAGAGCTAACCGGTGATATGGAGAAGGGAGTCATCACGATTACCGACTTCAGCAGTCGTGACACAAAGACAATTCAGATTGAAACAAAGCGGGAAGGCCACTCAGGAAGTGATGAACTTTTTGTTGCTGACTTTGTCCAGTTGGTGAAAAACAATATTCTCAGCGGGGAAACAAGTGTTGCTTCTTCATTGCAGAGCCACTTCATGGCCTTTGCAGCTGAAGCTTCCCGACTTTCCGATGGGAAGAAGATGGAAATGTAACCTGTCACGATTGGCAGTATAAAGGAGCAAATTATATGCTACGGATTGGATTGCTTGGTTGTGGAACCATGGGAAAGACCCATGCACGGGCATATGCAGCTATCTCGAATGCACAGGTGGTTGCAGTATGTGATATACGGAAGGAGATGCGTGATGCAATTGCCCATTCGTTGAACTGTGCTGCCTATGATTCCTTTGAATCGATGTTGGATGCAGAGTCCCTCGATATGGTTGATATCTGTCTGCCTACCTATCTCCATAAGGAGTATGCCGTACGTGCCATGCAGAAAAAATTGCATGTGTTCTGCGAAAAACCCATTGCCTTGTCCGTAGAAGATGCCCAGGCAATGATCGATACCGCAAAAAAAGAGCAGGTTAAGCTCTCAGTGGGTCATGTGCTTCGGTTTTTCAGGGAGTATGAAACGGTAAAGCAGAGTATAGACCAAGGAAGGATTGGTACCCTGCGTCTGATCAGAACCATTCGAAACCAGGCTTTCCCACCATGGAGTTGGGAGCATTGGTACCAGGATATTGAAAAGAGTGGTGGTCCTGAGGTGGATCTGGCAATTCATGATTATGATTGGATCTTGAGCCAGTTGGGCCCTGTTTCCCGTGTCTATGCAAAGAACTATGGAGACACCAAGGAATCGCAGATGCATAGCCTTGCCATACTTCGCTTGGCAAACGGGGCAATGGCTCACGTTGAAGCCTCATGGGCGATGCCCAAGGGAATTGAGTTTAGAACGGCTTTTGAGCTGATCGGTACAGATGGCCAGCTTTGCTATGACTCCAGCAAGGACAGCCCCTTGAAGACACAAATCAGCAGCGATGAGGAAGTCTCCATATTCTATGACAACCCGATGCCGCCCAACTTGAATCCGTATGCAAAGGAGTTGCGTATCTTCATCGATTCGGTCATCCATGACAAACCGGTCCTGGTCAGACCGGAGGAAGCAAAGGCAGCACTTGCAGTTGCACTTGCTGTTCGCGAGTCATCACGAACCAAAAAGGTTGTGGTGCTACAGGAGGAGAGGGTATGAAGCAAATAAGAATTGGTGTAGTCAGTTTTGAGCATATGCATGCAATGAGCTACACACAGCAACTTCTACAAGATCCTGGGGTGCTCATTGTTGGAATCGCTGATGATGATGTATATCGTGGGACACAGATGGCCAGTCTCTTCAAGACCACCTACTATCCTTCCTATGAAACCTTGCTCGATATGGATCTCGATGGGGTGATTGTCTGCACCAACAACCGCGATCATGCAAAGGTCAGCATTGCTGCGGCAAAACGTGGAATCCACATTTTGGTGGAGAAGCCGTTTGCCACTACCATTGAAGATGCAAAACAGATGATTGCTTCGGCCAAGGAGCATGGGGTGAAGATAATGAATGCATTTCCCATGCGCTACAATCCCAACGTGGTGGCGGCGAAAAAGATCGTCGATGAGGGAAGGATTGGTGAAATTCTCAGTATCACCGGTATAAACCACGGGAAAATCCCCGGTGGCTGGTTCCTCAACAAGGAGTTATCCGGAGGGGGAGCTGTGATGGACCATACGGTACACCTTGGCGATCTCATTCGTTGGTTTACTTCCAGTGAGGTGAAGGACGTGTATTGTGAGCAAGGAGCGCTCTTGCACAACAAAGGTATTGATGATACCGGCTTGGTAATGATCACCATGGAAAATGGAGTGTTTGCTTCCATAGACTGCTCCTGGGCACACCATACCAACTACCCGATCTGGGCACAGGTTGATATGGAGATTGTGGGTACAAAGGGGGTGATCGATCTGAAAGCATTCAGCCAGGTGATTCATCTTGACGACCAGAAGCATCAGCGATTCGAGGACATCGGATTCAGTGAGACCGGAGATGAAGGGCTGATCAGGGAGTTCATCAGTGTCTGCTCACAGGACAGGGATCCTCTTGTCAGTGGAGTCGACGGGCTCAGGGCCTTGGAGATTGCCCTGGCTGCATACGAGTCCAGTGAACGTATGGATACGGTTTCCATTCGCTGAGGTATCTGAAACAAAGAACTCACGGTCATGGCCTTTGGCGGTGGCCGTGAATTTTTTTGGGAAGCGGAGGCCCAATGTGTCATGGAAAAGCCAAATATTCTCTATATCCTGGCCGATGATCTTGGTTATGGTGATGTATCTGCAAATAATGAAGGGATGCCTTTCTCTACGAAGCATATCGATCGTATTGCTAGAGAAGGGATGCGTTATACCGATGCCCATGCCTCTAGCGCAGTGTGCTCTCCCAGTCGCTACAGTCTCCTTACCGGTCGCTACAACTGGCGTTCAAGTCTCAAGCAATCGGTTCTCAGTGGATATAGTGAGCCACTTATCATAGAAGGTAGGAAAACCCTCGCATCTTTTCTTAAACAACAGGGATACCGCACCCATGCGATAGGTAAGTGGCACCTTGGCATGTCTTTTCCCCGAGAGCCAGGATTTGTAGAGGCTTCAGAATGGGAAGAAAGTGGTCCACTAAACTTCACCAAGCCAATTGAAAATGGTCCAACTACACGAGGTTTTGATACCTTTTACGGGATCAGTGGTTCCTTGGATATGCCTCCCTATGTCTATATCGAGGATGATCACTTTACCGAAATTCCAACAAGACGTACAAAATCTGAAGGTATGGCTTTCTGGCGATGGGGCCTGAGTGGAGACTCTTTCAAGGACGAACATGTGCTGGACCATTTGACAGACAAAGCCATTGACCTGATCAGGGCATCAGATGGTACTCCATTCTTTCTCTACCTTGCGCTTCCAGCCCCACATACACCCATTCTCCCCAGTGAGCGGTTTCAAGGTACATCCCATACCAATGCATACGGGGATTTTGTCCTGCACTGTGATGATGTGGTAGGCAGGATACTCTCACTACTCGATGAGAAAGGGCTCTCAGATTCCACCTTGGTAGTCTTCAGCAGTGACAATGGGTGTTCTTGGATGGCCGACTTTGAAACCCTCAAGCAACATGGTCATAATCCCAGTTACCATTTCAGAGGTTTGAAATCAGATATCTTTGAAGGAGGACACCGTGTTCCTTGCCTGATGCGGTGGCCGCATGTCATACCCCCCAATACGGTCACGCATGAACTGACAGGGCTGTTTGATCTGTATGCGACACTGGCAGAGTATTTTCACTATGCGCTACAGGATGATGAGGCTGTAGACAGTGTGAGCATGCTCTCCTTGCTGCTTGATCCAGAGGGAGCTACGGGAAGGCAGTCTTTGGTGCACCAGAGCGCTGATGGTTCGCTCTCCATCCGCAGGGGACCTTGGAAACTGGCTATGTGTTCAGGTTCGGGAGGCTACTCCTTTCCCGCACCGGGAAGTAAGGAGGAAGCAACCCTGCCACCCTTCCAGCTCTACAACATGGTCTGTGACTATGCAGAACAGCGTAACGTGGCCTCACGTTATCCTGAGGTGGTAGCCCATCTTCGCAAGGAACTGCTGGGAATCATCAGGGAAGGGAGGAGTACACCAGGGCCAAGGCAGGAGCATGAGGGGGTACAGTTTTGGGATACCATCACGTGGGCGAGAAAGTTGGCAGAGTAAAGAAAGACCTTGCCATACAGACGGCAAGGTCTTCACTGCACTGTGAGCGATGGAAGATTACTGCGGTTTTTGTACGTGGTGAGCATCCCTGCGTTTCACATAGTACTGGATGAGCACTACCAATGCGGCAAGCGTAAGCCCTAGGGCATCCTGTACGACGTTTGCCGTAATCAGGAGCAAGGCTCCCGCAAATGCAGCGATACGTATCGGCCAGACCATATCCTTGAAGAGGTATCCCTCGGTTGCCATGCCGATCAGGAGGACTCCCATGATAGCGGTAAGAGCAACCCTGATCGCTACCATCGGGGTAACATCGATCAAGAGCAGTGCAGAGTTGTACACGAACATGTAGGGGACGATGAATCCTGCAAGGGATAGCTTTACCGACTGGATTCCGGTTTTCATCGGATCACCACCGCTGAGTCCGGCGGCTGCAAAGGATGCAAGGGCGACTGGGGGTGTGATGTTTGCAAACATAGCAAAGTAGAAGACAAACATGTGGGCTGCCAAGGGGGGGATTCCCAGCTTCACCAGCGCTGGGGCTGCCATGGTTGCTGTGATCAAGTAGGCGGGTATGGAGGGAAGCCCCATACCAAGGATCATACAGGTGATCATGGTCAAAAAGAGGGTAAGCATCAGATTGGACTGTCCAAGCTGGATAATGGCATTTGCCATGTTCAGACCGAAACCGGTAAGACTGACAACACCGATGATGATACCAACGACCGCACAGGCAACCGCTACCGAGACAACAGCCCTGGTCCCTTCAGAGAATGCATCCAGGATTTGCCGGAGAGTCATTCGTGTGGTCTTTCTGGACATGCTCACAACAATGGTTGCCACAATAGCCCAGAATGCAGAGAAAATGACTGTTGCACCACTGAAGAGGAGCATGTAGAGCAAGAATGCAATCGGGATAAGCAGATGTCCTCTTTCACGCATGACATCCTTCAGCTTGGGTAGCTGGTCTTTGGGGATTCCCTGTAGATTTTTCTTTGAAGCCCTGAGTTGTACCTGAACCAGAATGCCCAGATAGTAGAGAAGGGCTGGAATAGCTGCACTGATGACAATAGAGCTGTACTTTACCCCGAGCATCTCAGCCATGATAAACGCAGCTGCACCCATGATCGGGGGAAGCAACTGTCCTCCAACCGATGCACTTGACTCAACCGCTCCACTGAACTCATTGGAGTATCCGGTCTTCTTCATGAGAGGTATGGTGAAGGCTCCTGTGGTTACGACATTTGCCACTGCGCTTCCGTTGATCGAGCCTAAAAATCCACTGGCAATCACTGCGACCTTTGCAGGGCCTCCCTTGGAACTTCCTGCAAAAGCAAGGGCAAGGTCGTTGAAGAACCTGCCCATGCCACACTTGTTCATGACGGTACCGAACATGATGAAGAGGAAGATATAGGATGCAGCAACATCTACCGAGGTGCCGTAAATACCTTCAGTGTTGATGAAAATGTGGTTGACCAGGCTTTTCCAATCGTAACCGCGATGCATGAAGATTCCAGGAAGGTTCCGTCCAAAGAGCCCATAGAGAAGGAATATGAGGCTCAGGATGACCAAGGGCCATCCGGAAATTCTTCTACTTGCTTCCAGAACCACCAGAATCAGGATGGTTCCCATGATTACATCCATGGTATTGGGACTTCCCATTCTGTTGATGAAGTTGATGTAGTCAACCCACACATACAGAGCAACAGAGAGGGAGGCAAGAGCGAGGATGATGTCATACCAGGGTATGGTCTTTCTGCTAGCCTTCCTGTGGGCAGGGTAGAGGAAGAAGGTCATAAAGAGAATCATGGCAACATGGAGGGAACGGTGGAGGTGCGTTGCCGGGTACCCGATAAAAGAGGTGCCGAAGTGGTAGAGTGCGATTATGATGGAAATCCAGTACAATCCCTGGGCGAGCAGATAGTGGTCGAATGAACGGATCTTCGACTCCTTCTCAAATTTCCCGAGCAACTGTTCCTGTTTGCGTTTCATTGCAGGATTCATTTCGTCAAGCGAAATCTTGGCCATATGGTTCCTACTCCTTCTATATGTAGTTCTACTGGTATGTGATGTGGAACATTCTCTCCAGTGATAAAGATTCGATTCTCCAATGTGATCTTGGTGAGGGCTGTCTGTGAGTGGATCCAACGGATCTCGGGAAACACTTGGTCCAGCTCTTCCATAACCACCATGCCATCCCGTAGTGATGTTGTCCCTTTGTTCTCTGGGATGCCTGCCCCAAAGCCTGCAACCTGGATGGTCTTGAGATGAAAAGAGCCATCCAGAATAGTATACTCCTCAATCCAGGGAATAAACTCAGCTGAGTGGATCCAGCTAAAAGTAACCTGCATGCCCTCTTCAACGGCAGCGGAGGCCAGAACCTTCCCTGTCTGCTGATCACGCAGCACCAAGGAAAGACCTGGCCTGTATAGGGAAAGGAGAAGCAGTGTCCCCACCACAAGGATGAGGACAACGATGCTTATTCTAAATATTTTTCTGAGTTTCATCAAGAATGCTTACAGTCCTGCTTCCTCGTAGTACTTGATTGCACCTTCATGGAAGGGGATATCGACACCAAGATGACTGTTCTCAAGGGTGATGTGCTGCTTAGCCGTAGCATGGGCTGCCTGAATGTCCCCGATGTTCTCGAAAATACCCTTGGTCAGGTCATAGGCTACATCTACAGGAAGGCTCTCGTTTACGATCATGATATTGCGTACGGTAGCAGTCTTGATATCACTGTCAGTGTCATACACATCACTGGGGATGGTTGCTTCAACGAAGAATGGGTAGTTCTTCTTCAGGGTTTCAAGTCCCTCTCCCTCAATGGGAACAAGCACAATCTTGCTGGTGGTTCCAAGCTCCATGATGGTTGCATTGGGGATTCCACTGGTTACAAAGACAGCATCGACCATGTTGTTCTTCAACTGTGCGATTGCCTCTCCATAGTTGAGGTAGTCAACCTTGCTGTCTGCATAGGTCATGCCGTGCGCTTCATACATCATCCTTGCATTGACCTCAACACCGCTGTTTGGTGCGCCGATACCAACGCGTTTGCCTTTCAGGTCGGTGAACTTGGTGATGCCGGTCTTGTCTGTGGTTACCAGCTGTACATAGTTGGGGTACAGGCCAAGCAGTGCTCGCAGCTCAGTTGCAGGCTCCTTGCCTTCATAGGCTCCAAAGCCTTGGTAGGCCTGTGCAACTACATCACTCATGGCGATGGCCATCTCAGCACGATTTTCCCTGATAAGGGTGATGTTCTCTGCTGAAGCTCCGGTTGCCTGTGCGGAGGACTTGTAGCCAAGCTTATTCTGGAACACCGAGGAGAATGCACCCCCGATGGGGTAGTAGAGGCCACTGGTGGGACCGGTCGCTACGGTGATGAAATACTTGCTTCTGTCGAGCTCGCCACTTTCCGCTTTTTCTGTATCACCTGCTGCGAAGAGGGATACACTCATGAGCAGGACCAAGAGGGTGATAAGGAACAACTGTCTTGTCTTCATACTATAATCTCCTGTTTGTATGGTACTTGCAGGACAACGGCCTGCGGAAATTCCGAAACCAATTTCTGAGCATTTGCTTGTATTTTTGCCAGATGGTCAGGACTGCATACCATTGGTATTAATATGCAAAATAAGCATACTTGGAGAGTTATGGGAAAATCAAGGGGAAAAGTGAAGAAGCATGGAAAATATCCCAGAAAACTACTATCATTTCATTATGACGATGAGCCAATTCCTAAAAATAGTGGAAATGCGAACCAAAGTGATCAGTATGGGGACCTTTGTCTGTGCCTCCACACTTTGACAGCTGCATAAGCTAATTCACAACCCCAAAACCTACAACCAGCCACCCCAGGGTGGTTTTTTCATGCCCATACCCCTTGGATAGAAAACATTTTATAGTTTTTAAGTATTTAT
>JBFWKK010000015.1:0-41837 GCA_050252715.1 Sphaerochaeta sp. | reverse complement strand
ATAAATACTTAAAAACTATAAAATGTTTTCTATCCAAGGGGTATGGGCATGAAAAAACCACCCTGGGGTGGCTGGTTGTAGGTTTTGGGGTTGTGAATTAGCTTATGCAGCTGTCAAAGTGTGGAGGGATTGGGTGGCAGAGATATCCATAAAGGATGTACAGGCAGTGAGCAAGAGTACAAGCAAGGGAAGGCAATACAACAGGCGGGGTGCTCGTTTCCTCTCTTTCATAGCTTCCCTCCTCACTAATATGGGCTCAATGTAGCATTGCGTAGGGGAGAGCGCAACATTGAAATCGGTAAAAAAATAAAGAATATGTCATTTTTACTCCTACGTTTTTCTACACAACGGAGAATGACTCTGCTACACTGTTTCCATACACCCCCTTGGTGTACGTGAAGCATGGAGGAGAACTGTAATGAAACGCCAGAGTCTTTTTGTCCTATTCCTTATCCTGATCTCTTTTTTCCTGATTTCCTGTCAATCAGCTGTATCGGTAAGCCGTATCAGTAGCGATACCGATATAGACCTAAGTGGAAATTGGAATGACACTGATATCCGCATTGTTGCTGAGGCACTGGTGGATTCCAGTCTTGCCTCACCCTGGATCAACCAGTACAAGATGGCAAATCCCGGTGAAAACCCTGTGGTCATCGTAGGGACGTTCCTGAACCGCAGTAGCGAACATATTGACACCTCCATCATTGCCAAGCGGTATGAAATGGCTCTGATCAACTCGGGAAAGGTGGACATGGTTGCCGACCAGAGCTTCCGTGCCTCGGTTCGTGAGGAGCGGGAAGAGCAGCAGTATTTTGCAAGCGAAGAGACCGCAAAAGCCCTGGGAAAGGAGATTGGTGCCGACTACCTCTTGCAAGGAGCAGTGAGAACCAACTTGGACCAGAGTGCAGGACAGATGGTCAGGACCTACTACGTCTCAGCTGAGTTGATCGATATTGAGACCAACAAAAAGGTCTGGGTCGGGGAAGAAACCATCAAGAAACTCATCAAACAGAGCAAGTATAAGCTGTAGGAGGTCGTATGAGAAAATGGCTTCCCATTGGAATTGTCCTTGCACTGTTGTTGGCCCAGTCCTGCGCAACTGCAGGCTCTGGCAGCAAGGCGCCTTCTTGGCTCGATCACCCCTATGATGCAAGTTATGACGAGGACACCTATCTTTGTGCTGTTGCCTCTGGCTCCTCCAGACAGAGAGCAGTCGATGCGGCGCTCTCCAGTCTCTCCCAGATATTCAGTGCGAAGGTGCGGTCTGTGACAGAGGTGAGCAGTCTCTCAACCGCATCTACCGATGCGCTAGGCAATGTTACCTTCACCGAAGCTTCCGAGATGATGGAACTGGGCAGTGTCACCAGTGAGACTGACCAGATCATCGGTTCCGAAGTGGTCAATGTCTATACCGATGAGCTTGGGAGGGTCCACGCACGTGTGGCGTTGCACCGCTCTCGTACCGCCTCTCTCTACCAGGATACGATTTCTGAACTTGCCAGTTCACTGGCACAGCTGAAAATGCGTGCATCTTCAGCTGATGCGCTTCTTTCTAAATATGTGCTGTTGAGAGAAGCAAGGGATGTTGCTCGGCAACAGCAAGCACTCTATGACCAGCTCCAGGTGCTTTTAGGAGAGCCTCAGGCTCAGGTATTGGCACCGATTGACCGTGAACTTTCTTCCTTGTCCGAGCAGATATCCATAGCTGTGGAAATGAGCGAGGGAGGGGAGAGAGAGCCGGTATTGAAAGCCTCTTTCGAACAGGGATTGCAGGAGCAAGGGTTTTCAACAGGAGTGCTGGATCCCTATGCAACCTTGTTGGTCCACTATACTGTCCAACCGATTGCAATGGAGGGAAGTCCTTATTCCTATGCCCGCTATACGCTGGCTGTACAATTGAAAGACCGTGAACGTGTATATCTCTCCTATGAGAAATCAGACCGTGAAGCGGCGATGAGTGAAACTGATGCATTGGCAAAAGCCTTGAAGGCTGCCAGTTCATCGGGTGTTGATGGATTCTTTGCCCTAATGCTGGAAACGCTTGGGGACGAAACATAGTTGGAGGATAATATGAAAAAATTGGTAGTGATTCTGGGCCTCGTAGTACTCGCCATCGCCATGAGCAGTTGTGCAACTGCAAAGGTTGAGGAGCCTGTGGAACCTGCACGCCCCGTAATTATCGGAGCAGAGGGAATTCCTCAGCCGGATTGGGTGTACAAGACTGTCTCCACCCAGGATATGCACTTTGAAACCGGATACGGCAAGATGAGTGACAAGCAAAACTCAATCAAGCGTGCAACCGTTGAGGCAAAGAACAAGATTGCGGCTTGGATCAGCACCCAGGTAAAGGAAGTGGTCGTTACCTACATCAACGATGCCGGTAGCGGAGACAACCGTCAGGCCCTTGATGCAATGGAAGTGATCAGCCAGCAGGTCGCTGAAGCAACCCTCTCTGGTGTAAGCACCGAAGAGGTCTGGGTAGATGCTGAAGGCGGGGTATGGGTACTTTGCTCAATCCCCATTGCCAACATTGAGCAGAATTTCGAACCAGCATCAGAGGCTGTCGCTGAGGCATTTGTTGAGAGTGAGGCAGCTGAGGCTGCAAACACCAAGATGAAGGAAGCCTTTGCAAACCTTCTGAAGGGAGTTGACTGAGATTGCGGCATACAAAACACTTGATTGCCATGCTATGTATGGTGGTGCTGCTCTTTGGTTGCACCACCAAAGCTGTCTCACCGGATAAACCAGATGCACTTGCATCCTTGGATGTGAGTGCCTTTCCTGCAAACGTATATGTGGGGATCAGCGGACCATACTCCACACAGGAGAGAATGGTAAGGGAGGCAATCCTTGCAGCGGCGAGGTCGATCCATCTCAAGGAAGCGCTCGCACTGGACAGCCGTTTGGTCACCTCCTATCACTCTGAGGAAGGCTTGAAGTCCTTTGCCAAAGAGGAGGCTGCCTTCTACGACGATTCATCAATGGCAGAGACAATCAGCCAACTCGAGGTGCTGGATATCCAGTTCAACCCAGAAGCTGGTGCAATCGTGGTGGTGAAAAACAACCAGGAAGAAGAAACCAAACGTATCTATGAGAGTGAATACAACCAAGCTGGAAAACCTACTTGGCTGAATGTCTACCCAAAGGTGGATGGGTACCGATTTGGGGTAGGGTCAGCCAAGCGCCACTATTTTCTCAATAATTCACTCGAGGCAGCTGATTTTTCCGCTGCCCAGAATCTTCTCGACTTGAAGACGGAGCATGCCTACTCGGTCGAGAATGTAACCACTAAGAACGAGCTGATGGAGCGCTCGCTCTATCAGGCACAGCGTGGCTTGCTGAAAGGGTTCACCATCATAGCCAGATACTATGAGAAGGAGACTGACACCTACTGGAGCCTGGCTGCATGTCTGGAATAAGGAAGAACGCCATGAAACGAATCTTATTGGTGGGCTTTGTATGCATACTGCTGGTTACCTCGTGTGCAATTACCCCGAAAATCAATCCCGATGGGTCTCCCTATTGGACCAATCATCCCCCAAAGAGCACCAGAAGCCTGCACTATGAAGTAGGCTCTGCAAAGCAATCCACCCAACAGCTCAGCAAAATGCGCGCCGAGTCCGCTGCAAGGGATGCAATTGGGAGATGGGCATCCACCAGTGTGGACAACGCCCTGGTCTCCTTTGTGGAGGAGTCAGGAGAGGTGCTCAGGACAAAGCAGATGCTGGAAGTCCTGCAGAATCTCAGTGTACAGACCGTAAGCATTGCATTGAGGGGTGTCTCCATAGAAGAGTACTACACAGCTCCTGATGGAACGGTTTATGTACTCGCCTCCTACCCAGTCAAGAACTTGAAGGATGCTTACAAACTCCAGGCGCAGGAGTTGGAACGTGAGTTTGCAATTGATAAAGCAAGTGCTGAAGCTGAGCTTCTGAAAGCTGAGGTCCTGATGAGCTATCTTGATGAACTCCTCCTTGAGGATGCAGCAGAAGAGTAGTATCTAGGTTGCATTCATTGCTGGGACCGGGAGTTTTTGTACTTCCGGTCCTCTCTCTGTCTTGACGCTTGAAAGGTAATTTGCCATCTTGGTCATAGGAGAACCTAGTAAATGACTAAGATATTGATAATCATCCTCATTGTCCTTGCCCTCATAGTTGGTGTAGCTTGGAAAACGCAAGCATCCGAGACTGGTGCCTATGAAAAAATTTCTGCTCAGTCAGCCTTCTCCATGATGCAGGAGAGGGATGATCTTTTGGTCATTGATGTAAGAACTCCCCAAGAGTTTGCTGAAGGACATATACAAGGAGCGATAAACGTGCCATTGCAGACAATCCAGGATGGTGATGTTTCTGCACTTCCCAGCAAGGACCAAACACTGCTTGTCTATTGTAGAAGTGGAAATAGGAGCGCCACAGCCTCCAAGGCATTAGATACCATGGGATACTCGGCAGTCTATGATTTTGGAGGTATTCTCAGCTGGCCTTATGGAACCGTGAGGTAGGATTGCTGCGATGATAACACTCCAATATCCAAAATATCTCCATATTCCTTGCAGAGACAACACTATCTGTTTTGGTGCTGACCAGGAGTGGTTTTCCCAGTCCTGGCAAAGACGTGCCGGTTGCGGCCCTACCACTGCAAGCCACCTGGTACTCTATAATCAGGGCAAGGATAGGCATGCAAGGGCCGTAGATGATCAAGAGCAGATGATAGCCTTGATGCAGCAGCTCTGGGAGTATGTTACCCCAACCTTGATGGGAGTGCATCTGGTCAGTCAATTTACCAGAGGCTTGGGCAATGCCATGAAGAAGTTGCAGATAGAAGGAGACGTGGTAAGCCTCCCCATCACCCGGGCGAAAGAGCGAAGGCCAGCTTTTTCTGAAGTTCTTGATTTCATCAAGGAGAGTTTGTTGCTCGACCAGCCGGTAGCCTTCCTCAATCTACATCATGGGGAGGTGAAAAACCTTGATTCATGGCACTGGGTGACCATTGTAGGAGTGGATTCGGGATCTGGGGCAATAGAAGTCTATGATGGGGGGAAGCCTTGGGTAATCGACTTGGCGCTCTGGTATGAGACAACCCCCAGGGCAGGTGGGTTTGCCGCTATAAGGCATTGATTATCCGCTCCACAAGATAGGGGTCAACTTCAATTCCTGCAAGTTCTCTCAGCACTTCCTTGATTTTCTCTGGGGTGGCCAGATCCAGATGTTCCCTCTCCCATACTTCTGCAAGGCGGAGGATTCTTGAGTAGAATGGGATTTCTGCCCCTTTCAATCCTTTGAGATACCCACTGCCATCCCACCACTCATGGTGGTGGAGTACCAAGGGAGCAAGATCTACCGTCTCAGAAAACATATTCAGAATACGATACCCTGCGCTGACATGCTCCTGATAGTTCTTTTGCATCAGGGCATCACGTTTCTTTGCAATGATCAACGCTGGATCAAGTACCACTTTCCCTATGTCATGATAGAATCCAGCACGCATCAGACGGCTCTTCTCTTCATCATTCAGACCAAGAAGTTCAGCCAGATGGGCTGCATGGTTTTTTACCTGCATTGCATGATGACGCTCACTGGGAGCTTTCTCCCAGAGCATCTCACGCAGTCTCTGCAGTTGCTGTTTCTGTGTTTCTGCTCTTCTCAGGGTCTTTCTTCGATACATCTGGTCTTCCGCTTGGTCGAAGACTGATTGGATTGTCTGTTGTGCAGCAGTCTTGGTTGCGCTTCCCAATGAGATGCTTCGTTTCCCTACCTCGACACGCTCTTTTTCCAGTTGCCCCTCAATTCGTTTGATGATCTCATCTGCCTCTTCACTATCCGTACGGGGAAGGAGTAGGAGAAACTCATCTCCCCCTATCCTGCTCACCATATCACTGGTTCGGCATGCCGTTCGTAGACACTTCGCGATAGTGATCAAGAGTCTGTCACCCGAGGTGTGCCCGAATATGTCGTTTGTGAGTTTCAGCCCATTCACATCCCCGATAATGATACTTAGCGGGAAATGCTCTTCTGTGTCGAGTCGTATCATGGCTTCATCAGCGTAGGATCGGTTGTACAACCCAGTGAGTTGGTCATGGAAGCTCAAGAAGGCAATCTTTTCCAAATTTTGCTGTCTTTCGGTATTATCCAGAAAGGTAATTACTGAACCGATGACATTTCCGTCCTGCATCTGTGGATATGAGTAACAGAGCACGGCAAACCAGGAACCATCCTTTCTCCAGAAGCCCTCGCTCTCGATGGAAAGGCCAACTCCCTTTACCAAGCTGGAGCGTATGGGGCAGGTCGCTTCTTCGATTGCAATCCCTTCTTTTGTGCTGTGATGCACCAGCTGGTGCATGTTCCTGCCGAGCAATTCACGCTCATCCGTATACCCAAGCAGGCGGAGGCAGCTTGCATTGCAGAATGTGCAAAGGCCCTCTGCATTGGTACCGAAAATTCCCTCGGCGGTAGAGTCCAGAATCAATCTCAAGCTCTTTTGGCTTGCTTGCAGAGCATGTTCCTTCTCAGCTTTGAGGACATTGGCCCAGATACCTGAGAAGAGCAACTGGAATTGGAATCCTTCCGCATCTCTGTACGGCCTTTCACAATCGGCCAAAATCAGTATACCTGAAGGCTCATCATCCACCTTACAGATACATGCGAGCATTCTTTGGATGGTGGTCTCTTCATTGGCTAGGTAGGAGAGCAGAGGTTCCCCCCGTCTTTCCTCGTTGACAATGAAGAAGGAGTTTTCCCCTGCCTGTTCTTTATAGCGCTCCAGTATGGATTCTGGGATTGGGATCGATCCCTGCAGGGGAATGTGATAGTGATCTTTTCCATCCCCTGTACGTATGATGCGCATTGACGCTGTGCTCTCGTTGATCAAGAGCAAGAGCGCTAGAGCACTGCCACTCTGCACGCAAACCATGTTGAGCGCTGTCTCCAGCTTGTCAGTCGGGTTCTTGATGGAGGATGAGAGCAGCTGCGAGAACTTGGCCGCACGCTCAAGATTATCTTTAAGAATCTGCTCTTGGTGCCTTCTTTCGGTAACATCCAGGACTAAAGCTCCAAGGCCAATGGTTCCCCCTGGAAGCAAGAGAGGGAACTTGGTTGTATGATACATCCTGCCATCCCACTGGTTCTCCTGTACCAGGGGAACTTGTGCCTCAACTGCTTTTTGGTCATGTTCATCCATAAAGGCAGCAAATGCCGGGTTGCTTACCTCTGCTATGGATTTTCCCAGGATTTCTTTCTCAGGATACCCAAGAAATTGGCAGAGATTCTCATTGACAACAAGGAATCGACCATCCGCATCCTTGATGTAGCTGTACCGATTGTCTGCATTGAGAAACTGCTTGAGGAGGGAAAGACTCCTCTCTTGTTGGCTCTTCTCATTTTTCAATCGCCTGGTCAAGCGTACCTGTAGAGCAAGCAAAAGTATAAGAAAAATGAGTACCAGAAGCATTGCAATGCCAAGAGCCCAATTCATGAATCTGCTCTGGGTGATGAGCTGTTGCTCTTTGCTCCTATCCTGGAGCATGATCATATAGCGCGGGCTTTCCTCTGTTCCTACGTCTTGTACACCCACCTGGAAATAGACAACCTCTCCTGTTTCCTTGTCCATGGAGACCAGCTGTTCGTGCAATGCTGGCAGCGTCTCACATTCCACCTTGATCAAGGCAGGAAAGCTGCGGCCCACAAGGCGCTCACGAGGGATGGAGAAGTAATCAGCACAGGCAGGATTTGCATAGAGAATGGTATTGTTCTTCCCCTCAACTAGGATCATGGGATGTATTGCATTTTCTACGCCTCTATCCAGGGAGGGTAGTGGTTCCCCTGCCAGGGTATTCAGAACCAAGAGAAGGAGAAACGCTGCAAGCATTCGTTTATGCATTTTGTTCCTCCTGTGAGGCAAGAAGTGAGAGAGCCTCTGTGCTGGGTACCGGTCGGCTGAAGAGATACCCTTGGAAGAAATCACACATTGCATGGTGCAGCCACTCTTTCTGTGCTTCTGTCTCCACCCCTTCAGCCACCACTTGCTTTCCCAGATGGTGTGCCATGGAAATGATATCCGACACCAGATCTTGATCATCCTTTTCATGCAAAGATTCCACGAACATCCGGTCCAATTTGAGAATGTCGATATCGAGGCTTCCCAAACGTGAAAGAGAGGAAAACCCAGTTCCAAAATCATCAATGGAAATTTGTACTCCAAGGGAGCGCAGTTTCTTGAGCTGGAGTGCGATGCGATCCAGGTCCCCAGAGAAAATTGTTTCAGTGAGTTCCAGTTCCACTTGTGAAAGTGAAATCTGTTTCTCCCGTGCCATGGATGCAATTTTGTGTGGAAGTTCCTCGTCCATGACCTGCAAGGCAGAGATGTTGATTGCAACTTGCACTCGTCGCTCTCCCAGTTGGTTGAGTGTTTGCAGGAAATCGGTTGCCATATCCAGGATTGTATCACCCAAGGGAATAATGAAATGTCGTTCTTCAGCCAATGTGATGAACTCCATGGGAGGTACCGTGCCAAGGGATTCACTCTCCATTCGTCCAAGTGCTTCAAAAGCATGGATTGTGTTGCCATCCCTTGCAACAATAGGTTGATAGGCAAGGGAAAGAACCTTGTTTTTGCCGTTGATTGCCTTCTTGAGTTCCTGTTCGATGGCATCCTTTCGAATGAGGATCTCCTCCAATCCTCGATCATACCTCTGGATGAGAATCTCTGCTGTTGTGGCGTTCAGGGCGATTGAAGCCTGTTTAATCAGAAGAGAAGCGTCATGCTTTGTTGATTTGCTAGTTGCAATACCAATGGCAAACTCCAACGCACCAAGCTCATGATTACGCCCTCCTGCCTCCCGAAGGGTGTCTTGCAGTGAAGAGAGCAAGGACTCTTCCTCCTCTGATTCTTGAAGGAGAATAAACCGGTCATCTGAGAGACGAAATACGTGTAGATGCCGCTGACTCTCTGCAAGAGAGCGCAGCACATCGGCAATTTGGATCAGGATCTCATTACCGTAGGTGTAGCCATACATGATGTTCACCAGTTTGAAATTTCGTGGGTTGATGAGTATGCATGCAAGGGGTATGTTGTCCAACGTTTTTACCAGGTCTTGGAAGTATTGCTGGTTGGGTAGTCCTGTTACAGCATCGTGGTAGGCGATGTTCATAATTCTCTTGTTCTTTCGGTGTATATGGATGAACGTGTAACTGAAGAGGAGAAAGAATACGAAGAAGGTACTGCCGATGATAAGGGCAACCAGATGCAACAGTTTCTCACCTTCACTCATATCATAGAAGAGCAACATGGATCCCTCAAGGGATTCCTTTACCTTGATGGGCATACGCAAGACAAGATAAGGGGTACCTTCCCATACAATATGGCTATATTCTGAGAAAAGAATCGGCAGCCCTTCCTTTGCCGTACGTACCCATGTACCCACATATTCGGGATCTGAGGATGCAAGAATTTTTCCTTCATTGTCCAGAAAGGCAATCTTGGTGTGGCTGTCATGTTCCTCGAGACTGTTGATCAAGTACTGTGGATCAAACTGTGCATAAAGTTCACTGATGGTCTCTGCAAGGATGCCCACCTGTACCATTTTCCCATCAGGGAAGCGATGGTAGCCATACTTGTATAGGATGCCACTGACAGTATCAGGGCGAATATCCTCAACATAGTGTATCATGCCACTCGTATAGAACTTCTCAATGGCATGTCCCTCGGTTGGCCTCCATCCGATATAATTCCCGTCACTTGAGTGGATGAGGGTAAGATCCTGGTCATAGAGATAGATGACATCCACGTCCAGACTCTCAGCCATCTCAGCAAGCACATCATTGGAAAATGGCTCGTTGTATTTGCTGAGAGTTGCTCCTGCCACGGTAAGGGTGCTCTGCATCTGTTGATCCAGCTGGTATTCGGCGTCGATCACCAGAGCCAAAGTCTCTGCATAGCCTCGTGCAAGCAGGGATGCCTCACTGATTTTTTGTTCATAGTAGAAATTCTTGGCAATGGAGCGCACAAAAAAACCAGCTACAGAAAACAGCATCAGAATGAGAAGGATGGGAATAATGACAGAGCGCTTGGAGATGCCGCTCCTTTTTTCAAGGGATGACCTCGTGACGGTTCCTCCTCTGTGGTGTAATAACCGTACCATCAGCTATAGGGTCAGTCAATGAATCGGGGCCTTCTTCCTGAGCAGTTGTAGGAAAGCAGTCTCATAGGTCAGTGTCTTTGTAGGACATGCATCTACGCAGTGCCCACAGCCTACACACTCCAGAGAGATGACTGGTTCCCCCTTTTTGGCATGCTCCATGATGGATAGGGACATAGGGCATGCTCTATCGCAGGAACCACAACCAATACAGGCAGTGTTGGTTGTCTTGATGTGCATCCTGCCAAGACGGGAGAGAAGTGCAAGCACCGTACCGAGGGGACAGAGATGGCAGTAAAGCCTGCCCACCGAGGCAACCCAGAACGCCATTGCAAGGATCAAGTTGGCTAGCAGGTACCAAAAGAGTTCCAAACTCCGCATGGTAAGCATCGTTTCAGCAGAGATCTCCAGATGGGGGACCATCAGCCAAAAAAAGGTGAAGAGGAGGGCAATGCAGAGATAGAGATACTTGAGATAGTGCAACTTGCGAAGTGTTCTTTTCTTCAGGGGATGTGTTGCCTTTCCCAGCAGTGGGATCGCCGGTTCAAACACCTCTGCAGCAAAGCCATTGAAGAGACACAGATGTGAGCAGTGTACTCTTCTGCCAAAGAGAATGGTGGTTATAGCAACCAGAATACTGTAGATCCAGAAAAAGGAGAGGGCCCAGGCAATTCCCTGAAGTGACAGGGTCCCCTCATGAGCTTGTACAAAGGTGGAAGTTGGAATGCTTGCCTGGAGAGGAATGGTTGTCCAAGGAAGCGGCATAGCAAAGAAATAGAGCTCAGGATTGCCGGTGAACAGCGGAAGGAGCACATGTATCATAAGCGCACTGAGAAAGAAGCCTATGAAATTTTGCAGATGCATGGTTGCTCTGCCTTTTCCCGTTACGATTCGGTACGTCAGAAGGCCACAGAGTACAATGAGAAATGTCTTGAACTGATTTTCATACACGTGCCACCAAGGGGCAACCTTCTGTGCAAGTTCAGGAGAACCAGCCTGGTTGAGGGAGGCAAGCAAGAGGGAAAAGAGAATATAGAGAGCCAGGAGGATCCTGAGCGCTTTCACCTCTTTTTGGTGTTTCATGCAACGCCTTGTTTTTTCCTGAAAATCAACAGTCCCAAAAAGACCACAAATACAACTAAAGCGAGTGAGACAACTACCAGAACCAGGGGATAGGAACCAGAGAAACCCTCGCGTGAGATGTGTTTGTTCAAAATGCCGCTGTATGCCCAGATCAGGGTGACCAGATAAGCTTTGTCTCGTCTTCTCAGAGCCCAGAGCAGTCCAATGCCTGCACCCACCACCAAGATGATTGCAGTCCAAAGCGGTTCGCTGATTCCCCAGCCTGAGAAGCCCACCGATACGAGGAGGGTGGTGACATTTGCAATGGTTGCCACCGTTATCCATCCAAGATAGACAGAAAAGGGGAGTGCAAGCAGTACATAGGAACGACGATCGGTTGCACCAAGGTCTATCAAGTCGTTGATCCTGATGAGACAGACGAGCAGTATGAGCATCAAAATCAAGCTGAGAGCAATCTTGTGGTAGTGCCACGCAAAGATCCATAGGACGTTGATGATGCTTGAGATGGAGAAAATGATCTGAATGCTCTCATCGTGCTCTTTGAACTGGTAGAGGGTATGCAATGCCAAGAGCAGGTAGATTACTCCCCAGATGGAAAAGGTGAGTCCAGCCGGTGCAAATAGATTGGGGTAGGAGTCAGAGACTTCTCCGGTACCCATTCCTCCTATGGGAAGAATATTGGCAAGTGAATTTACTGTAATCATTGCAATGTAGGTAATTGCTACCACAACAGACATGAGTCTCACACGTTTTTCCATTGGATCCTCCTTCTTCTTGTTCGTATACCAGTGTATGGCATGGTGTTCTTTCCGTCAAAAGAAATGGAGATTTGTTTCCATATCGGGTATACTGATACCAACCAGGAGGAATGTATGTATACACCTAGTACAGAACGATATGAGTCCATGCAATACAACCGTTGTGGAAAAAGCGGTTTGAAACTACCGGCAATTTCCTTGGGACTTTGGCATAACTTTGGAGACCAGACATCCCTTTCGAATGCACGAAAGATGTTGCATACCGCATTTGATCTTGGCATTACGCACTTTGATCTTGCAAACAACTATGGGCCCCCTCCAGGGTCTGCAGAATTGAACTTTGGAAAATTGCTCGCACAGGATTTTCGTTCCCACCGTGATGAGCTGGTCATCTCCAGCAAGGCTGGCTATCTGATGTGGCCGGGGCCCTATGGAGAGTGGGGAAGCAGAAAATATTTGCTCAGCAGTCTCGATGCTTCCCTGAAGCGTATGGGATTGGAGTATGTGGATATTTTCTACAGCCATCGCTACGACCCCGACACCCCTCTGGAAGAGACGATGGGAGCCCTTGCTTCAGCCTATAGAATGGGAAAATGTCTCTACGTAGGCATCTCCTCTTACTCTGCTGAGAAGACAAGACAGGCCCATGCCATCTTGCAGGATATGGGAGTTCCCCTCTTGATCCACCAGCCCTCGTACTCGATGTTGAACCGCTGGGTAGAGGAGTCACTGCTCTCCACACTGGACGAGTTGGGTGTAGGGACCATCTGCTTCTCTCCGCTCGCCCAGGGAATGCTTACCGACAAGTATCTCGGAGAAATTCCTGAGGATAGCCGTGCTGCCCGTAAGGGTAGTTCCCTCAACCAACAGATGTTGAGCAAGGAGAATATACAGAATATCCGCAGTCTCAATGCCATTGCCAAGGAGCGTGGGCAGAGTCTTGCCCAGATGGCGCTTGCCTGGTGTCTGAGACGGAAGGAGATCACCAGTGTTCTGATCGGGGCAAGCTCCCCTGAGCAGATCAAGGAGAATGTGGGAGCCTTGGGACACGTAGATTTCAGCAAGGATGAGCTGAAGCGTATCGATTCCTTTGCAAAGGAAGGGAATATCAACCTCTGGGCCCAGTCGAGCAATAATTGACATTTGTGTCGGCTTCTGTTATATTGTACCCAATTTAATTAGGAGATATATACCTATGGCTACAATATACGATTTTACAGCCATCACAAATGACCATAAAACGTTTGATTTTTCCCAGTTGCAAGGGAAGACCTTGTTGTTGGTGAATACCGCAAGTAAATGTGGGTTTACCCCTCAATACAAGGAATTGGAGCAACTCTATCAGCAATACAAGGACCGATCACTTGTTGTGATCGGTTTTCCTTGCGACCAGTTTGCCCACCAGGAACCGCTTAGTGATGAGGCAATCCAGGAGTTCTGCTCGCTCAATTACGGAGTTACTTTTCCGTTGATGAGCAAGATTAATGTGAATGGAAAAAATGCCCATCCAATCTTCCGTTGGTTGAAGGGGCAAGCCCCCGGTGCACTGGGAGGAACCATTACATGGAACTTTACGAAGTTCTTGGTAGAGAAGGATGGCACAACGGTCCATCGGTATGCACCGAAAGATGCCCCGCTTTCCATCATCCCAAAGCTCGAGGAGGTACTCTAATGGCCTATCCACAACTATTGCTTTCCAACCAACTCTGTTTTCGCTTTTACGCCCTTGAACGGGAACTGATGGCCGCGTACCGACCGCTGCTGAACCATCTCTCTCTAACCTATGCACAGTACATCACCATGCTCTATCTATGGGAACATGAGGAAGGGACGGTAGGGGATCTCTGCTCTGCCTTAAGCCTTGACACCGGGACCATGAGTCCCTTGCTCAAGCGTCTTGAGAGTTCGGGATTGATCGAACGAAACAGACTCCCCTCTGATGAGCGGACGGTCATGGTTCGTCTTACTGAGAAGGGAAGGGCTCTGGAGGAGAAGGCTCTCAGTGTACCGGATCACATTGCTTCCTGTCTTCTTTCCAACGACAAGAGTGAGCAGGGCAAAAAATACCAGGCCCTGAGAGAGATGTTGGATGAGACGCTCACGCAACTCAAGGAATCCCGCAAAGCGCGAGAAGGATGATGCAATGAAAAGAAGAGGCTTGCTTTCCCTCACAGCAGTGCTTGCAACAGTTGCCTTGCTTGCCTCTTGTGCAACAGCATCAGAGTACCCTCCACTTGAGACTGTCCCCTCGTTGGATCTGGATCGTTACCTTGGTTCTTGGTATGAGGTTGCTCGTTACCAGCATCGTTTTGAGAAAAATCTGGTCGGAGCGAAGGCTGACTATTCATTGATGGATGATGGGGGAATCAGGGTGGTGAACAGTGGCCTGAAGGGAGATCTGGATGGCAAGCTTGTCAAGGTGAAGGCCGTTGCATGGCGTCCTGATGATACCGTTCCCGGACGTCTGAAGGTTCGCTTCTTCGGGTTGTTTACCTCTGACTACTTGGTGTTTGGATTGGATGAGGAGCAGTATCAATGGGCACTGGTTGGGAGTGACGATAGAGACTTCCTGTGGTTCCTTTCACGTACGCCAGAGGTAGATGATGCTGTCTTGGCTACCATGAAAGCAATTGCTGTTGCACAGGGCTATGATATGGAACAGCTTTTTCTGGTTCCCCAGAAAGAGCGTTAATTGTTTGTGACACGTTTTCGTTTGGAAGGCACACTCTTTTGTGTGCCTTCCTGTAGTATACATCCTCAGACTACTTGAGACTGTGAAGTATCGTCCTTGTGCTTGGTCATCAGGACCGGAAGTCCTGCTTCCTCAAAGATGGAGCGAGCCATTTTGAGTTCTGCAACACTTGGTTCGTCGATATCGGACAGTGAGTAGGTCAAATGCAACTGCTCCCACTTGTACTGTCCCATGCGGTGGTAGGGCAAGAGTTCAACCTTCTCGACACAACTGAATGCGGTAAGGAAGGATGCCAAATCCTTGAGTTTCTGTTCCTCCAAGGTCCAAGAGGGTACCAAGACATGACGGATCCATACCTTCTTGTTGGTTTTCTGGAGGTAAGAGAGGGTGGAGAGGGTATTGGCATTCCCCATACCGGTCAAGCTGAAACTGAGCTTGTCATCCAGGCTCTTGATGTCGAGCAGGACAAGGTCCACTGCATCAAGAACCGGCTTGGAGATCTCCAAGGGGACACTTCCGGCTGTGTCGAGTGCTGTATGAATTCCCTCTTCTTTCAGACGATTGATGAGTGACAAGGCGAATTCAGGTTGCTTCAGCGGCTCTCCACCGCTGATGGTTACCCCGCCATCCTTGATGAAGTTCCTGTAGCTGAGAATATCTGCAACCACCTCTTCTGTATCCTCAAGTGTTCCTCCCTGCATGTTCCAGGTGTCGGGGTTATGACAGTAGCGGCAGCGCAGGGAACATCCCTGAAGGAATACCACATACCGTAGTCCTGGTCCGTCAAGCGTCCCAAAACTCTCTACACTATGAATTCTGCCTTGTACACTCATTGCTATCCTCCTAGCTACAGGCTTCCGTGGAAGGTCCTGTTGATGACATCAAGCTGCTGCTCACGGGTGAGCTTGATGAAATTGACCGCATACCCACTGACCCGAATGGTCAGTTGCGGGTACTTCTCCGGATGATCCATTGCATCAAGCAACGTCTCTTTCTCCATGACATTGACGTTGATGTGGTGTCCTTCCTCTGCAAAGTATCCGTCAAGCAGGGTAACCAGATTGTCACACTGTCCCTTCTTGTCCTTGCCCAAGGTCTGGGGAATCACTGAGAAGGTATAGCTGATACCATCCTGTGCATCCTCATAGGAGAGCTTTGCCACGCTCTTCATGCTTGCAATACATCCTTTCTTGTCCCGTCCATGCATGGGGTTTGCCCCAGGGGCGAATGGTTGGCCAGCCTTTCTTCCATCGGGGGTGCTTCCGGTCTTCTTTCCGTAGACCACATTGCTGGTGATGGTCAGGACGGAGAGGGTGGGAATACTCTTGCGGTAGGTGGTATGCCTGCGCATCTTGGTGATGAATCCCTTCACCAAGTCACGGGCAATTGAGTCGACCCGTTCGTCATTGTTGCCGTAGGTGGGGAAATCTCCTTCAATTTCGAAGTCGACTGCCAGTCCACGATCATCCCGAATGGGCCTTACCTTTGCATACTTTATTGCGGAAAGGCTGTCAGCAACCACACTCAATCCAGCGATGCCACCGGCCATTGTACGCAGGACAGTGGTGTCATGCAGAGCCATCTCGAGGCGCTCGTAGCTGTATTTATCATGCATGTAGTGGATGACGTTCAAGGTATCGATGTAGAGCTTTGCAAGCCAGCTGCTCATAGCCTCATACCGATCCATCACGGTCTCGAAATCGAGGTACTCATCGCTTAGGGGAGCAAGTTTTGGGCCAATCTGCTCACCACTTTTTTCGTCCTTTCCTCCGTTTATTGCATAGAGCAGTGTCTTGGCAAGGTTTACCCTGGCCCCGAAGAACTGCATCTGTTTTCCCAGTTCCATTGCTGATACACAGCAGGCAATGCCGTAGTCATCCCCATAGTCCTGTCGCATAAGGTCGTCATTCTCATACTGGATGGAAGAGGTCTCGATTGAAAGGCGTGCACAGAATTTCTTGAATGGCTTTGGAAGGCGATCACTCCAGAGAACTGTGAGATTTGGCTCGGGAGCCGGGCCAAGGTTTGTCAGGCTGTGCAGGAAGCGGTAGCTCATCTTGGTGACCAAGTGACGGCCATCGTGCCCAACCCCTGCAATTGACTCGGTGACCCAGGTGGGGTCTCCGCTGAACAGTTCATCATAGGAAGGTGTTCTGAGGAATCGGATAATGCGAAGCTTCATGATGAAGTGATCAACCAGTTCCTGGATTTCCACCTCGCTGAAGGTTCCCTTCTTGAGATCTTCCTCTGCATAGATATCGAGGAAGGTTGAGACCCTTCCAAGGCTCATTGCAGCCCCATTCTGCTCCTTTGTCGCTGCCAGGAACGCAAAGTAGAGCCACTGAATGGCTTCCTTCGTATTGGATGCTGGTCCGCTGATATCGTAGCCATAGGTAAAGGCCATCTCCTTGAGTTCCTGGAGGCTGCGAATCTGTTCGCTTAGTTCTTCCCGATCCCTGATGATCTCCTCGGTCATTGCATCAAAGTGGTAGCGCTCCTTTGCTTGTTCCTTCTCCTTGATGAGATAGTCAACACCATAGAGAGGGACTCTGCGGTAATCTCCGATAATTCTTCCCCTTCCATATGCATCAGGAAGTCCGGTGATGATGCCGCTGTGGCGGACCTTTCGCATCTGTTCGGTATAGACATCGAAGACCCCGTCATTGTGTGTCTTGCGATACTTGAACACCTCGTCAATTGAATCAGGAAGCGTGCGGTCGTATGCCTTTAGCTCGGTATGGACCAACCGTATCCCGCCAAAAGGCATGATGGCCCGCTTGAGCGGCTCATCTGTCTGGAGCCCTACAATTTGCTCCAAGTCACGGTTGATGTACCCGTCCTTGTGGCTTACGATGGTGGATATGGTCTTCTCGTCAATATCATACATACCGCCGCGTTGGCGTTCTATGTCAAGCAACTGCTTGAGCTCTCCCCAGAGCTTTTTGGTGCGCTCTGTTGGGCCTTGTAGAAATGAGTCATCTCCATCATAGCTCGTATAGTGCTCGGTGATGTATCTTCTCGTATTGATTTCGTAATAGGTGCTTTCAGTCATGGTGTTTCCCCTTTCATAAAGTTTTCGTATACTTCAGATAGCTAAGATGTACCACGATGAAGATATTTGTTCTGTGATTGAAATCACAAACCAAGTATTTATGTAGGAGTTAGAATACGGTGTCCAATGCATGTGACGGTTGTACCAATGATCTCTGTCTGAGAAATGTCCCTCTCTTCTCGTCCCTTCATCAGGAGGCGGTCCACACACTAACCAGCGAAATGGAACACCGTCGGTTCAAGAAAGGGGAGATCATTGTTCGTGAAGGAGAGAAAGCTGCTGCCTTCACTGTTATCAGGGAGGGAAGTGCAAAAGCCTACCGAATGACACCGGATGGCAGGGAGCAGATTCTCTATATCTTTCCTGCAAATGACTATTTTGGTGCCAGATTTCTCTTCACCGAGGAGCAAGTCCCCTATACGGTGGAGGCATTGGAAAGTACTACCGTGTGCATACTGAGCAAGAGCAATTTTGCCAATTTGCTTGCTGAACACAGCCAGGTCGCCATCGAGATTATTGAAGCGATGGCAAACCGGATGAGTAGATTGGAAAGTGCAATGCAGAGCATGGGTGGGAGGAATGCAGATATGAGAATTGCAAGTCTCCTCCTTGAATTCAAGGACTCCTATGGGAAATACAACGGCCCCCATCTGGAGATCACCCTTCCCTTGAGTCGGGAAGGTCTTGCAAACTATCTGGGACTTGCAAGGGAGACACTGAGTCGAAAGTTGACCCAATTTGAAGATGAGGGGATCATTGAGGCAGTGGGTAATCGTGTGATCAGGATTTTGTCCCTTGCACGACTTACCGACCTTTCCTTCTTGCTGGAGTGACCATTTTATTGGTTGTTTGTCTTCTTGTAGATGGCATCCTTCTCGTTTTTCCCGATCAACTTGGTAAGCAAGAGCGCCATCAAGATGATTCCCGGGATATCAATAAGGAGTCTTGTCAGAGCAAAGGATGCACCGAGCGCAGAAAATTCAAAGAGAATCATGGGAATTTTTGTGGTAGACCATGCGCCGATGAATATGAGCACGTTGGTTAGCGTCACTCCTTTCCTCATAAAGACAGCAGCAACAGGGAAAGCGCCGTACAGTGGGCCGGCAGCGGCAGAGCCGATAAGCAGGGAGAGCACCACACCCTTCATGCCACTTCCTTTGCCCATATATTTGACCATGGTCTGTTTGGGCACCCATACATCGAGCAATCCAAGCAGGATGAAAATTGGGGGAATGACCAACAGCATCTCCTTCAGCTGTAATACGGTACTATCCAAGACCCCTTTTCCCAATTCAAGGTTGAAGAGACTTACTCCAACAAGAAGCAACAATACGAGAATGAATGAGCTGTATCGTTTGAGTATGGCTGTCATGCTACTGCCTCCAGTACGGTTCCAACACCAAGTGCCACCAAGAAGGAGAACGCAAAGGCAAGTGTATTGCGGTAGAGAGTCAAACGTCTTCCGAAATACTGTATTTCCACAGGAAGCGTTACGATTCCCACCATCATCAATGTGGAGATGAAGGCCCCAATCTGCATATATCCTGCACCGCCATCCAAGAGGAGTGCAGCAGTGGGGAAGGCAACAAAGCCTGGGATCAAAGTCACAGCTCCAACGATTGCAGCAAGGAAGACCCCCATCCACCCCGACTCTGTGCCAATGACATGTACGATGGTCTGATGGTCAAGTATGCTGAGCAGAAGACTGACCAGAAGTATGACCACCAAGAATTGGGGTAAAATATTTTCAAATGCCTTCCAAGCTTTCATCAGCGCCTTCTTGGTTTTCTCCCTGTCCTTCAGGAAGGAGAGGAGCAGCAAACCTATGGTTGCTGAATAGAGAATAAAATTCATATAACAATCCTCAAATAAAAAAGGTATAGACTGTATAGCAAAAATACTTGCTATTGACAATCATATGTGCATATATTGTGCATAGTATCAAGGAAATGGTGGCAACTGGTCACATAGCTATGATTATTTCCTTGCGGAATCTCTACCGGTGGAGTACGCTTGAGGTAGAAGGGAGTTAGATTTTATACGAAATGGAGGTTATGTATGGCGAACGTACAATCGATTCTGGATCAAAAGGGAAGTACTGTTTTTAGCATCACCCCAGATGATACTTTGGCACATGCTCTTTTGAAGCTTACCGAACACAAGATTGGTGCATTGCTGGTACTGAATGAAAATGGGGACATCAAGGGAATCCTCTCAGAGCGCGACATCATTCGTCATTTTTCACACAAATTGGAACATCTCAATACCGCATCCATTCCGGTAAAGGAAGTCATGACCGTAGGGGTCACTTGCATCAAACCGGAGAAGAATCTTGATGATTGTCTACAGCTTATGACTGCCGGCAGGTTCCGCCACCTTCCAGTGGTTGATAATGACAAGGTTGTAGGGATGGTATCCATCGGAGATGTTGTCAAGGCTGCTCTTGAGGAGCGTGACTTCGAGATCGGCGAATTGGAACACTATATTACGAATGCCTACTAGAGGCAGGGTAAATTATAATTCTTTTTATAAAAAGCGCTTCACTTTCGGGGCGCTTTTTATCATATTAGTTTAGTAGGATATACAAGGAAGGAGTTTACATGGACGAAAAGAAAATCCAACACCTGAAAACCATAATTGAGAAATTGCATGCAGGAGCCTCCAGTGATGCAGTAAAGAAAGAATTCGAGGATGAGTTCGGTTCCATCAGCGCAGAGGAGCTCGCTGCAGCTGAGAAGAAGCTGATCGAAGATGGCCAGATTCAAGTTGAGCAGGTACAGAAGCTTTGTGATGTACACGCCTCCATTTTTGGGGGAAGCGTCGAAGAGATTCATGGTGCGAAGACCATTGAGCAGACACCAGGCCACCCTGCCTTTGTCTTCATCAAGGAGAATGAGGGCTTACTGACATTTCTCGATGGTGAATTCTCCCAGGCGGTCAAAGCCTACAAGACTGAGAAGAATGAGACCACCCTCGCTGATCTGCTTTCAGCGCTCAAGAGCTTGAGCAAGCTGAACAACCACTACCTCAGAAAAGAGAACCTGTTGTTTCCCTACCTTGAGAAAGCTGATATCACCGCACCACCAAAGGTCATGTGGGGTGTGGATGATGAGATCAGGGACCTGTACAAACTCTTGATAGCTACGATTGAAACCTCTGGGAAGGTATTGGAGAGTGAACTTACTCAGCTGGAAGAACAGGTCAGGAGCATGATTGACAAGGAGAACAACATTCTTATGCCGATGCTTCAGGGGTGTATGGACAAGGATGCTTGGTTGACCGTTGCCCGTGACAGTGCTGATATCGGGTACTGTTTCAATGGCGGGATCGAGGGGGCCAGTCCTTCAGATGCAACTACCTGGTATCGCTGGAATGCAAGCATGAGCGGAAAGGATGAGTTTGCACCAAAACAGGAACCAAGTGGTGAGATCACCCTGCCTAGCGGACACTTTACGTTGGAAGAGCTGACTTGGATGCTGAATACCATGCCTGCAGACATCACCTTCGTGGGAGCTGATGACAAGGTACGTTTTTTCAGTGAAGGGAAAGAACGTGTCTTCCCGAGGACCAGGAGCATCATCGGTCGTGATGTGGAGCACTGTCATCCCCCGAAGAGCCTCGCTGTTGTAGAAAAATTGGTCTCTGATTTCAAGGCAGGGGTAAAGGATAGTGAGTCATTCTGGATTCAGAAAGGCAATAAGTTCATCCTGATCCGCTACTATGCCGTTCGAGACAACCAGAAACAATATCTGGGAGTACTGGAAGTAACCGAAGAGATTTCAGAGTTGAGGAGTCTTGAGGGACAGAAGACCTTGCTTGGATAAGATCAAAACCAGAACGAGATACGCTACAGGGCCTCTATTTGTCCTGTAGCGTTTTTTTCATCTTGTCGATGAAGGCTATATAGGCGTAGATCTGTCCTTGTATTTCGCTGTTCTTCAGTTCACCGCGGCCGACCCAGTCCTGTCCTTCATAGACGGTAAGGTGGTGTAGCTCCCCTTCCAAGTCAATAAGGGAGAGGGGTGCAATCGCCTGGCGATTCTCAAGATAGATCATGGTCCTGTCAAACGATTCATGAAATACCCGTTCTTCTCCGCTCAAATCGGGATCGAGATTATGTGTTGTAGTACTCATGGCAATTCCTATACAGAGCGAGCAGAGAGTTTTTCAAAGAGAGAGATCAAGATTTTTTCCACCTTCCTGTTTCCAATACGATGGATCTCCTCCAATGCTCGCTTCTTGTAGGATTCTGCAAGAATTTGGGCTTTTTGTATACCACCCAGCTCTTCGACCAGGGAGAGAACTGTATTGGTTGTTCTTTGGTCGAGTGGAATTTTCTTGTTTGAAAGAGTATCCTTCAGTGCATGGGTTCCACTCTCTTCCTCTGCTTGGAGGGCTAGGATCAGGGGAAGGGTTGGAATACCACTCTTGACGTCCCCGCCGGTGTGCTTGCCGAGCTTCTTGCTGCTGCCGACATAGTCGAGTATGTCATCCTGAATTTGGAAAGCCATGCCCATGCAGTAGCCCACATGGTGACAGAGATTGTTCATCGGGTTTCCCAACTCTTGCAATGCAACCCCACTGTAGCAGCTCAAGGCAAAAAGGCTGGCAGTCTTTCCTCCAATTCTCCTGAGATAGGTGCTTTTGTCAATGAAGAAGTCTCCCTGTCCGGCATCCTGGTCGAGTTCACTCTCACAGAGACGGGTAAGTGCACGGGAGACCACCTCACTGTCCATCCCTCGCTCTTTTCCACTGGTAAGCATCAATGCCTTCGCGAGCAGGAAGTCACCTGCAAGCACAGCTTGCTTTGCTCCCACCTTGGCAAATACTGAGGTGCGGCCTCTCCGTTTTTGTGCTCCGTCGATGATATCATCATGTACCAGGGAAGCGAGGTGGATGAGCTCAATTACTGAACCCACCCTGATGGCATCTTCTCGTCTATCTGCATCTCCGATCATACTCGTGATGATGACCAAGGCAGGACGAAGCATTTTCCCTGTACTCCGTACATGGTCCTCCAGAATTGGTCGGATGAACCCATGTGCAGTAGCAACCGTTTGCTCAATGGTGTTTCTGACTTCTTGCAGTTGATCTTGGATGTACGGTTCATCGTTCCAGAAATCTGACATGGCTACCTACTTTTTACCCAGTTTTCTTTCCATCTGCTTCCTGGTGAATTCAGGTTCATCAAGATAGAAATAGGTCTTCTTTGCGAGAGGTGTCTTGTTCCAGATTTTCTTGAGGTAGGGCATGACCCAGTAGTCCAATCCAAATGCTTTGCCTGCTCCTCCCAGCATGACAATGGAAACTGCCATGTACCAGAGGATTTCCTTGCCTGCCAATGCTCCGATGAGGAACATGATGGAGAGACCCAGAGAGACAACTGCGGCGGGGAAGGTGAACAGTCCACCAATGAACAAGAGACCAATACCAAGTTCAGCGAGTACGATCATAATCTGGAAGAAATACGGTGCCTGTGCAACAAAGGTTTCATTGATCCAGGTAAAGATGCCCAGAGGTTCTGAGAGAAGGGGAGGGGCAAACTGCTCTACAGCACCGGATGCGGCGTCAGCCACAGCCTGGCTGGCAGAGGCAACAGTCTCAGTTGCAGCCTGGCTTGCAGAGGCAACAGTCTCAGCCACAGCCTGGCTTGCAGATGCAACAGTCTCGACCGCTGCTTGGCTTGCAGAGGCAACAGTCTCAGTTGCAGCCTGACTGGCCGATGCCCAGGTATCGACATTTTCAGCACCAGAAGGAGCACCCCAATAGACCTTTGAGCCGGTAGTATCGGTAAGCCATCCTTTCTTGACTTTTCCGATTCCCTCGATAAGCCACATGACGCCAAGGTACATGCGCAGGAAGACCGTCCAGTAGGATGGAACCTTGTAGGTAGCCATGCCTCCGATCAAGGACCGTCTGTCCTTCACTTCGAGAATCTCATGTTTCAGATAAGCCCAGATGGCGTTGATGCCACAAACTCCGCTCTGGTAGTAAAGATTTACCAAGTGCTTGAGTGCCATTGCGAAGAAACCAGAGAGGGAAATTCCTGCAGTATGGCTTACAGCGTACGTACCTCCGATGGAAACCATGTAGCCATGGAAGTTTGACTTGTACGGCTTGGCAGGATCAGCCTTCAAGCCAAGCTCCTGCTTAATGGTGTAGATAATGCCGTCGGCTGCGGTTTTTGCTGTTTGCTCTGCGGCCTCAACAATCTGAGGCACGGCACGGTTGTCCTCGATGAACCACATACCGTCACCAGCGAGGTAGACGTTCTGGTAATCAGGGCTCTGCATGAACTCATTGACAGCCTTCCTTCCGATTTTCCCATCAGTGAGAGGAAGTCGCTCACAGAATTCTGTTCCTCGCACACCACAAGTCCATACCAGGGTCTTGGTCTTGATCGTATCTCCTTGGCGGGTTGTGAAGCCTTCACTGTCAACATGGGTGATGAGGCTGTTGAGCATAATTTCAACACCCTTTTTCTCAAGACGCTTTACAGCTTTTTCACGTGGTTTTTCCGGCAACATGTTCAAAATGTTCCCTAGTCCCTCACAGTTGATCAGGCGTACATCTTTCTTGAAGTCAATTCCATGCTTCTTGCACAGGATGGGAAGCCACTCGGTAAACTCACCAATCAACTCAACACCGGTGAATCCAGCACCAGCTACCACGAAGGTGAGCATCTGCTTTCGTTTCTCTTCATCTGCTTCCTTGGATGCAGCACGGACGGTGGCCTCGATATGCCCCCTGAGCTTCAATGCATCCTCTAGACTCCAAAGGTAGAATGCATGTTCCTTGACCCCAGGAATATTGAAATCTGCGGTCTGTGCACCGGTACTGATCAAGAGCTGATCATAGCAGTAGCTAGAACGTTCACCCTTGAGTTCCTGTTTCTTGAAATCAATTGAGGTGATCTTGTCCTGTACAACATTGACCATTTTCCCAGAGAAGATCCTGTCAAAAGAGATCTTGACTGAGGCTTCGTCTACACGGTTTCCTGCCACTTCGTGCAGCTCGGTCATGAGAATGTGATGGCGGTTCTTGTCTATCAAGGTTATCTCGACCTTGTCTTTCTGTTTCTTGAATGCCTTGTGCAACGCCTTTGCTGCATGCACACCTGCATAGCCTCCGCCTAGAATTACAATCTGTTTCTTTTCCATCATCTCGTTCCTTGTTGACCCTGTTTGGGTGCATCGGGATAGGTATTTGGGAGGTGGAACTACTGTGTAGCAATTCCACCAGGGTTTGCGAAAAAACACTCTAGCATAGAACTAAGAATTAATGCAATTGTACCATGCTTTTATCGATACAAATAGTATCTAGTCTCTACGTTTTTGCTTATATGAGAGACCATCCTCCTAAAGCAATTCTCGAGCAAGCAGTACTTACAGTAAAGAAATTCTCAAAATTTTTATGGCAACATTTTTGATATCTGAGTAAACCAATTGGTATACTACTAGCCATAATGTTTTTCCCTGTAAGCAATTGATAGCAATAATTCTTTAATAAAAATTCTTATTGATAATTTTATGACGATATTGCAAGAATGTAATTAATCTGTATATGATTATATATATAAAGTTTGAACGAATTTCAAGTGTTTGAGGAGTATCTTACGATGAAGAAACATCTATTGCTTGTTCTTACCGTCTTGACAATCTTGCTCGCCTTAGCAGGTTGCTCCAAGTCTGAGCCGGAAGAAGCCCCTTCTGCTGTACAGAAGGCAGAAGCCACCGTATCCACCCCAGAGCCAGCACCATCTGTTGCCCAGGAGAAGTCCTATGCTGATGGAATCTATTTTGCAGCTGCCGACAGTTTTGCTTCCTCTGGTTGGAAGGAAACCGTAACCATTACCGTAGAGGGTGGAAAGATCATAGAAGCAGATTGGAATGCTGTGAACACCAATGCCGGTGCTGACAAGAAGACCTATGACAAGGCTGGAAAGTACAACATGGTCAAGTTCGGCAGTGCACAGGCTGAGTGGTATGAGCAGGCTGAGAAGGCTGAGGCTTTCTTGCTTGAGACCCAGGATCCTGCAGCAATCACCTACACTGACAATGAAGGGCACACAGATGCCATTGCAGGTGTATCGGTGCACGTAGATGCATTCTTTGACCTTGCCAGTGAGGCTCTCGAAGCCGGTCCTGTTGGCCGTGGTCCCTATGAAGATGGCGCCTACTTTGCAATTGCAGACTCCTATCCTTCCTCTGGTTGGAAAGAGTATGTCTCTTTGACTGTTCTCAATGGCCGCATTGCAGCTGTCAACTGGAGTGCAGTGAACAGAGCAGGCGATGACAAAAAGCCGTATGACATAGCTGGAAACTACAACATGGCCAAGTTCGGCAGTGCGCAGGCGGAGTGGTATGAACAGGCTGCCAAGGCCGAGGCATATCTTTTGGAGACCCAGGATCTGGACGGCATCACCTACAAGGATGACGATGGCCATACCGATGATATCGCCGGTGTTTCCATCCATGTCGATGCACTGTACAACCTTGCCAAGGAAGCCTTGGAAGCTGGTCCTTCCGCCATTGGTCCCTTCAGTGATGGAACCTACTATGCAAGCGAAGATGCATTCAGCTCTTCCGGCTGGAAGGGGTATGTCTCCTTGCTTGTCAACAACGGCAACATTGAGGATGTCTACTGGAGTGCTGTTGACAAGGATGGCCGTGACAAGAAGCAGGTTGCTGCTGACGGCGGCTATGGGATGATCAAGACAAGTGGAATTGGAAAGGAGTGGCATGAACAGGCTGCTGCGGTTGAGGCGTACTTGCTCTCCACGCAGGATCCAAAACAGATCACCTACAAGGATGAAAACGGGCATACCGATGACATCTCTGGTGCTACCATCCATGTCAACGATTTCTACGCCTTGGTTGAAAAGGCTCTTGCCTCAGGACCCAAGAAGTACTGATTCCTGTATCAGTAGCATGGATATCCCCGGGAATTTCCCGGGGATTTTTTGAGGTGCTGTACAGAATGAGATAGCGTGGTACAATCAGCCAAAGGAAGTGTGATGGACATTGATTACCTCTCGCTCTGTATCTTTGCCTTGGTGACCACATTCACCCCTGGTCCCAATACCGTAAGTAGTGCAATGCTTGCAATGCAGGTCGGTTATCGGAGAAGTATTCCGTATTTCCTGGGTATAGCATCAGGTTTTTTTCTTATCATGTTATTCAGTGGAATGTTCTCTTCCGTACTTGATGGTGTGCTGGGCAGTGTTATGCACCTCTTCTCCTATCTTGGTGCTGCCTACATTCTGTTCCTAGCCTTCCGTGTCTTGCAAGCCGACTTCACCCTTTCTGAGGAACACTCCAGGGTGTTGGGTTATCGTGATGGACTCCTGCTCCAGATTCTCAACCCAAAGGTCCTTGTGCTTGCATTGACCCTCTATACCACATTCCTGCTGGACATACATAAGAGTGGGGGAGCATTGGTGCTGAGTGCGCTGTTTTTTACCCTGATGAGTTTCTCTGCAATCTCGCTCTGGGCTTTCTTTGGTTCCACGTTCTCCCATTTTCTCAGGACAAAGCGGATTAGACATGTCGTGAATGGATCTTTGGCACTCCTGCTCCTCTATAGTGCAATCTCATTGGTAGTGCAAAAATAATCCCTCGCCGTAGAGGCAAGGGATTGAAAAGAGATACTGGGTGGTGCTCTATTCGTCCTGGGGAGGAAGTATCTGTTTCAGGAAGGCCATGGTCCGCTCTTCCTTGGGAGCGCTGAACATCTCTTCTGGAGGAGATTCCTCCAGGATGATTCCTTCATCCATGAAGATGACCCTGTCAGCAACTTCCTTGGCAAACCACATTTCGTGGGTGACCACCAACATGGTCATTCCCTTGTTTGCCAGATCGGTCATAACCGAGAGTACTTCGCCGACCAACTCAGGGTCGAGTGCACTGGTGGGTTCGTCAAAGAGCATGATCTCCGGCTCCATCGCCAATGCTCTGGCTATAGCCACACGCTGTTTCTGCCCACCACTTAGCATTGCAGGATACACATCGGCCTTGTCGCTCAAACCTACCTGTTCTAGGAGATCGAGTGCTTTCTGCCGAGCCTTGTCCTTGTGCATCTTCTTCACTTGGACCATCCCCTCCATGACATTTCCAATAACCGTCATGTGAGGGAACAGGTTGAAGTGCTGAAACACCATGCCAAGTCCCTGGCGGACCTTGTTCAGCTGCTTCTCCTGGGATTTAACCCGCTTTCCGTCAACATAAATCTTCCCTTTCTGGGCTTTTTCCAAGAAATTGACGCATCTGAGCAGCGTGCTCTTTCCACTTCCCGAGGCACCGATGATAACCACCACCTCACCTCGTTTCACTTCGAGGTTTATGTCCTTGAGTACTTCAAGGTCCCCGAACCATTTCTTCAGATGTTCTATCCTAAGGATTGTCTCATCCGTCTTGTGTGTTTGTTTAGTCATGGTCACTCACCTTCAATCTTTGTTCGATGCGATGCATTACGAATGAGAGTAGGCTCGTCATGATCAAGTACCAGATACCGACGATCAGGAACATCTCCATGTACATAAAGGAAGAAGAACCCATTTGACGTCCCTTGAGCATCAGCTCAGGAACTGCAATCGTGGATGCAAGGCTGCTGTCCTTCAATGCAATGATCAGCTGGTTCCCCAGTGGGGGTACCGCTCGTTTGAACGCCTGGGGGAGTACAATGCGTTGCATTGCTTTACCCTGTGGCATTCCCAAGCTTCTAGCTGCCTCCATCTGCCCATAATCGATGGACTGGATGGAACCGCGGAAGATCTCAGCAATGTAGGCACCATTATGGATCCCGAGTGCAATGATTGCAGAAGGGATTGGGTCGATGGTCACAATACTGGTGAGGCCGTAGTAGATGATGAACAACTGCACCAACAGTGGTGTTCCCCTGATAAGGAAGATGTATGCCCTACTGATGGCACTGAGCCATTGACGTTTGGAAAGGCGGCCGAGAGCGGCCACCAATCCAATAATAAGACCAAGTAGTATCCCAAAGAAGGTGATCTGCAACGTATAGAGCGCCGCATCAGCGAATTGGAAAAAACGCTGAGGAATCACCGTAAGATCCCATGGCAATATATTCATGGTAAGTAACTCCTTACTCTACGGTAATGTCTTCACCGTTGAACCACTTCTCACTGATAGCCTTCATGGTTCCATCGGCATACATTTCACGCAAAGCTGCATTTACCTGCTCACGGAGCTCGTCGTCATCCTCGTGGAATCCAATGCCCATGACCTCACTGCGGAGTACCGAGCCGACAAGGGTAAGCTTATCTCCATCCTTGAGCTGGGTGATTGCATTCAATCCAACGATTCTGTCGGTAAGTACGCCATCAACACGGCCATTGATCAGTTCGATCAAGGTCTGGTTGTCATCTTCGTAGAGCTTTACCTTGGTGCCAAGATCCTTTGCGTCATTCTCAAAGGTGGTACCGGTTACCAATCCAAGGGTATGTTCACTGGTCAGATCATCGACAGACTTGATGTCTCCGTCCTTCATTGCGATCAACTGAGGACCACTGTAGTAGTAGGGGATGGAGAAGTCGATCACAGCTTCTCTCTCTTCTGTAATACCCATACTGCCAAGAATTCCGTCATAGCGTTTTGCCCTGAGGCCTTCAACAATGCCATCCCATGCAGTGGCTACATACTTCATTTCCTTGTCCAATCGGTTTGCAATTTCCGCTGCAACATCAACATCAAAACCAATAATGTCACCATCTTCGGTCATGTAGTTGAATGGGGGATATCCACCTGAACCAGAGAAGGTGATGGTATTATCAGTTTCCTGCTGACCCTGTGCGACCAAGGCAGGAAGCGAAATCAGTAAGATCATTCCAATAACTAGCAACTTTCGATACAATTTGTTCGTATTTTTCAAAATATACTCCTTTGAAAAAAATGATATAGAATTGTAACAATGTTTAGGTATATTATACAACAGTGAAACAGCTATTTCTTTGCTGTTAATGCTTTGTATATCATAAGGGTTTATAACATGGATAGAAATAAATGGTTTGCTTAGGGTACTTTACTCTTGATTAAAGGAAAAAAGAATGCTATAAATTATAACATGGTTTCTAGATTATCACGCCCAAAAGTCATTGAAATTGAGAATAAGAAGAATCATGTTACCTATCTTTATGAAGACCAGTACTACTGGGATCCCGAAAAAAAACAAACGCGTCATAAGCGCCGTTGTATCGGAAAACTAGATAAGGTGACAGGAGAACCAATCTATAACCCCGCCTATCGTCAGCAACTTGAAAGTGAGGGAGCAGAAGCGGTAAAGGCAGTACCTTCATTCAGGAGCTATGCCTTTGCATATCTACAGGAGTCTCTTGAGAAGGAGCTCTCCCTCCAGGAGTGGTTGCAGCCGCTGCTCGGTGAATCTGCAAGAGAGAAGCTGATGCACTTGGCGTGGTATGTGCTTGTCTCCAACAAGCCTCTGTCGCATGCCGTGTACTGGAGACGTGGCCTCTATGCTGGAGTGCAGAGCCAAGAAGAACTACAGAACCTCCTACGATCGATGGATGGTGAATTCATCCGGCTCTGGCAACATCGTTGTTCCCAGAAGCTGCCTCCCGATGCTCCTCATATAATGTTTGACCTCTGCAGTACTGCAAGCTATGAGAACCATAACCCGTTCCTCCAATATGGATACAATCGTGACATCGAGGCGCTTGAGCAGAATACCATTGTACTGCTTGCCCGCGGAGACACCCATCTTCCGTATTCATTCCAGATTCTTGATGGGACCATGCTCAGCAGTAAGACCATCACACGGGTAATGGACAATCTGGAAGTTGCGAACGATACCATTCTCATGCTCAACAGGAGGTATTTCTCCATTCCCAGGGTACAGGAGCTGGTAGAACTCGGCTACCGGTTCATTATCCGGATTCCCACGAGAAAGCGCTGGCTTGAAGCGTTCATCAAGGCACACCGCGAGGATATTGTGAATGGGAGAAGTCTTAAGGACTGCAAGGGGAGGACCTTGAAGAGTCTGAGTCTAAGTGCTCCTTTCCTGGAGGAGGATTCCCTCACCATCCATCTCTACTATGATGAGCAATGGAGGGAGAACCAAAGGAGCAATCTGCTCTCATTGCTGGGCAGGTGCAAGCGAGAACTTGAGTTTGAAGTGCCCCTTGAAGAACATGCTCGTCTCTATGAAACTTATTTCAAGGTGAGAAAGCGGCCCAATGGCAGCAACCGTGTCAGTCTCAGCAGAGATCCCCTACGAACATTCGAATCTTCCCAAGCGGGATTCTGGGCTGTAATCACAAATACCGATCTCACGAGTGAAGAGGCTTTGGCCAAGTATGAACAGCGAAACAGTTTTGAACACCGATTCAATAACCTGATGAACCAAGAAGACTGCCGTGTTTTGCAGATACAGGCACCGCACTACTATCCGGGGCGGGTGTTTATCCAGCTCATATCTGAGGTTATCCGTCAAAAACTGCTTGAGAAACTGGAGGGAACTCAGTACAACTTGAATCAGGTGCTCTTCACTGTACTGGAGATGCAGGAAGTGACCTTCAGCCAGAATGACAGACCGTATCGCAGCGAGGCTGATGATCAGGTACAGGAGATGCTCTCACTGGTGGGGATTCCTGTTAATGAGGGGCCACAGTAACTGAAGGCACCTGCATACCTGTGTATAACAACCTTGTGAATAGATACCTATCTTAATTTGATGTATTGGGTTACACTGGAAAAAAAGTAGTTGGCACATACGGTATGCTGAGACTGTTGTTGGTTATAATATGTATGTATTTCTCTGCATCGTTCCTATCTTTTCTTGTGGATGGGGATGCGATGACTGGTCTTATCACCTTGTTGGTGATTCTAGCGCTCAGCATGAGCAATAAGAAAAAATAGAGGGAAAGGCTTGCCGTAGTTGAAAGAACGCACCTTGTTTTGGTTGCCAGTGGTGGACTTCCTAAGTTCTTGAGCATGGAAACAACGACGCTTTGCTCTCATGAAAAGAATCCTTCTCGTACCAGGACGCATTGGCTGCACGCATGATTCTCTGCCCTCTCAAGACCTTCTTGTCATGGACGTAGCAATACCAAATCCCATGTTGTTTCATGACGCCTCTTCCTCCTTTTGTGTACAGCATCATGGGTGATACAGGAAAAAGGTACTAATAGAAAAACCCTCTTCTGTTTATTTCGTTAAACAGAAAAGGGTTATTAAGTGCGGTAGACTGGACTTGAACCAGCACAAGATTTCTCCCACTAGCACCTCAAGCTAGCGTGTCTACCAAATTCCACCACTACCGCGTCCTTGAAGTATTGCCCACACTTGATGTGAACGTGCCAACAATACAACAAGGGCGGGGAGTGCGTCAAGCCCTCTTTTGAAAATTGGGAACAACAATTCCTACAGCAGGCGTTCAGCCTGGTCCAGAAGATCGCTGAAGGTGGCTAACGCGTCCTTAAGTGGTTGCTCACTGGCCATATCCACTCCTGCTTTTTTCAGTGATTCGATGGGGTACAGACTTCCTCCGCTCTTCAAGAAGGTGAGGTATGCCTCTCTCTCTGCATCACCTCCTTCCAGAACTCTCTTGCTCAGGGCGATGGAAGCACTTAGTCCGGTGGCATACTTGTAGACATAGAACGGACTATAGAAGTGAGGAATCCTTAAACCTTCCAGGTCGCTCTCCTCTATGAATTGTACCGCATCTCCGAAATAGCGTTCCAGCAACCCACGGTATTCGCTTCTCAGAAGCTCCAGGGTAACCGGGATACCTGCCTCAGCCTCCCTGTGTATGATCATCTCAAATTCAGCAAACATGGTTTGCCTGAAGAGGGTTGCGACAATATCGTCAATTTGTTTGCCGATGATGTATGCCTTCATCTTCTCATCAGGTGCATGGTCAATGAGGTACTTGGCAAGCAGCTGTTCATTGAATGTTGAAGCAACCTCCGCTTCAAAGATAGTATAGTCATAATGGAAGTAGGGATTGTTCTTTGCACTGTAGTAGCTGTGCATGGAATGACCACCTTCATGTGCTACGGTAAATACATCGCGCAGAACGTCTTCCTTGTAGTTGAGCAGGATGTATGGCTTGCTGGTATAGGTGCCGCTGGAGAAGGCTCCGCTTCGTTTGCCTTTGTTTTCATAGCGATCAACCCACCGATCATTTTCCAGTCCAGAGGTGATCCTCTGTACATAGTCACTGCCCAAGGGAGCAAGAGCTTCCCCAATCAATTGCACGGCTTCCTCGTACGGTGTCTCGCTCTTGATCCCCTTCACCAGAGGGACGTAGACATCCCAGTGGGATAGTGTTTCCTGTCCCAGCAGTTTTGCTCTGAGGCGATAGTAGCGATGTAGGGTAGGGAGTGCTTCATGGACCGAAGCAATCAGGTTGTCATACACCGATACCGGAACATTGTCGGGAAAAAGAGCCATCTCTCTACAACTGGTATATCCACGTGCCTTGCAGCGGAACATATCCTGTTTAACCTGACCTTCATAGAGCCTGGCTATGGCATGCTTGCTCTTGTCATACACTCCATAGAATTGGCGGTAGGCCCTCTCCCTGAGAGATCTGTTCTCCTGCATCAGGAAAGAGCTCAAAGAACTCTGGGTAAGAGGCTTTCCGTCAATCTCACCAAAATCAAAATCAACATTGGTTAGGTCACTGAACGTGGAACGGGCAGTGGAGGCAACCTCGCTCTGCAGCGCTAGGATTCGCTCCTCAGCCTCGCTCAGTACATGTTCCTTGAACCTTCTGAATTTTCTGATATACACCTCATACGGCTTAAAATCCTTGTCGGCAAGATAGGCTTGGATGACATCGTCCTCAATTGACAGCAGTTCAGGGTCAAAGAAAGCCATTGCTGCTGAGAGTTGGCTCACGAGGCTTGAAGCAAGGCTGTAACGCTTCACATTATTATTGTCTGAAGCATCCGAAGCATAGTTCAGAAATGCCCAGTTGTACACATTTTCGGTTAGGATTCCGGTCTCTTCATACCAGCGCATGGTCTTGAGGAACGACTCTTTTCCTTCTTTGAGGGATCCCTTGAGCTTTACAGCCTCTTCAATGCGCTGTTTCAGCGAATCTGTTGCCGACTCCCAGGATGCTGCATCAGCAAAAAGGCTGGTAAGATCCCAGGTATTTTGTTCTTGTTGTTCTGCTCTGCTGAGTATACTCATAGTATTTCTATTTCTCCTAATATGGTCATGAGATGTCTCGTGGCTTTTCCTCGATGACTGAAGATGTCCTTCTCTTTTTCAGAGAGTTCTGCCATGGTTTTTCCCTTCTCTGCTACGATGAATACAGGATCATAGCCGAAACCACCCGCTCCATAGCTCTCTTTTGCAATGAATCCATCGACTGCCTCACAGAAGACAAACTCTCTCCGTTTGTCCACCACAAGTGCCAATGCACAGACAAACTGCGCACTGCGCTCCTCCCGCTTCTTGAGATGTGCAAGGTTCTTGAGGAGATACGCGTTGCGTTCCTCACTCTCCAGTACTCTACCAAAGCTCTCCATACCGTAGCGCGCGGTTCTTACCCCGGGTCGTCCCCCCAGCTCATCAACACAGAGGCCTGAATCATCCGCAAGTATGAGATATCCTTCAGGTGCCATGGGGAAAAGCGCGTGTGCCTTTCCCAACGCATTCTCGCTGAATGTTTCCTCTTCCTCTTCAAAATCAAATGCAATACCCAACTCCCGTGGGAGCATGATGGTATGACCTGCTAGGATTCTGGAGAATTCCTCTTTCTTGTGCTGATTGTTAGATGCCAACAGAATATTCATGTCCCTAAAGATACTCTTTGTCTCCTGTTTCGTCCACATACTCCCTGAGAACACGTTTCATGTAGTGTACCGAGCTGTCTATAGTACCCTTGGGGATATTCAGCAGCACCCCGAGTTGGCGGTGGCTTAGTCGGAATTCCATAGTTCTGATCTGTTCCACCTTTGCCTTATAGACCTTTACAGTCCAGGTTCTCAATGCTTCCAGTCGTTCATATTCCTCACGCTTTGCAGTGTTTTGGAGTTGGTTTTCAATCTCAAGTAATCGTCTGAAGTGGCGATTGCTGGTCATCTGGAACTCCTCCTTGAGCCGTTCCTTCTCCTTGAACATCATACCGGCGGTGTTCAAGTATTGGCTGAGCAGGGGAACCTCAACCTCCAGCAGCATGGCAAGTTCTTCCAGAAGATACTGGTTTGCAAGGTTCGGGGAGAGTGTCAGGACTATGAGAAACCGTTTACGATTGACAGGGCTGGCGATCAACTTCTGCAGAACCTTGAGTTTTGGATTCTCAAGCGGTAAAGCAATGGTGCGTGCATAGAGCAACTGATTGAAGAGCTTGGGAAGTGTGTCCATCTCGCTGACAAGCTTGCTGGAGAACGTGGTGTACTGTGCAGTCTCCCCACTGAGAAGTGGTTGTTCACCCTCTTGCAAATATTCGCTCTCGAGAATGATGCGTTCTTTGTGCTCGTCGGCACGTTTCATGACAAGGAAGTATTTGCACCGTTTTCTCACGACTTGAGTCAGATAGCCGATATAGGAGAGCCCTCCCAACTTATAGGTGGTGAGGTAGTGGTCTATTGACTCGTAGCAGTATAGGAGAAATGCACTGCAATCCTCCTCCTCAAGCAGATGGAGATAGGCAGGCATGTAATAGAGGATTTGCTGGGTTTTCTTGTGCAAGGCATGATACAGCTTTGTATCATGGCGATGCTTCTGGAATAGGATTACCGCTTCGGTAAGGTTTTTGCTCTCTGTCTTTGAGAGCGGTAACCATTGCATGGTTGTGCCTCCTTGGGGGATGATGCACATGTCCATGCAATGTGTATGCCAAGTTACGCTTTCAGCAATGCCTCAACAGCATCAAGGAGCATCTTCTTTGCAATCTTGATCGGTTGGTTGATGGTTGCCCCTGCAGCCTTCTTATGGCCTCCGCCTCCAAAGGATTCTGCCAAGGCTCCGACATTGATGGAGCTCTGATGTGAGGAACGGAAGCCTACCTCGGTCTTGTCCTCAGCCAGTTCCTTGAAGAACAAGACTACCTCAACACCTTGTACAGAGAGCAGCATGGTGTAGAGAGAATCACTGGGTTTGTCGGTAGTGATATAGGTCTCGCTGTCTTCCATGCAGCTGGAGGAGAGCATAAGCTTCCCGTCAAAGAAAGATTCACTACGGTCGATCAACTTGCCAAGATATTTAACGTAGCCAAGACTCTTGCCGCCGGTCATGCGGTCATTCATGACATTGGGAGAGACCCCAAGGTCAACCAACTCAGCGGCTAGACGAAGCGTCTCTCCACGGTAGGCATTGATGAACCGAAAAAAGCCAGAGTCGGTGGCAAACCCGAAGAAGAGATGTTCTGCTATTTCCTGGGTGATCTCCACCTCCAAGGCCTTGTATACCTGCATGATGATCAAGGTGGTGGATACAGAACGCGGTACGATGTAGCGGTAGGTGCCAAACTGTTCGCCACTGCTGTGATGGTCGAATATGACCGTGGTAAGCCCTTCAATTTCTTGGGCGAGATGACCGATTCGCTCTGGTGCACTGCAATCGACCACTACAACCAAGGGGTTCCTACTCTTGAGTTCCTCGTCGATATGGGCAAGGAAATCAGATCTGAGATGCGTAATCTCAGATCGGTCAAAAGGACCGGCATTTGCCATGTGGACCGTCTTGCCCATCTTCAAAAGCAGTGAGTTCATGGCCATCTGGCTGCTCAAACAGTCTCCATCGGGACTGACGTGACCGATGACAATGAACTCCTGTCTCTGCCGCAAAAGCGAAAGAATCTCTTCATCAATGGGAGGATAACTAAACATTTCAGGCTCCACGGATTACCTCAGGCTGTTGACCATCAAGAACGCATTCTCGTCCAATAATGACCTGTTTTACCTGCTTGATGGACGGGATGTCGTACATGATGCTCATCATGACATTCTCCACAATTGAACGTAGTCCCCGAGCTCCGGTCTTCTGTTCAAAGGCCTTCTCGGCCACTGCTTCCACTGCTTCACTCTTGAAGACAAATTCGATGCCATCAAGACGGAAGGATGCCTCATACTGACGGATAATTGAGTTTTTCGGTTCCACGATAATCCTCATCAAGTCTTTCTTGGTCAGGTTGTCCAGTGCAACGTGGATCGGCAGTCTTCCGATAAATTCAGGGATCAAACCGAACTTGACCAAATCATCGGGAAGCAACTTGCTGTAGAGGGAGTGCAGGTCCTTGTCCTGAGCGTTTATGATGCTTGCTCCAAAGCCCATCGCATGGGAAGAGACACGCTTCTCAATGACTTTATCCAGCCCGACAAATGCACCACCACAGATGAAGAGGATATTCCTTGTGTTTATCTTCAGCATCTCCTGGTTGGGATGCTTCCGTCCTCCCTGGGGAGGAACAGAGGCATCAGTTCCCTCAATGATCTTCAAGAGAGCCTGCTGAACGCCCTCTCCACTGACATCGCGGGTGATGGATGGGTTTTCCCCTTTCTTTGCAATCTTGTCGATCTCATCGATGAAGATAATCCCATACTCTGCTGCCTTGATATTGTCGTTGGCATTCTGAATCAGTTTGAGCAGGATGTTCTCCACATCCTCTCCAACATATCCTGCCTCGGTTAAGGTAGTAGCGTCTGCAATGGCAAAGGGGACTTGAAGCTTCTTTGCGAGTGTGGACGCGAGCAGGGTCTTTCCGGTTCCGGTAGGGCCGACCATCAGGATATTGCTCTTGTCCAGCTCAACACCCTGCTCGGTAATTTGTTTCTGGTATTTGACGCGCTTGTAGTGGTTGTAAACTGCAACCGCAAGTACTCGTTTGGCATCTTCCTGGCCGATTACGTACTCATCCATGTACTCCTTCAGTTCCTGGGGAGTAGGGATATGCTCGGGTAGTCCTACCACTTCTTCCTGGAAGGAAGGATCTCCTGCAAGCATATCATTGCAGACCTTGATGCACTCATCACAGATGGCGACTCCCGGTCCACTTATGAGACGCTTGACCTCATCTTGGCTTTTCCCGCAGAACGAGCAGACTTTTGCATTCCTTGCCATTGTTAACTCCTTCTCATGACACTGTCGACGATACCATAGGAAACAGCATCATCACTACCGAGGAAGAAATCACGTTCAACATCCTTGGCAATCTGTTCATAGCTCTTATGGGTATGATTCGCAATGATATCAATGGTAAGTTTCTTCAAACGGCCAATCTCCCGTGCATGGATGGAGATATCCGACGATTGGCCTTCAACGCCCCCCCATGGTTGGTGGATCATGACCCGTGCGGAGGGGAGAATGTACCGTTTCCCTTCCTTTCCAGCACAGAGGAGCAATGCTCCCATGCTGGCAGCCTGTCCCATGCAGATGGTCTGCACATCACTATGCAGGTATTGCATGGTGTCATAGATGGCAAGTCCTGCAGTAACAGAGCCCCCCGGGCTATTGATATAGAGGCTGATATCCTTGGTCGGGTCTTCTGATTCAAGGAACAGCATCTGAGCCACAACCAGATCAGCAGTTGCATCATTGATCTCACCATCCAGAAAGATGATTCGGTCTTTAAGCAGACGACTGAAAATATCGTAGGCTCGTTCGCCGACTCCAGACTGTTCGACGACCATCGGTATGTTTGATTGCATCCGTACTGGATGAGTATTCATGGTAAAAGCCCCCTTTGGTAGCTGGGATTGAAAAGGCGGAACCAGTGAGGACCCGCCTTTTCACGTATAATATGCTTCTTGAGTGGCTGCGGCTTATGCGCCGTAGGTATCACTCATAAATGTCTCATAGGCGACTTCCTCTCCCTCGTCAAACGTGTTGTTCTCCTGAAGGAAGGGAGCGATTTTCTGGAAGCGAAGGTCGTCCTCGATCATGGTGCGGTAGTAATCCCGCTGAGCTTGGTCGGTGACCTCCCCTAGCTGTTCTTCCACTGCCTTGTTCACTTCTTCCTCTTCGAGGGGGAACTGTTCTGCTTCCTTGATCTTTTCCATGATCAGCTGGATGCGAAGAGACTTTTCAGCAGCCTCTCTCCAAGGGGCGGTAATATCTTCCTTGGTTTGGTTCTGGAACTTGAGGAACTGAAGAATCTGCTCTTCGCTTAATCCAATCTGCTGGATGTAGCGCTTCCAGCTCTGCTCAACTTCCATGTCGATCATGCTCTGGGGAACAGCAATGGTAGCCTTCTCAAGCAGAGCTTCACTCAGTGCATTGAGCTTTTCGTTCTCAAGTTTTGCATCGAGGGCAGCCTGCAGCTTTTCCCGTGTTGCCTTCACCAGATCATCAACAGTCTTGTACTCTTCCTTGACATCCTGTGCAAACTCATCGTCAAGCTCTGGAATATCGCGATACTTTACGCTCTGTACATTCACTTTTAAGGTAATGGTCTTTCCGGCATACCCTTCAACAGTGGAGTCCTCAGCGTAGGTCTTGGAGAATGTCTTTTCCTCTCCACTCTTCATACCGACGATGTCCTCATCAATCTGGTAGAAGTTGTAGGTGCTTCCGAGAGTGAAAACAAACTCTTTGCGTTCGCTTCCTGCTACCTCATTGTTCTCCTCATCCAGCTCGACATAGTCAACGGTGACGATGTCGCCCATTTCAGCTGCCCCTTCCTTGTCAATGACCATGGCATTCTGCTCGCGGAGCTTGTCCAGCTCTGCTGTCACTGCCTCTTCACTGAGCGTCACCTTGGGATAGGTAACCTTCAAGCCCTTGTACTCAGGGGTCTCGAAGATGGGCATGATGTCATACTTGACAGAGAATGTTACATCTTTGTTGGCTTCGAAGGGGAGGAGAGATTCCTCGTCCTGCAGTTCGGGGGTGCTGAAGGAGAGCGGCTTGTACTTGTCCTCGACATCAGCCAATGCTTCCTTCAATGCGTCTTCGATGGTATTGAATGTACTTTCCTCACGAATCGCCTTACCAAATTTTCCTTCCAGAACGGATACGGGGACCTTACCCTTTCTAAAACCCTTGATCTGGACAGTGGCAGCATACTTTTTCAAAGCAGCCTGGTAATCGTTTTCGATGGTGTCAGCGGTCACAGTGACCGTCAGTGCGACGGAGGAGTTTTCCAATTCTTTGATACTCTTATCAGCGATCATCCTATGTTCATCCTTTTCGGCCCTCTCTCAGGCCATGTATATCCTTAGGCATTGCCCTTTGTTGCAAACCAATCCTGCTAAGTATACATAAACAGTTGATTTTCGACCACCCTGTCAGCAGGATTCTTGTAAAAACCTTTTACCCAAAACATATTGTATATAGCAACTTTTTTCGCTTTGGTCTAGGGGAATGAGCAGATTTATCCTGTTGCCGGTGGAACTCTGCTCTGTTACGATAATGAGAGAGGAATATACCATGACCATTATTTGTTATCCATCATGTTCGACCTGCAGGAAAGCCGTTGCCTATCTTGAGAAGCACAAGGTTGCCTATACGTATCGGGATATCAAGCAGGAAAGACCAACCAAGGAAGAATTACAGGCCTTTTATCGCATGAGCGGGTTGCCTTTGAAACGATTCTTCAATACCAGTGGCCAACTCTATCGATCCTATGACCTCAAGAATCGGCTTCCCGGAATGACTGAGGAAGAGATGTTCACTCTCCTCTCGTCTGACGGAATGCTCGTCAAACGCCCCCTATTAGTGTTGGATGATGTTGTGTTGGTTGGTTTTCGAGAAGAAGTGTGGAATGATCACCTTGGTGGAACTAGAGGGTGACGACCATAAGTATGAGGTCTTCCCAGGACCCATCACGGTAGCGAATTCCGTGGGGAATCCTTCCCACCTCGAAAAACCCATTTCGCAAGTAGAGTTGTATGGCTCCACAATTGCTCGCTGCAACCTCCAACTCCATCTGCTCAAACCCTGTCCTCTTCGCTGAGGCAATCAATGTCTTCAGCACCAGAGAGCCGATGCCTTTCCCTTGTTCTTCCTGTGAGACAGAAATTCCCATCTCACAGCGATGTGCCAGCTTGTAGGAGTTCCCAACCGGGGAATAGTCAGAAATAGCTACGAGCGATTCTGCAATAAACCCACCTAAAAGCAACTTGGAAGCTGCTTTTTCGGCATTCTCGAGAAAGGTCTGCTCTTCAGAGATGGTTACATTCCACTCATCGCCGTAGCGAACAAGGTAGGGTGAATTGGTGTACATTTCCTTCATATAAGTGACCACCACAGGCGCATCAGCGCTATTGAGGGATCTGATCGTGAGTGTTCTCCCATCAGATAGCAGGTGTAATGAGCTTTGCTTTTCCATGCAGTGAGTGTAGCAGTGCGTGTAGGGTGAGGACAAGAGAATCTGGTTGGTTTTTTAGGGATTTGCAAGTATCTCTATGATTGCGGCAACGGGAAGAGGCCGGTAGAAGAGATAGCCTTGGATGGCATCACACTCCTGTTCCTTGAGGAATGCAAGTTGTTGCTCATTCTCCACTCCCTCTGCCAAGGTCGACAGTTCCAAATTCTTCGCAAGCTGGATGATGCTCTTTATGATTGCCCTGTCCTTATGGGCATTGCTGCTGATTGCCCGTACAAATTCAATGTCAATTTTAAGGGTGTCGAAAGGGAACAGCTTCAGTCGGCTGAAGGAAGAGTATCCTGTTCCAAAGTCATCTATGGCAATGGAGAGACCCACCTCCTTGAGCTCCTGCAAGCGAAGAAGTATACCGGGTTCGTCCTGGAATGCCACGCTCTCGGTGATCTCCACCTCTACAATATGGGCAGGGGTGCCGGTCTCCCGAAGAATGGTTGCAATTTTTTCTGCAATGGATGAGTCCTTCAGCTGAATAATTGAGAGATTGACACTGATGGAAAGTTGCCTCTTCGTATATGCCTGGAACTGTTTGATCTGCAAGCAGGCCGTTCTCAATACCCAGAGCCCGATTGGCTTGATCATTCCGGTCTGTTCAGCCAAGGGAATGAAGTGATCCGGTTGGATCATACCATAGGTTGGGTTGTTCCATCTGAGCAAGGCTTCAAAACCAACGATTTCTTCACGTTCGAGGGAAATCTTTGGCTGGTAGTAGAGTTCCAATTCATCCTGTTTGAGTGCCCAGTACAGGCTGTTTGCAAGCGTATGATACTTGGTGGTGGATTGCTTCAATGTTTCATTGCAGAA
>JBFWKK010000014.1:0-42409 GCA_050252715.1 Sphaerochaeta sp. | reverse complement strand
TGGTACCTAAGATTATAAAGGTGATGGGAATCACCGGTTCCGGTACAAGTCATGTGTATACCCCCCAGAAATATCGAAGCTTCATCCGCAATCAGACAGTGTATCTCGCTTCCCTCAACCAGGCAGTTGCCTTCTATAGGGAGGGGACGCTCTCAGAGAATGAGCAAGATAAGATCAACACTGGTACACTGATCAAGTATATTCTGGCGTTCATGACAACGATGATTGATGATTACTATGAGAACTACGCCACCTATAATAACAATGAAGATCCGGCGTATGAGTCCATGTCTCTAGCATATGCCGCATTCTTGAATGAGAATCCCAAGCTTGCAGCGGGGACACTGGTTGCCACTGATACGCTCGATACGGGTATAATGGATAATATACTTGGTGGGATGGAAGCATATATTCTGTCCGATGGAATGCAGCGTAAGCTTACCAAGTTGGTTGCAAGAACTAAGGTGCTTGTAGAGATTTCCGGTTTTGTGAATGAAGATCTTGATGAACTGCTGGATGATTTGCCCACTACCATTGAAGAGTGGTTCGCAGATGATACAGATGTAGAGTAGGAGGCGAATATCATGAAAAAAACACTATTGATTACCTTGTTTTTATTGCTCATTGTAGGACCGACCATGGTATTTGCTTCAGCCGATGATTACGATCCAGTACTAGTGAATCGGTATAAGCAAGTAGCTGAGCCATTTGTTGGCACCAATGTCCGCCTTTTGGGCATGGGTGGTGCAGGACTGGGAGTGAGGGGCTATCATGATAGTTTCTTGGTCAACCCAGCTAACTTGGCAAAGTCGGGATTCAAATTTACGTTGCCTTCAGTTACCGTTACCGCATTCAATCCAGCCGCAATTTTGGAAAGTGATTTGATTGATGCTGTAGGTGATGAGGACTATGCTCTGGTTGCTGCTGAGTTCCTTAATCTGTTTGAAAAAGGCTATGGTGATGTACTGACCACTGATGTATCCACTGTGCTGACAATCGGCAGCTTTGGCTTGGCGCTTGAAATGCAGGAGCGTCTGATGAGCTATCAGTCTGACTATGACTCTGGTAGCTTGAATATGATTGCTCAAATTACCACGGCAGCTACCGCCGGCCTTGGCTTCAGAATTGGTCTTGTCCCTGAAAAGGTAAGTATTGACCTTGGTGTTACTGCAAAGGCTGTTTATAAAGGGTATTATGAAGCAATAAACGACGATCTTGCTACTTCATTGATTGATGGCAGCCAGGATATTGATGATATCCTCATCAATGATACTCCCTTTATTGCCGGGTATGCCCTTCCAATCTCTGCTGGTGTGAATGTGAATCTTCCGATTGGCTTGACGCTCTCTGCAGCTGCAAAGAACTTCAATGGCAACTACAAGATGACCACCTATCAATCAATCAATGATTGGTCTGCAGAAGTTCTAGGAACAGAGATCGGAGATGATACCAGTGACGACTCTTTATTCACCAGTGAAGAGTTTGAGATTGAGAGTGACTGGAGACTGGACGCAGGACTCACCTGGGCTCCCGATATCGGTTCCTTGATCAGACCCGTTCTGGCAGTGGATGTGGTGGATGTCATGGCCATGAGTGGCCTGAAGGATGAGGACCTGAAGCGAGCCTTCTACGAGCAGACCCGCATCGGAGCATCTCTCAGACTTTTGAGCATCCTGGACGTTCGCGCTGGTATCAGCCAAGGCTACAAGTCCATCGGTGCTGGATTTGATCTTCTCATCTTCCACATCGACGCAGCCTACTATGTACAGGAATACGGAGAGAGTATTGGTGATAAACCACTCGATGCGCTCTCATTGAGATTCTCTCTCTTCTCTCGCTAGTGTCGTGCTTCTTACTCATGGAATGCCCTCCCTGGAAAGGAGGGCATTCGCACGTCTTGGGAAAACTCTTTTTTTAATTGTGTTATTTTAATAACAATATGTAAGAAAATTTACAAAAATGCTGTTTTTAACCTTCACTTTGTTACGAAACGTATGGTATAGTCTCCCTAGTATCACACTTTAGGGTTATCACCCTCATGAGAGGTCACTATGACAAGTTTTGGAATTTGGGGACTCATCCCTCCTGTTCTTACCATTACCCTTGCATTTATTACCAAGGATGTAGTGGTTTCCCTGTTTCTCGGAATTTTCTCTGGTGCGTTGATCGTAGCTGGTGGAAATCCTCTGGTAGCAATCATCAATCTTACCGACATGATCGCCGGCTCCCTCAACGATGGTTGGAATATTCGTATCTTCCTCTTCTGTGCATTGCTTGGCGGCTTGGTAGGTATGCTCAGCAAGACCGGCTCAGCCCATGCCTTTGGCCGATGGGCAGCAGATAAGTTGCACACACAGAAGACCAGCCTCTTGATGACTTGGTTCTGTGGTTTGCTGATTTTCATCGATGACTACTTCAACAGCCTTGCAGTTGGAACGGTCATGCGTCCTATCACTGACAAAAACAAGGTGTCGCGCGCTCAGCTTGCCTACATTCTGGACTCTACTGCAGCTCCTGTATGTATCCTTGTTCCCATTTCCAGTTGGGTGATCACTGTCATGTCCATTGTAAAGGGCTCACAGGGTTTCGATACTCTTGGGGTCAGTGAGTTCTCCTTCTTTATCCGTTCAGTTCCCTATAACCTCTATGCACTGCTTACCATCATCATGGTCGTGGTCATCATCTTGAGTGGAAGGAACTTTGGACCCATGGCAAAGAGTATTGCCTACGCCAAGGAAACCGGTAACCTGTACAATGAGACATATGGACCAGCACCGGGTGAAATTGACATCGATGGTGATGTGAATGCAGCCAAGGCAAAGCCTCTGGATATGCTCTTCCCGATCATTGTCCTGATTGTGTCTGCGGTCATTCTCTTTCCGGTAACCACCTATCTCTCCTCCATCGACGGGGAGATCATTACCAGCGTTGGCGCTGCTGCAGCCTCCATGTCACTCGGTGATGCCTTCAACAATACCGATGCTTCCATGGCGCTCTTCTATGCAGTCATCTTTACCTTGGTGATCACCTATATCTACTATACAGCTCGTAAGCTCTTTACCATCAAGGGGGCCAGCGAGGCAATTACCGACGGTATCAAGAGCATGGTTCCAGCTCTCATCATCCTGACCATGGCTTGGACCATTGGAACGGTCATCAAGAGTAGTCCTGAAGATGGTGGCCTTGGTTTGGCTGCCTACCTCAGTGATGTCGTTGTCGGTGGTGGATTCCCCATAGCATTGGTCCCGGTCATCGCCTTCGCGCTCTCTGCTTTGATCTCCTTCTCAACTGGAACGAGCTGGGGTACCTTCGCTATCATGATTCCAATCGTAATGCCGATCGCTGTAGGTCTTGCACAGGCCAAGGGTTTGGCAGATGCAGGACTGCTCAATGCTGCCATGATCAGTGTGAGCGCTGTACTGGGTGGATCGGTCTTCGGTGACCACGCTTCCCCGATCAGTGACACAACAATCTTGAGTTCTACCGGTGCAGGATGTCCTCACCTTGAACACGTTGCAACGCAGATGCCCTATGCAATTACCTCTGCATCATGTGCTTTGGTGGGGTTTGTCGTGGGTGGAATCTTCTTGAATGTGCTTGCAGCCTGGATAGTTACCTTGGTCTGTTTTGCAGCGGCCATGGTCTTCCTTCCCAAGATACTGAATAAATAGTCTCTTAAAAATGCAAAGAGGGTAGGCCCGCCGTATGGCGGGCTTACTGTATTGCCTCATTACAGGCCCTAACCCTGGATCAGGGCAGAGCTCATACTGAAAGTATGGGGGTTGAAGATGAGGGAAAGGAAATCAGCAGTCCATGGGGTTGCAGCAAGATACCGGCAAACAGGGAAAGAGAAATAGGATTGGATCATGCGATAGAGACGTTTCTGGTGCTGAGTCATAATGCTTCTTAGCAATTGGTTTCGGTTAGATTCCTAGTGTGAGGAAACCCTATTTTCGGTTGGAATAATTGTGATGCCAATCGGTCTAGAGAAAAAAATACTATGACAGCTCCTTTCTTCTCCAGTTACTTCCTTGAATAAGGGGTGCAAGTATCAAGAATATAAAGTATGATTTAATCAGAATTATTGTGCATAGGGTGATATTTTTAAGTCTATTAGCGTGATATTGATTGAGAATCACTGTTCTTTATGCGACAATTAGTTATGGGGAATGAACAAGGGAGGGTATGGATTGACTACAAATAATGCAATCATTAATAAACTCTTCACACAAAAAGTATTCGATGATTTTCTGGAGCATAAAACCCCTCCTGCATTTTCTCAAGTAGCCCAACGATATGTACATTCTCCAGAAGGCTTGAGCAATGGAGCAATATTATCCCAATTATACCAGTTCATGTCTAAATCCTACAGAAATGAATATTTTTATCAGAATACATTGCTAATGAAACTGCTTTTGGGAAAACATAGTGTACGCACTACGACAGCTTTGACACAGATACCCATAGAAAATTCAATTGCAGATTTTGTCTTGATTAACGGTAAAGCTGTTGTGTATGAAATTAAAACAGAATTGGATACATTTGATCGTCTGGGAAGACAACTTGAAAACTATTACAAAGCTTTTGATCACGTATGTATAGTGACATCTGAATCTAGATTTTCAAAGCTCAAATCCGAACTGGCTGATACTCCTGTAGGAATTTACGTACTGAATAAGCAGAACAGATTGAGTAATAAATTCAAGAAAGACCCAATAAGAGACGATTCAAGAGTCAATCATCGTTCTCTGTTTTCTTTATTAAGAAAGAAGGAGTACGAGAATATTCTCCTTGCGTACTACAGGAAACTTCCTTCAGCTACTCCAGTGTTTTACTACGATATGAGCTATGCATGGTTTGCTGAGATTTCACTTGATAAAGCATATATGATGGTTCTTAATGAGCTAAAGAAACGATGTAAGGTAGAGAAAAACAATATTTCTGAGATTCCCGATTCACTTAAATCGCTTGCGTATTTCTCAAATATTTCTATCAAGGAGAGACTACTGCTAAGTGAGTATCTTTCTCAACAATTTAGAGGGTAGACGTATGTATTTCCCAATCCTGCGGGGTAAGCAATTTGAACTATTGGCAATCCGAGAATTAGTTGCGGAAGGCTTGCTGAGTAAACAAATTTTACCGGTCATAGAACCAGTTAAATTGACGAGTACTTTGACAAAAGCAATTTCAATATGCATAGAAAAAGATCATCAGGTTGCTATCATTCAGAATCCTATAATAGGATCGTTTCAGGATGAATATGAAAAGCCAGCTGAAGGTAGTAGAACGAACTCACTAAAAAAAGAGCTCGATGTATACTATCAGAATACAAATATAATCCCCGGTATTATCGTTCAGAAAGATGCTCATATGGTTTTCGAAAAATTGAAGCAACAAGGTATTTTTTCAGGAAAACTACTAACTTTCATCGATGATTATGATTATTTAGAAACGTTTCGCACGTTATTTGATGAGAAAATACCACGATTCGCTCTGATACCTGATGAGACTGCGTTTAAGCGTAATATCAGACAGAATAAAGTACTGTGCGAAGATAGATTTGAACGAAGAAAAAGATCGGCAGACTACTCGGCAGATGTAGATAAACCATTCTCTACAGATCATTTATATTATCAAGAAGAAGGATATCAAGGATTTTCTGATTATTCGGTGATTGGAAAAGATTTTTTTGATAAAGGTTTTGCACCTCGTGCTGTTGCAATTCATATTGTATATTTTGCATCTGATAATAGTCTCAGGATCAGACATTTTGTATCTGACACTAATGATGGAATTAAAAACCCAGCTATTAAATTTTATGAGGCCTTATCCAAGCTTAATAATTGGTGTGCTTCAAATCCACAAGTACCACGAACGTTAGGGCTTCGAATACTCTTGGAGCATTATGAGCATCAAACCTATCCTGGATTGGGAAGTCTTAAAAAATTGTCGATAATGCATCATTTGGAATTGATGGGTTCATTTTTGGATAGGGAACGTTAGATGAAGTGTTGCATAGATTGTTTCTCGGACATCGAAATTCGCTCAATCATAGGAAGCAAGCAGATGAAAGGCGATTGTGAATTCTGTGGATGTTCCAACACTCTTGTCTATGAATTATCTGAGGATTCGGCTATTTCGCAATTATTTGATGGGTTATTAGATGTCTATACACCTGTCAGTGTGTTCCCAAACGCAATACCTAAGAATAATGTTAAGCTATTGAGAGATTTTTTTGTAGATGATTGGAGTATTTTCTCTGTGTCTCGTGAAGTGGTTCAGCAACTGCTAGAGAATATTTGCCAAGAACGATACCAAGAAGAGCCAGCCTTATTTACGAGGCCTGTAGGAATACTAGAGAGTAGTGACAAGCAATATCTTATGAAAAACTCGCTTCTAAAAACATATGGATGGGACGAGTTTGTCAGAGAGATTAAGGAAAATAATCGATTTCATACTGACTACATTAATAATGAGATTCTCAAGCTCTTTCTTTCTTGCGTGAAAGTAACACATCGTAGAGGGGAAACTTTCTATAGAGCCAGATTTTGTCCAAAGGAATCTAGCTTAAAACCTAAAGAAATGGGACCTCCTCCAGTCGATAAGGCATCGGCTGGTCGCGTTAATTCTAGAGGGATTAGCAGGTTGTATTTATCGGATAATGCGGATACCACGTTATATGAAATTCGTGCAGGAGTGTATGACTACGTCACAGTAGGAGAATTTATACTTAAAAGGGATATTGAAGTTACTGATCTTGCACAGATCGATAAGATAAGTCCCTTTGTTGCAAACTCAATGACAGATATTGATTTAACAATGCATGCGATTAATCTAGATTCCTTGAAAAAAATTGCGAAAGAGATAGCAAAACCTCTGAGGCGACACGATAGTCAACTTGATTATCTACCAACTCAGTATATCAGTGATTTTATCAAGAGTTTGGGAAGTGATGGTATTCAGTTCAATAGTACGATGAGTCAAGATGGTTATAACCTAACCCTATTTGATGCAGAAATCTGTGAATGCAAGAATACAAAAGTGTATGACATCAAGACAATTAGCTATGAGTTTGAACAAATTGGCATAGAATAATGCCAAGTACTGTATTGCCTCATTACAGGCCCTAACCCTGGATCAGGGCAGAGCTCATACTGAAAGTATGGGGGTTGAAGATGAGGGAAAGGAAATCAGCAGTCCATGGGGTTGCAGCAAGATACCGGCAAACAGGGAAAGAGAAATAGGATTGGATCATGCGATAGAGACGTTTCTGGCGCTGAGTCATAATGCTTCTTAGCAATTGGTTTCGGTTAGATTCCTAGTGTGAGGAAACCCTATTTTTCGGTTTGAATAATTGTGATGCAATGCGCTTACTTGCTCTCTTGGTTCAAGCAAACTATACTTGCTTTGGGAGGCCGATATGGACATCGTACAAATACAGGGACATATCAAGGAGTATGCATGGGGAAATACCTCATTTATACCGGCATTGCTGGGTGTTCCAGAGGATGGGAAACCCAAGGCAGAGCTTTGGTTTGGGACGCACCCTTCAGGTGATGCACTTGTGGTGGAATCCAACCAGAATCTCTCCTCTTTCCTCAAAGGTGACAGCCTGCACTGGTTTGGTGAAGATCACCAGGAGTCCTTCGGCGATGAACTGCCGTTGCTCCTAAAGGTTTTGGCCATAGAGAAACCCCTCTCCATCCAGGTTCATCCCGACAAGCTTCAAGCAGAGGCTGGCTGGGAATGGGAAGAGCATATTCGTAGACGCCTCCCACAGGAGCTTTGGAACTACAAGGATCCCAATCGCAAGGCAGAAGTTATTTATGCACTTACCCCAATTACCGCCATGTGTGGATTCCGTCCCCTTGAAGAGGTTGTGCCAGCCTTGAAACTTCTGATACCTAAAGGCTATACAATCCACTTCTCTTACCTTGATGAAAAGGACCAAGATCCTGACAAGCAGCTTGCTCGTCTATTTGAACAGCTCTATACAATGAACAAGGAGCAGCTCTCTGGAATTATTGAAGAGTACATTGCCAGCTTGAAGGAACATGAGGAACTTCCCACAACTACTGCTGATGGTCGGTTCTTGGAGAGTAAAGGAATTGTACTTGCCAGTTATCTCTCCTATCCCCAGGATCCTGGGCTCTTCTGCCCATTCCTCTTGCATGTGGAACACCTCGCCCCCGGCGAGGCACTCTTCCTCGAACCAAGAACCCTGCATGCCTATGTGCTGGGCAATGGCTTGGAGTTGATGAGTGCATCTGACAATGTGCTTCGCGGGGGTTTGACCAACAAGAAAGTCGATGTGAAGGAACTGATGAAGGTCACTGATATCAGGGGAAAAGAAGTACGGAAGGTTCAGAGTGTACGAGGTACCTCGGGTAGGTTGCACTTGCTCACTCCCACTGAAGAGTTCCACCTTATGGTTCTTTCAACCGGATCATATACGATCAAGGAGAGGCGAAGCATTGAATTGCTCTTCGTAACCGAAGGTTCCGCACAGTTCATCTCAGGAAAGGAGAAGCGTACACTCCACAAGGGTAGCTGTCATGTAGTTGCAGCCTCTCTCGATTCCTATACCTTGGAAGTGGAGGGAATGCTCTTTATTGCAGATGTTCCAAGATAAGGGATATTTCGATTTTTTTTGATTGGAATGCGCATCTGAGCAGTGTTATAGTAGATTTATGGATAAATACCTCAAAATATTACAAAAAGAATTGCGCCCTGCAATGGGGTGCACTGAGCCTGCAGCATCAGCTCTCGCTGGAGCAAAGGCTGCAGAGTTATTGGGTGTGGTACCTGATTCTTTAGAGATCAGTACCAGTCGTGACATGGTCAAGAATGCAATGGGCGTTGGGATCCCCAACTGCTCTCTCAAGGGCATCCAGGCTGCTGTTGCACTTGGTGCAAGTGGGGGAGATAGTGAGAATGGACTGAGCATCCTCAGCAGTCTCTCTCCTGAACAGGTAAAGCGAGCCTCTGTAATTCCTGTTTCACTTTCCATAGACAGTGGAGTTCCCCCCTTGTATATCAAGGTGACCGCAAGGGCAGGAAAAGAGATGGCCATAGCAATCATCAGCGGTGAGCATGACCGATTCAGTTTCCTCCAGCATAACGGGACAATCCTACGAAAATTGGCCGTTGATGCGTGCGGTACTGATCTGGAGGCTGAGGATGAGCAGTTTTTGGACTCCGCCGGGCTTGCCGACCTGCTTGCATGGGTTGAACAAGCTCCCCAGGAGGCTATTGACTTGGTCCTTGATGCCAAGGAGACCAACCTTGCCATTGCTCGGCATTCGCTTGACAAGGAGTATGGACTCTCGGTTGGAAGAATTGCAGCTGAACCTATTGGAAAAGAGCCACAGAGTCTAGCTGATGCTTTCAGCCTAGGTTCAGCCATGGCCGCAGCTGCCAGTGATGCGAGAATGGCTGGCTGTCCTCTCCCGGTCATCATCAATAGCGGCAGTGGAAACCAGGGTATTACCTTGACTGTCCCTATCGCAGTAGTTGCTGCATATCTAAAGAGTGATGATAAGAAACTAGGTAGGGCATTGCTCTTAAGTCAGCTTATTGGTCTGGGACTGACTGCCAGAAAAGATCGTCTCAGCGCACTTTGTGGTGCCTTTACAGCTGCCATTGGGACATCCTGCGGATTGGTCTATCTGCTTGGTGGAAATTTGGAAGAGATGGATCGTGCCTTCAACACCATGGTGGGAAACCTTACTGGAATTATCTGTGATGGGGCAAAGTCCACCTGTGCCTTGAAAATTTACAGCTGTGTGGAAGCAGCAAATTTGGCCTGCAAGCTTGCCTTCCGCGGACTATCTCCTGGAAGTGAAAGCGGTATTGTAGGGAAGTCAAGCATGGAGAGTATGGACTTTCTCTCCAGAATCAGTCATGAAGGGATGGAGCAGACAGACAAGACCATCCTGTCCATAATGTTGGGAAAGCAATCGTGAATTATGTTGCCTTGGATTTTGAGACAGCGAACAGTTACCCAGGGGGTGCCTGTTCAGTCGCACTTGCCCGTTTTGATGAAGAGGGAATGCTGCTTGAGACGTATTACTCCCTAATACGTCCCAAGCACCCGTATTTTGACCCTGGGATGACTGCGGTCCATAAGCTCTCTTCCCAGGAGTGCCTTGCTGCCCCAGAGTTTGACCAGATCTGGCCGGCTATGCGCGATTTCATTGGAAGGGACCTTTTGGTCGCTCATAATGCAGTGTTTGATATGGGGGTGCTCAAGGCCGCATTTGAGGCCTATGATCTGGAAGCTCGGGAGATGAGCTACCTTTGTACCCTTACCATTGCACGCAAAGTGTGGCCAAAGATGCACAGCTACAAGCTTGCCTATTTGGTTGATTACTTCGATATGGAGTATCAAGCACACTATGCCCTGGATGATGCGATCATGTGCGGCAAGATCATGTACCGGCTCTGCAACGGGCACCTCAATGAGTTGCTCGATCTTCGCCGGTTCTTGATCACCAAGGGCATTGAGCCAAAGGTTATTGAGCATCAGAGAAAAGATGCAGATTTTTTCCTATAAGGGGATAGAGGCCAGTTGCCCAGAATCCTACCAACGTGTAGCGGATATAACCGCCGATTGCATCGATTGACTCAGGGATGATGGCCCCCAAGCCCATGATGAGCAGTACTACAACCAATCCAATAAGGTAGCGACCAATTTTCCTGCCGGTGGTTCCCTCTGTGGAGAACTGTACGTTCTTGGTCTCGAGGGCAAAGCCCAGGTACCCACCCCCACCAAGTGCAAAGATTTTCATCAGGTCACTGAATGCGGTCTCGTCTGCAGAGAAGAAGTTGAGCATGATACTGAGGGCCAAGCCTCCAAGAGCGAAGAACGTGCCTAGGATAAGTAAATATTTGAGCAATATATCTTTGTTCTCATAGAGTCGATCAATATAGCGGTAGAATGCAAAGCTGATGGTGACACCCAGCAACAGGCCGGCAAACACGTCGATGGGCCAGTGAACCCCGAGATAGAGCCTGCTTACTCCTACAAGGGTCATCATGATGGCACAGAAGATACTGAGCTTTCGTTTTCTAAAAGAAAGAGCAAGTGCAGCATAGAATGCTGCACCGGTGGTGGTATGTCCGCTGGGAAATGAGTACCCGGTAGCGGTTTCCAGTCGTTTCCCCTGGATTGATTCCAATACCTGGAAAGGACGAGGCGCTCGGACCGTCGCCTTCAATACTCCCATTGCAAGTACTGAGAGCAATACTGATGAGTAGAGGCCGAACCCTTTCTTCTTGTCAATATTCCAAAAGATGTAGAGTATGACAGCGATAACAAAGGTCTGTTCCCCAAGGAGGGAAGCCAGATTGCCCAGGAAGTCGAGCACAGGATTCTCGATATTCAAAAAGAACAACATGATTGATTCTTGCATGGGTATCTCCTACGGGGGCAGTATACGAAAGGGTGGCTGTTATGGCAACCGCAAAGCATGTTGACAAAAGATGGACTATCGTGTAGTTTCCAAGAGTACTTTTTGAGGGTGTAGCGAAGCTGGTTATCGCGACGGCCTGTCACGCCGTAGATCGCGGGTTCGAGTCCCGTCACTCTCGTTATTGTAAGTCCTTTGTCCACCTTTGGTGTGCAAAGGATTTTTTTGTGTCCAGTAAACAAGTATTAAGATTTAGTTAAATTTACTAAAATTGATTGACAACACCCTATTCTCATGTAAGTCTGAATGCATGGAGTTGCCATGGCTACGTTGAAAGATATTGCAAAGAGGTGTGGGGTATCCCTAGCAACCGTGTCGCGGATTCTCAATGAGGATGAAACCTTGAAAGTAACTCAGGCAGTGAGGACCTCTGTGTTGTTGGCTGCCAGTGAAATAGGATATATCCCCCAGAGACTTCGAAATCTACCCCAATACACTATAGGATTTATATCTGCTCCAATCGCTAAACCGGGATATGAGGAAGCATTCTTTTCCCGCTTGGAGACAATCTCAACCCAGTATGACGTACGTATCGTAGATGGTCATGAAGATGTACCTGTTGATGGATTGATAGTCCTGGGAGAGTACTCCACAGAGGAAATTGCCAGCTATAGCAACCAGTGCAAACACCTGTTGCTGATCAACAACAAGAGCAACTCTTATACCTATGACCGCATTGTGATGGACTATGAGAATGCAGAAGAGCAGGTGCTCTCCTTTTTCCTTGCGCAAGGTATAACTGATATTGGATATTTCGGTGGGGTGTATGAGCATCAGGGTCATCAAATAGGGCGACGTCGACTGCAATACTTCACAACATTATTGAGAGAGAAAGAACTCTATCGGGAAGAGAATATCCTCATCGGTACGATGGATGCCATGAGCGGATACTACCTGACAAAAACCGCGGAACACATTCCCCGTGGATTGTTTGTAAGTGACTGTGCCTTTGCAGAGGGAGTCTTGCGAGGCTTGAAGGAGCGGGGAGTAGAGAGCAAGGTGGTCATCTACCAAGATATGGAAAGTCCCTCGTTCACCACGGAATATCATTATTCCATGTTACAGATATTCAGTGATGCTGTCTTTCAGACAGCTTTGAAATTGTTGCTCGAGCGAATTCGCGAGGAACGGGATACTGTTTTCAGTATTTTTGTCCCCGCAAAATTAATACCAAATCCGTAGGAGAAAGGACATGAAGAGATCACTATTGATTGCATTGGTTCTGTTGCTAGGTCTGGCTGCACTGTCTGCACAGGGGAGTTCTGAAGTAACAGATGAAAAAACCATCAGTGAATTGAGCGTCTATTACGTACCAAGTAGGGAGCCTGCAGAAATTATCACTGTAACAGAACCGTTGAAAGAACTCTTGATTGCTGAATTGGCAAAGAGTGGCTACACGGTGAAGGATGTCGAAATTACTGTTGGTACCACCTATGAAGCAGTTGGTGTAGCTCTGTCGGCTGGAACCGCAGATGTAGGTCTTATCCCAGCGAACACCTATCTGCTCTACGAAGATGGCTGTGATGTAATCTTAACCGCCACTCGTGATGGGCTGAGTGTCGATAGTGATGACCCCCGCGATTGGAACAACAATGAACCTATCACTGCTTCTGACGCCCAGACAATTGGATATCGTGCACTGATGATCGCAGGACCTTCTGCAAAGGGGCAGGAACTGAGTGCAAAGGTGAATGCTGGGAAGAAACTCACTTGGGAAGATCTTGATAGTGCCAACTGGTCTGTCATGTCCTCTACCAGCCCGGCAGGATATGTATATCCTACCATCTGGTTGATGGATAACTATGACGGTAAGACCATCGGTGACCTTTCTCACGCAGTACAGTCTGATAGCTACGGCTCTGCATTCGCCCGTCTTGCAGCAGGTCAGGTAGACCTTCTGGTTACCTATGCTGATGCCCGTCGTGACCAAGAGACAAAGTGGAAAGAAGCATACGGAAGAAAAGCTGACATTTGGGAAGAGACTGATGTAATTGGGGTTACCCCAATGATCTACAATGACACCGTCTCTGTCTCAAAAACAAGTGAGAAGATGACTGACCAGTTCGTTGCAGCGCTCCAGGACGCTTTCATGAATCTGAATAAGACAGAAGAGGGAAAGAAGGTAATTGCTGTATACAGTCATACCGGGTATCAGAAGGCAGTATCCTCTGACTATGATAATGAGAGAAAAGCCCAGAATATCCTGAGGGGTATCAGCAACTAACTGATACTGGACGGGGGGCATCAATGATGCCCCTTTTCCCAGAAGGGATGTTCAGTGTCCTTTCTGGGAAAAGGTTTGAAATTGGGAGAAGCATGTGTTTGAGTTTATAGATGTACACAAGGTATATCCGAACGGAACCATTGGTTTGAAGGATATTAACCTGCATGTGGATGATGGTGAGTTTGTAGCGGTAATCGGTCGCTCTGGTGCAGGCAAGTCCACCCTGATTAGGGCAATCAACAAGATGCACCCGATAACCAGTGGGAAATTACTGGTCAACGATATTGATGTAGGTTCTTTGGAAGGGAAGGAGCTGAGAAAGCTGAGACGTTCGATTGGAATGATCTTTCAGAGTTTCAACCTGGTGACCAGGACAAGCGTCATCAGGAACGTTCTCACCTCCAGTGTGCCTGACCTTCCCCTATGGCGTTCAATATTTGGTGTATTCTCACAGGCGGACAAGATAAAAGCACTGGAAGCATTGGACAAGGTCGGTATTCTGGAGAAAGCCTATGATCGTGTTGACCAACTCTCAGGCGGACAACAACAACGCGTTGCCCTTGCCAGGACATTGGCACAGAATCCCAACATTATTCTTGCTGATGAGCCTGTTGCAGCCTTGGATCCTGTGACGGCAAAGCAGGTGATGGATGATTTCAAGAGGATCAATAGGGAACTGGGCATAACGGTCATTATCAACATCCATCACGTAGAGTTGGCTCTGGAGTACGCAAATCGGATCATCGGGATAAAAAGTGCACACATTGTGTATGACGGTCCTTCCCATCGTGTTGATGCACAGGTATTGTCGAAAATCTACGGAGATAGTGATGATGAATCTGTATGACAGACTGTTCAAGCCTAAAAAGTATATACTTGAGAACGGGAAAACCGTATGGGAGAGAAGGAGCCGCACCCCACTCATTCTCTTGATAATGGTATTGATGATCATGATATCTATTAAAATTACCGATTTCTCCTTGGCGGTGCTCATCAAACGGATGAAGTTCTTCTTTGTCATGCTTTTGGATATGTTTCCACCCGATGGCTCCTATATCCCCCAAATCTGGAAACCGTTGCTTGACACCCTCAAGATGAGTTTGCTTGGTTCATTCATTGGTGCGATTGCCTGTATCCCGTTCTCCATCTTGAGTTCTACCAACTTGGTTCATGCAAAGGCAATAACTGCCTTCTTCAAGGTATTCTTTTCAGTGGTACGAACGCTTCCTACTCTGGTGGCTGCACTTATAGCGACCTATATATTCGGTCTCGGAACTCTTGCCGGTACCGTGGCCATCGCTGTCTTTACCTTTGCATATTGTGGAAAGATTCTCTATGAGTCCATGGAGACTTGTTCGATGGGATCCTTTGAGGCTCTTGAGGCATTGGGGTGCGGCAAACCGAGCGCAATACGGTATGCCATTGTACCTCAGGTACTGCCTTCTTATCTCTCTACCGTTTTGTTTTGTTTTGAGGGAAATGTCCGCTATGCATCCATTCTTGGGTATGTTGGAGCAGGTGGCCTTGGGTTAATACTCAATGAAAAAATTGGCTGGCGTGAATATGGAAAAGTTGGAATGATATTGATTGCCTTATTCTTGACTGTAGCAGCAATTGAGTCGCTCTCTCAATATTTGAGAAGCAAGCTTGTATAGGAGGCAACCATGGTTTTGACTGTTGCAGAGAAGCTTTCGAAAGAACCAAAGATTTGGAGAAAACAACTGGTTGTAACCTTGATAATGGTTCTTGTATTGGGTTGGTCCCTAAGCGCCATCAAGCTGAATACTGGAGGATCCTCAGGATTGACGGTGGCAAGGAATATTTTCAAAGGATTGCTTACCCCCACACCTTCTCTTTTGCTTAACTTTTCATCAAATGGGGTCGCATATCTCTTATTGGAAACCATATGTATTGCATTCCTCGGTACCCTGGTAGGAGCAGTTGTGGCGGTTCCCATATCTTTTCTATCCGCCTCAAATATTGTGCCTTCCTATATCGCAATTGTGGGAAGAGTTGTGATTATGGCAATTAGGACAATCCCAGCATTTGTCTATGGTCTGATGTTCATCATGGTGACAGGTCCCGGTCCTTTTGCAGGATTGTTGACCATGTCTCTTGCTTCGGTTGGAATGTTGTCAAAAATGTTCATAGAAACTATTGAGGACCTGGATACAGGGATCATTGAGAGTCTGGATGCCGCGGGATGCACCTTGTTCCAAAAAATTCGATATGGGATTATTCCCCAGCTATCGGCCTCCTTCATGTCCACTTTGATCTATCGGTTCGATATGAACCTAAGGGATGCAACCGTGCTTGGCTTGGTAGGTGCGGGGGGAATCGGTGCTCCACTCATTTTTGCCATGGCCAGCTATCGCTGGAGCGACGCAGGGGCTGTCTTGGTCGGCCTGATCCTCTTGGTTTTGTTTGTAGAGTGGTTTTCTAACAAATTGAGGAAAAAATTGGCAAGGGGATAGCAATGGCAACTATATACTATACGAGTGATATGCACTCCTATCTGTACCCTACCGATTATATACAGGGGGAGCGAGCCAATACAGGGTATTTTTCTCTATCTCGTCATTTCGATCCCGATTGCCTGATTATTGATGGGGGAGATGTCCTACAGGGTTCTCCCTTAGCTCGTCAGGTCTATAAGGATGGGTTTGTGGACTTTCCTCAAGCTGAGACGATGAATGCAGCAGGGGTGAAGGTCTTCGTCCCAGGAAACCACGATTTCAACTTTGGGTATGATGTCTTCAAGCAATTTGTGCATCACCTCGATGCGCAGCTTGTATGTGCAAATCTGCGGGATGTCCAAGGCAACCTTGCGGTGGCTCCTTGGCATATCCATGTTGGGCACGATGGGGTGAGAGTAGGGGTGGTAGGCGTTGTAACAGACTATGTAAATATTTGGGAAGATCGGGAGAATCTTGGTTCCCTGCAGATATTGGATTGTGTGGAGGAAGCATCCTCTGCATTGAAGGCTCTCGGAGAGCAAGCAGTTGACTACACGGTTTGTGTATACCACGGTGGGTATGAAGATTCCCATGCAAGGACTTCCTATCGCGAGAACCGAGCGAATGAGTTGGCCTCCCTTGGCTTTGACGTTCTGCTCACCGCACACCAACACACAAAGGTCGAGCCTTACTATATCGGGAACTGTCTTACCATGCAGTGTATGAGCAATGCTCTCTACTACGGCAAGGTGCAATTGGAGAAAACACGGATACGAGCGTCACTTCACCACTGTGGGGAAGGGGAGATTTTCCCAAATAGTACAGTATCTGCAGTTGCAGAGAAGTATCTTCCACTCCAGAGAAAAATCCTTCTCTCGCTTGACAGGGAGATAGGGAGAACTCAAGTTGCTTTTACCGATGAGGGGAAACTGGAAAGCGCAGTCCATGGCTCCAGCCTTGCAGATTTCTTTAACAAAATACAGTTGGATCACAGTGGGGCAGACATCTCCTGCGTTTCACTCTTTAATCATCCAAGGTCTCTTGGGCCGGTGGTAAAGGCAGGAGATGTCCTTGCTGCATACCCATTTCCCAATACCTTGGTGGTATTGGAGGTTTCTGGTTGGACTCTGAAGGAGGCATTGGAACGCTGTGCTTCCTATTTTACGGTGGTAGATGGAGTAATCCAGATAAGCAAGGAATTTCTTGTTCCAAAGGTCGAGCATTATAATTATGACTATTATCAGAATCTCGAATATGGGTTTGCAATTGGTAATCCTCTTGGTCAGCGAGTAGTCAAGCTCTCTTACAAAGGCGAGGATCTCCTCAAACATCCTGAGAAAGTCCTTACATTGGTCATGAATAACTATCGTGCAACAGGCACTGGTGGCTACGAGGTCTTTCTGGAATGTCCCGTACTACGGAGTGAAAAGACTGAAGTGCAGGAGTTGTTGTTTGCAGCTTTTTCTGAAGAAAGGATGATTCCTGTTCCCCCATCATCATCCTTCTTTGTACGACCATAAGCGTTGTATGTTCTCTTTTAAGGGAAAAATCGAAAATTTGGTTTTACCTCTGTTGACAAAAATACAGGGATAGTGTAGTTTCACTCTTGCTATGAGGGTGTAGCGAAGCTGGTTATCGCGACGGCCTGTCACGCCGTAGATCGCGGGTTCGAGTCCCGTCACTCTCGCTTGAAGAAACCGCCTTGGATTCCAGGGCGGTTTCGTCTATTATCTGGCTTGATAGGGTTTCGGAGGGACGATGAAAGTACTGGTAGGAATGAGTGGAGGTATAGACTCCTCCGTTGCAGCATATCTGTTGAAGCAGCAGGGACATGATGTTACAGGGGTCACTATGACCATCTGGAATAACCGTGCACACTTGACTCGGCCTCTTGGTTCTACCAGCTGTTTTGCCCCTGATAAAAGTGATGACATCAAGGCTATCAAGCGAATCTGTGAGAAGATTGGTATAGAGCACCATGTCCTGGAATTGAGTGATCAATTCGAGGAAGTCGTGCTTGCAAACTTCAAGGATGAGTATATGGATGGCCGTACCCCAAACCCTTGTGTCTGGTGTAATGCGAAGATCAAGTTTGGTGCGATGGTCGACTATGCCCGTGAGAGTGGGATGGTCTTTGATAAGTTTGCAACCGGTCACTATGCCAGGATTACTGAAGAGCATGGCCGGTTTGCCATAACAAGAGCAGTAGATCTGAAGAAAGACCAGTCCTATTTTCTCTATCGTCTCAGCCAGGCACAGTTGTCTGCGACCCTCTTCCCTCTGGGAGACATGACCAAGCAGGAAGCCCGGGAGATTGATGTTGCACAAGGTTTCCATACGGTCTACCAAGATGAGAGCCAGGATTTTTACGATGGAGATTATACCGACCTCTTGGAAGTAGAAAACAAGCAGGGGAATATTGTCACGAAAAAGGGAGAAATCCTAGGCACCCACGACGGAATCTGGCACTACACCATAGGGCAAAGAAAAGGGTTGGGTATTGCAGCAGAGCGCCCTCTCTACGTGTTGGAACTCAATGCACAAAGGAATGAGGTAATCGTGGGCTTTGTGGAGGATACACTGCAGAGTACCGTTACCGCTGATGAGGTTGTCTGGGGTAGTAGAGCTTCCTTGGACGGGGAAGTTGCCGTACAAGCGAAGATCCGATCCACTGGGTACCCTACAGAAGCCGTTGCCCATATGAACAGTGATGGTACCATTACTGCAGTGTTCAGTGATTCGGTGAAAGCTGCAACGGTAGGCCAGTCATTGGTACTCTATGAAGGAGACAGGATTCTTGGGGGAGGGATAATCAAGGAAGCCTTCTGATAGTTGTCTCCCTTCGCCTTTCCGTTTATGATGAAACGACAAGGAGCATGCTATGCGAGTCATCATCCAAAATGATTATGAAAATCTTTCTCTCTGGGCCGCACGATATATCGCCGGTAGGATCAGGGAGTTCGAACCAAACGAGAACAAACCATTTGTGCTGGGGCTTCCCACCGGTTCATCCCCACTGGGAACCTACGCTGAACTGATTCGGTTGAACAGGGAAGGCTATGTCTCGTTTGCTAACGTTGTGACCTTCAATATGGACGAGTATGTAGGCCTGCCTCGGGACCACGAGCAGAGCTACTACACCTTCATGTGGAAGAACTTCTTCAACCATATCGACATCAAGAAAGAAAATGTACACATCCTTGATGGTACTGCAAAGGACCTGGAGGCAGAGTGTGCCGCCTATGAAGATGCAATTGCAGCTTATGGTGGTATTGAACTGTTTCTTGGGGGTATTGGTTCAGATGGTCATATTGCGTTCAACGAACCATTTTCCTCTCTTTCCAGTAAAACCCGTATTAAGTCACTAACCTATGATACGAAGGTGATGAACAGTCGTTTCTTTGACAATGACTTGAACAAGGTCCCCTCCCAGGCTCTTACCGTTGGTGTTAAGACGGTAACTGACAGCAAGGAGGTCATTATTCTGGTAAACGGCCATGCAAAGGCACGTGCCTTGCAGGCAACTATCGAGGGTGGGGTAAGCCAGAACTGGACATGCAGTGCTCTTCAGCTCCATCGCCAGGCAATCATCGTATGCGATGAAGCTTCCTGTGGTGAGTTGAAGGTGAACACCTACAACTATTTCAAGGATATTGAGGGTGAAAACCTGTCTGTTGAGAAGATGCTCAAATAGTAGCAAAAGAGTCATAGAAAAAGGCCCGATACCATCATGGTTTCGGGCCATTCTCTTCTCTCAAGAGGAAAATCTAATAGGCGAATGAGACTCCAACGTAGGGGGCAAGGGCAAAGCCGGTCATTTCAATGTCAGTCTCGTCAGAGGCGCTGTTTACAGAAAGCGTGAGTGTACCACCGATGGGGATAAGAGCCTTTGCTCCAATATTCAGGAATGTCATGGCATTGAGAGCATAGTTTATCTCAGCATACCCACCAATATATGCACTAAAAATCTCCATCGATATCGTATCTCCGCTATCTTCATATGTTTCTTTCTGGCTGCCAAACTGGATTCCGGCCCCCATCTCAAGGAAGGTATCGTAGGAAACATCATGTTGGTAGGCAGCATAGACGCCAATATCCCATCTGAGGGGGAAGTCATCTGTATCCTCCACCTCATCTCCATCAACGGAATACTCATTTGTTTTTCCTACTCGTACATCGTATGAATAGCCGAGTTGGTTTGCCGGATTCGTGAAGGACGTTCCCTTTACCATCAATCCCATTATGGTGCTTTCAACATCCACTTTGGCTCCTGATCCTAATTCTGGAAATGAATATTCGGACGCTTCTACCGAATAATACCCCGCAACCGTCCCTTTGTTGATCCCTGCCAAAAGGGGTAGGGAAGCTGCAACCAGAAGAACACACACCATTGTCACTACTCTACGCATCAATCTTCTCCTTTTTAATTACGTGTTATAGGTGCATCGTACGGTAGCACTATTCTGCAAGCAAGGTTTCAAGATGCTCAAAGAGAAAAAAAAGTGATTAATTCCTTCAAGCTCTATCGTACTATGACCAATTCATAGTCCATACTTCCCAAACCAATCTTTTCACCGTGTTCCAGTGCAACCTTCCAGCTTGTAGTGGGATGCGTGTCAGTGAAGTGGTCATGGTGAGAGTGCTCCCGTTCTCCCAACGCCGAGGAGGGGATGAAAGGTTGTTTGTTTACAGCATCTGCACAGGCTTTGTCCAACGCGATTGGATCGAAGGAAGCAAAGAACCCTACATCAGGGACAATTGCCAGGTCATTCTCACTGTGGCAGTCACAGTTCGGAGAAACCTCGGTGACAATGTTGATATGGAAATTGGGACGTCCGTGGCAAATTGCATGGGTGTACTCAGCAATCTTGCAGTTCAACTTGTCATTTGAACTATTGTCGTTGTTTGAAATCGCATCAGTCGGGCAGACAGCAATACACCTGCCACAGCCTACACACTTATCCTGATCTATCCAGGAGAGTCCGTCAGTAATATGTGGTGCATCGTGTGCACAGATGTCGATGCAGGCCCCACAGCCAATGCAGAGGCTCTGGTCGACCTGTGGCTTCCCATCACAGTGCATCTCCATTTTGCCGGCCCTGGAACCTCCTCCCATTCCAATGTTCTTGAGAGCTCCTCCAAAGCCTGTAGCTTCATGTCCCTTGAAGTGGGCGAGGCTGATTAGAATATCTGCATCCATCAAAGCCCTTCCAACCTTCGCTTCCTTCACATACTCACCATTTGGTACTGGTACGAGCGTCTCATCACTACCTTTCAGACCATCAGCAATAATGATATGGCAACCCGTGGCATAGGGCATGAAACCATTCCTATATGCACTCTCCATATGATCGAGTGCATTCTTTCTTCCCCCAACATAGAGTGTATTGCAATCAGTAAGAAATGGTCGTCCGCCCAACTCTTTAACCAAGGATGCTATGGCAGCAGCATAGTTAGGTCTCAAGAATGCCAAGTTTCCCGGTTCTCCGAAATGCATCTTGATTGCAGTAAACTTACCCTTGAAGTCGATATGCTCAATCCCTGCCTGTTTGACCAAGCGATTGAGCTTATCCAGACGAGAATCTCCGTTGTTGCAGCGCAAATTTGTGTAGTAGACTTTGGAATGTTCCAAAAGGTACCTCTCTTTTTTTCTAGTAATGTATTTGGTTTGTTGGATATTATCGTAAACCCAACTCTTTTGCCACCTTGATGGCAAGAGATGGCTTGTCGGTCATAACAGAATCAACTCCCATCTTGAAGAGTCGCCTCATCTCACTCTCTTCGTTGATCGTCCAGACTTGGATGATGGAACCACGCTCATGCATTCTTTTTACAAAGGCAGATGTCACCACCTCTATGCCCCACTGTCTCACGGGAACTTGGAATATGACCGTACGCCCTCTTTTTGGAAGCAGATGTAGTTTTTGAAGGGCAAGAAGCGGTACCACCTCCAAGGTGGTGATACTGCTTTGTATCTCCGGGGCTTTTTTTCGTACCAATTTCAAGTTGCCAAGGTGAAACGAAGCGGCCACCACACGCTTCTCTGCGTGCAGGGAACGAATGACCTTGATGAATGCATCTACAATTGCCGGCTCCTTGCTCTTCAGATCTACATTGAAGCGCTGCTCGGGGCATGCTTCTAGAGCTTCGCGGAGTGTACAGAGCTGGATATCTTTTCCCCTGAAAGGAAACGTGTTTCCCCCATCGCTTGTAAACATATAACCAGCATCATACTCTTTCAATTCCTCGAGAGTATGGTCCTCGATCCTCCCGCTTCCATCGGTATTTCTCTCAAGGGTAGGGTCATGCCAGATGACAATTTCACCATCTTTGCTCAGATGTACATCGGTCTCGATGACATCCACCTGCAATGCACATGCGCTCTCAAATGCGCTGAGTGTATTCTCGGGGTAGTGGGCACTATCACCACGGTGTGCAACCACACGAGGCATGGGGTCAAAGAAGGAATCAGTCATCTTGGTCCTTGTTCTTGTGGGCCTTTATCTTGGCCATCTTGGTGAAGACCTTCTCCATCTTCTGGATCTCACTCTCGGTGAGAGATGAACGCACAAATACATCCCTGAGGAATCGGAAGGTCCAGAGCTTTTCCTGTCCAAGCTTGAAGTACCCGATCTCATCCAGTGCTTCACTCGCCTTGAGCGCTGCGGTTTCACAACGCTCCTGCGTCACTGGATTTGCCCCTTCCGGATAGGTCTTTATTGTGTCATAGAGACAGTATGTGATGATCTGGACCGCCTGTGAGAGGTTGAGGGAAGGAAACTGGTCGCTGGTAGGAATGCTGACAACCTGACTGCACATGGCTACCTCGTCATCGGTCAGACCATCGGACTCACGCCCAAAGACAATGGAGATGAGCCCATCACCGGTCTTCTGCACGACCTCTGCAAGCTGGGTTGGGTTGAGGGCGCTGTGTTTACGAAACTTCCCTCGTCTCCTGGTCGCAGCCACACTGAGAACACTTCCTGCAAGAGCGTCCTTCAAAGAAGTATAGCGCTCTGCACGCTCCCACAAGTCACTGGCATGAAGGGCCAGGGTCCTTACCCGGTTCTCATCATACTCACGTCTGCCTACAAGTACCAAACGGGTAATACCCATGGTCTTCATGGCTCTACAGGTGGAACCGATATTGGCGCCATCTTGCGTGTCAACGAGTACGATTTGAATCCTATCCAAATTGGTTTGTTGGTCCATGGAACCAGTAATAACAGATATTGCAGGTTTTTCCAAGCTGGTCTATAGTTGTCCTATGACAGAAAAACCGTTCTCAGGTACTAAGTATATTCAAATATTCCTTGGCGTCATTGCGACCTTGGCTGTATTTGCTGCGTTGAAGATGTCCAAGGATGTGATGATTCCACTCGTACTTTCGTTTTTCTGTTATCTCCTGTTCAGTCCACTGCTTCGGCGGCTTGACCATCTGCATGTACCCAAGATTATTTCGGTTATCTTTGTAATGGCCTTGTTGTTGTTCATTTTTCTTGCCACTGGTTGGTTTATTATCATAACGGTCGACACCCTTGTGGAGTTGGTCCCTTTCTATGTAGAGAAGGTGGTATCGTTGGATAGGCTGCTTACCAGCAGGGCAAGTGAGTTTATTGAACTCCCCAATGGAGCTTCCTTTCTCTCAATCCTCCCTGTGAACTGGTCGAGTCTTGCCATCAGCAGCCTGACATCCATCAGCAACAAGTTCCTCTCGATCACCAAGGTTGCACTCTTGGTCTACATCTTTGTGCTGTTCTTGTTGCTTGAACGGCAGAGTGTTATTCCCAAGCTCCTTGCAGCGGTACCTAAGAGCAAGGGCATGAAAGTGGCAGTAATGTTTGAACGTATTACCCGGCAGACCTCAAAATATCTCCTGCTGAAGGTGGTTATCAGTGCCTTTACGGGGGTCCTGTTCTTCCTCACCGCAGTAGTAACAGGGCTTGATCTACCTATTCTCTGGGGAGTGCTTGCATTCATCTTCAATTTTATCCCTTCCATCGGGTCTGTCATCGTCACGACCATGGTAATTTTCATGGCGTTGATCCAGTTTGCCCCCGATTGGACGAATGTCTTGTATGTAGGCATTCTCTCGATCAGCACGCAGATGATTCTTGGCAATATCATTGATCCCAGACTACAAGGGGGACAGCTCAACCTATCCCCATTTGTCATTCTGGTATCCCTTTCCCTCTGGGGATTCATCTGGGGACTTCCCGGTATGTTCATCTCTGTACCGCTTACCAGCGTACTGCAAATTCTCTGTGCCAACATAAAGAGCCTCAGACCAGTTGCCATCATGATCAGTAGTGGGAAGAGCTACCAGCGGGAGACAGCCAAGCACCGTGCAATGGAGCGATATCTTCGCAAGCAGGATAAGCTGAAGAGGGGAGAGCACCCCTCTGCTGAGCATATCCAGGAGGCAGAAGATCGTGAGGCCAATGAGAACTACAACAAGGGTGACTTCATACTCCCGGAGAACTTTGGCGACAAGAAATGAAGGATTTCCCGAATCTCTCGCTAGAGGATAGCAGAACGTATCTTCCACCCCATTTTCACCGCAACGAGGAAAGCTATGATGCTTTCATTGCCTTCATTATGGATTTCTATAGAGCGCATGGCAGGGATTTTCTCTGGAGAGAAACGAGTGACCCCTATCATGTTCTTCTCTCGGAGATGATGCTCCAACAAACCCAAACAAGTCGAGTTCTCCCCAAGTATGAGCTGTTTCTCTCCCTCTGGCCCACCCTGGAGGACCTTGCCCTCTCCGGCCTTGACGAGTTGCTCTACCACTGGAAAGGCTTGGGGTACAACCGTAGGGCGCTGAACTTGAGAAAGTGTGCCGCTATAAGCAAGCAGTGGAATTGGACCCTGCCCAGGGAACAGGAACAACTACGCTCCCTTCCCGGGGTGGGAAAAGCTACCGCTGCGGCAATTGGGGCCTTCAGCTTCCAAGAGCGAACCATCTATTTGGAGACCAATATCAGACGAGTGGTATTAAGCTGTTTCTTTCCTGAGGAAGATCAAATCAGGGACAAGGAACTGGAGGCTATCTTGGAGAAGCTGATACTACGGGTAGATGATCCAAAGCATTGGTACTATGCCTTGATGGACTATGGAGTCCTGCTCAAATACTTGCTTCCCAATGCCAATATCCGCAGTGCACACTATGCCAAGCAAGCCAGGTTCGAGAACTCAAACCGCCAAATTCGTGGTCAGTTGATCCATCTGCTCTCAGAGACTGGTGCAAAAGAAAAGCGGGATATTTTCTCGCTTCTTTCACACTTTGAGGAAGAACGGGTATCCTACTGCCTTGTTCAACTCCAGAAAGAAGGCTTCGTGGAAGAGAAGAGCGAAGTATATCGGATCGCTAAGGCTTAGGCTTCCTGTCTGCTGCCAAGTTCCCTGCCATTCCCAAGAGCATGAGTATTGCCCCGATCAGAAGGGGGAGACTGAAGCTGTCAAAGAAGAGCAAGTCAATGAAAAGGCTCATCAGGATTTGGGCAGACGATAACAGCAGTGCAGAGTAGACTGCAGGGATTTTCACAATGACATAGCTGGTGCTGACTACCACGAACACTGCAAGGATGCCTCCCCCAGTGATGAGCAGAGGATGCACTGTAGGGATCGTCTGGATTCCCGTCATGGTAGCTTCTCTCTGGAAAAGGAAGTAGAAGAGCAGACCAAATACCAGCCCTCCGGCAAAGTTGCGGTGAGAGGCCCGTATCGGACCTTCATAGAGGGCAAGCGTGCTGTTGAGTACCATCTGGGTCATGGTAAGTGCACCAGCCAGTACACCAAGCACGACATAGAAGAAGGCAAAAGTGGCATCGCCTCCACTTGCCATGATCACAATACCAATGGCACTGACACTGAGGCTGATGACCTTGCTTCGGTTCAGTCTACGCTTGTGCATACCCATCCACCCGGTAAGGTCGAATACCAGGGAACAGAAACTCTGGCCGAATACAGTGGATGCCATGGCAAGGGAAGCTCCGGTATGGACAACCGTGATGTAGTTGAGATTGAGGATTGCAAGGCCAAAAAGCCCATTGAACATGAGAAACCAGGGAACCTTTCTGCCAGGTCCGTTGATGGATGCCTTCTTCCTGCCGACGAACAGGATAAAAGAGAGTATGAGAAGGCCGATGAGATGGTTCACGATCAAGGAGACCCCCATGGTGGTTGCCTGTCCAAACAGGGTATTGGATACCACCATAATGGAGATGACCATTCCCGTGATCATGTCAAGGAAGAGATAGATTGCTATGTTCATGAGCGCATTGTATCTGTTTCCGCCTTGTAAAGCCAGAGCAACCTCAACTAGAATGAACGTATGTCAATCAAAGCCATAGACTACAGTCGTACAGCGTATTTTGAAGCACAATTGCTTGCAAAAGCCATGCCACCGGGCAGCCTCGGGATCCTTGGAGATTTGGCGATCAAGCTTGCCCTTATCAAGGAAGGCCCGCTGGATAGGCTCACTTTGTTGTTGTTCGCTGCTGACCATGGAGTGGTATCTGAAGGGGTTACCCATAGCCCCCAGCAGATAACCTACCAACAGTGTTGCAACTTCGCCGGCGGAGGAGGAGCTTGTAGTCTCTTTGCTTCCCTGAACCAGGTCTCGCTTTCGGTAGTGGATGTTGGGGTGAACCATACCTTCGCTGCATCCGATAACGTTGTTGACTGTAAAGTTGCATATGGAACAGCAAATATGTTGAAAGGGCCGGCTATGGAGAAGGAAGCCTGCCTCAAGGCGATGGAGAAAGGAAGGCAGAGGGTAAGAGCTGCACTGAGTGGCGGAGCAGAAGTTCTTGCCTTCGGAGAAATGGGAGTAGGCAATACCACCAGTGCCTCGGCCATAGCGTGTGCCCTCACCGGGGAGCCGGTCTCTGCAATAACCGGCAAAGGATCGGGATTGAGTGATGAAGAGCTGCTCCATAAGATTGCCATCATAGAACAGGCTCTTGCCATCCACCGTGAGCGTGATCCTCTTTCCGTGCTCTGCAATCTCGGGGGATATGAGATAGCGGCAATAACCGGAGGGATGTTGGAAGCAGCAGCACATGGCATCCCTATTCTTCTGGATGGGTTTGTCGTCACCAGTGCTGCGATGCTTGCCGATAGAATGGAGAGAGAGCTGCATGAATACCTTGTCCCATGCCACCAGTCAGGGATGCAGGGCCATAAACGTATGCTAGAAGCCCTTGGTTGCGATGAGCCTCTTGTATCGCTTGGTATGCAACTGGGGGAGGGCACAGGAGCCTTGGTTGCTTGGCCTCTTGTGCGACTGGCCAGTCACCTGCTCAGTGATATGACCAGTTTTACAGATGGACAGGTTACCGATAGCACAAAACTGCTGCAGAGGTTGGGGTTGGCATGAAAAAACTACGTCTTGGAACAACAAGTTACATTATTCCAGATGACATCCTGCCAAATGTACGTTATTTGTCCGACAAGGTGGATGACATTGAACTGGTGCTTTTTGAGAGTGAGGCAATGAGTAATCTTCCAGATAGGAGCACCATCAAGGCTCTTGCATCCTTGGCAAAAGAGCACCAACTTACCTATACAGTGCATTTTCCCCTGGACATCCATCCAGGTTCACAAAGCATTGTTGAGCGTAATCGCTTTGTAGACAGCATCCAGAGGATCGTGGATCTGACATCTTCATTGGATCCCTTCGCCTACGTATTGCACCTTACCCCTGAGGAGTATGGTAGGAGCCCAGCATCCGATGTTGATCGTTGGCTCAGCGCACTAAAGGAGAGTTTGCGATCGATGCTGGAGAGATGTGGGATGCCGAGCAGAATGTTTTGCGCCGAGACCTTGAGCTATCCCTTTTCCTTGGTCCTACCTTTAATAGAGGAGTTTGACCTCTCAATCACCTTGGATGTGGGGCACATCTGGTTGATGGGCTATGATATGGAAGAGAATCTTGCCTCTCTCTTGTCCAGGACACGGGTTGCCCACCTGCACGGTGTACATGGAGGGAAGGACCATTTGGGATTGGAGAAAGGAAATGCCGCACAGATTTCTCGCTTTCTTGCAGCTCTTGAGCAGCAAATGAAGCAGGATATGGTTGAGCGAGTGCTTACCTTGGAAGTGTTTTCTGAGGCTGATCTGGATTCTTCCCTCTCCCTATTGCAGGAAAGCCATGGTATGATGGGAAAAGAATCGGGAGGTAGGCATGGCAACCATTGATGTGAAAAAGAACCAACCAAAGGGATATCCACTTCGTTCTCAAAAGGGGACTGTTGTCTCCACTGCTGGTTCGATGAAGATCCACACGAAGATAAAAAGCAGTGTCTCCCTCATCATAGGAGGTGGGAGAAGCGGTAAAAGTTCCTATGCCCAGGACTATGCACTGGGTGTTTGTGATGGAACCCAAGCCCGTGCCTACGTGGCAACTGCTGAGCCGATCGATGCAGAGATGAAGGAGCGAATAGCTGCCCATCAAAAGGATCGCGCTGACCGATTCATCACCATCGAGGAACCTTTGCTGCTGGCACAGGCAATCCAGGATCTTCCCCCATCGGTAGAGGTGTGCATTGTTGACTGCCTTACCGTCTGGTTGGGAAACCTGCTGCACCATAGGGGAATACCAGAGAAACGGTTCCCTGAGCTGGATGCACTGTATGAGGTGCTCAGAGTCCCGCCCTGTGAAATACTGCTTATTACCAATGAGACTGGTCTTGGTCTGATACCTGCCGATGCAGAGAGCAGAGCCTTCAGGGATCAGAGTGGTTGGATGAACCAGGATCTCGCAGAAATTGCTGAGAATGTCATTCTGATGGTTGCCGGACTCCCCTTGGCACTCAAGGGGAAGGTGTTGTGATCAATCTGGGTCTGGGGGGAGCACTTCGCACCCTTACCCGGTTCCCGCTTCCCTATCGTCCCTTGGAAGAAGAACAGAGAATTCTCTTCTGGTTCCCGTTTGTGGGAGCTGTCCTTGGAACATGCTCCTTGCTTGTTTCCATCCTCCCGTTCTCTGCATCAATACGCTCTGCGCTCGTCATCTCCCTTGCAGCGTATCTTACCAGAGGATTCCATCTGGATGGGCTCTGTGACTTCGCCGACGGACTTGGTGGGGGGTGGGACAAGGAAAGGACTCTGGCAATCATGAAGGACAGCCACAGTGGAGCCTTTGCCCTGATCACGCTGTTCTGTGTGCTTCTCATCCAGTTCGCAGCAGTAAGCCACCTTGTGGAAATACCCCTTGCACTGCTTCTTGTCCCTATGCTGGGAAGATTGAACCAGGTTTTTGCAGCCTCCTTCATGGAATACGCCAGGCAGGGAGAAGGCACCGCCTCTGCTTTGGTGCGTTCAGCAAAACCTTTCCATGCACTCCTGCCTACCCTGCAAGTGGTAGGCTGTTTGACGGCACTGCTGGTTCTAGAGAACCCGTATTGGCTGCATGCCTTGGTTGGGTTCCTGTTCTCTCTCTTGTGTACACTCCTTGTCCTGCGTATCAGCAAAAAACGAATTGGCGGGGTGACAGGGGACGTGCTTGGTGCTGTGGAAGTGCTCAGTGAAACCGCTGGCATGCTTGGGTTCCTCCTCCCTCTTGCACTATAAGCCTTCTGTCGGTAATACTAGGCAATACAATCTGGGAGGTAGCAGATGGATATTGTATGTCTTGATATGGAAGGGGTACTGGTTCCCGAGATTTGGATCAATGTAGCTGAGCGCACTGGGATAGAAGAACTGAGAAAAACCACCCGTGATGAGCCTGACTATGACAAGTTGATGGCTGGAAGAATCAAGATACTTGAGGAAAACAACCTCACTCTACGAGATATCCAGGACGTGATTGCCCAGATGGGACCCATGGAGGGAGCACGCTCCTTTCTTGACTCCCTTCGTGAGATGACCCAGGTGGTCATCCTCAGCGATACCTTCAGTGAGTTTGCCAACCCCTTGATGCGCCAACTCAACTGGCCCACCATCTGGTGCAACAATTTGGAGGTGGATACCCAGAATCGGATAGTGCGTCATAGAATGCGCCTCCATGATGGGAAGAAGAAAGCCATCCAGGCACTCAAGAACTTGAACTATCGCACCTTTGCAGCTGGAGATTCCTACAACGATCTGACCATGATCGAGGAAGCTGATGGGGGATGTCTCTTCCGAGCACCACAGAACATCCTAGATTCGTATCCTCATTTACAGATAGCTGAAACCTATGATGAGTTTCTTGCCATAATCAAGGAGTTCATCGGACAATGAAGCAGAGTAGGCTGACACCAACCATCATTGTTCTTGTCCTCTCCCTGTTAGTCGGGTTTTCCCTGCTTGCTGCAGCCTATAGGCCTTCTGTTCTCCTGATAGTCGTGGTAGCATTGATTTTGACGGTCTTTTCCGTCCTGCTGATCAGATATGCAGTGATTTTTGACCGTCAGATGCTAGGCAAACGGGAGAGGCTTGATGAAAAAGAGACTACGGAATGAATTGGTGGCTGCAAGGGCTTGGAAGGAGCGAAAGACCGTTGTATTCATGAGTGACTTTGGAACCTCTGACGGTGCAGTGAGCGCAATGCATGGGGTAGCGAACGGGATCTCCAATCTGCTGAGACTGGAAGATTTGACGCATGAGATTCCCCAATTCAACATCTGGGAAGCATCCTATCGTCTCGTTCAGGCACTGCCGTATTGGGCCAAAGGTACCGTGTTTGTCTGTGTGGTAGATCCGGGGGTCGGTTCCGAGCGCAAAAGCGTGGTTGCCCTCACTGAGAGCGGCCACTTGGTTGTAACCCCTGACAACGGAACCCTCACCCATATTGCAGACAGTATCGGCCTTCTTGAAATACGCTTGATCAATGTTGATACGCATCGTCTCAGGGGGAGCCAGAAGAGCCATACCTTTCATGGCAGGGATGTCTACGCCTATACCGGTGCAAGACTTGCATCAGGAGATTTGGAGTTCGAACAGATCGGCCCGCTTGTACCCAAGACCATCAAGCTGAAGATGGAGCGTGCCCGAAAGGAAGGTTCCTCCTTGGTTGGTTCGGTTGATATCCTCGATGCTCGCTATGGCTCCCTGTGGACCAACATCGGCACAGAGTTCCTTGATGAGCTCGGCCTCAGCTACGGAGATGAGGTCCAGACCACCATCAGTTGCAACGGGAGAATTGTATATGGGTACCATCTTCCCATCTGCAAATCGTTCACCGAGGTACAGAAAAGGGAGCCTCTCATCTATATCAACAGCCTTCTCAACCTTTCTGTTGCCTTAAACCAAGGAGATTTCGCCGCAACCTATGGAATAGGTACCGGGGAGGGGTGGAAAATTAGCTTTTCAGTGATAAAATGATTGGTAATTGCCCAAAGGGAGGTAACAAATATGGAACAGAACAAAGGTATGCAACCGGTACGCATTGTCGTCATCATTGCCATCGGTGCAGCACTCTATGGAGTAGGTGGATTGATCAGCATCCCTGTCTTCGCCAATACCACGATTAAGCCTGCCATGGCCATTCTGGCTCTGTTTGCAGCGGTCTTTGGACCAATTGTTGGATTCTTGGTGGGATTTCTCGGACACTGGCTGACCGATCTCTTTGCAGGTTGGGGTGTATGGCCTACCTGGATGCTTGGAAGTGGACTCGTGGGAGTAGCTATTGGGCTCTTCCCTGCGATGAGCAAGAATTGTGTCGATAAGGGTGAGCTGTCCCATTCCTCCATTGGCCTCTTCATACTGCTCGCATTCCTGGGGAATTTCATTGGGTACATGATCAGTGCCTTGCTCGATTTCCTGTTCTTCGCTGAGCCGATGGACAAGGTCCTTACCCAGCAGTTGATCATTGCCTTCTCCAATACGATCGTCATAGCCATTCTTGGGACATTGTTGCTGCTTCTGGTTGTAAAACGCAACAAGAGCCGAGAGGGACTTTCCAGGGACGAGGAAGCGTAAAGGAGTATTCCTGTGGTGTATGCCACAGGCGCATGCATGCAAGATTCTCAGATTGTATTCACGGATTTCAGTTTTACATATCAAGGTCAGACTGAACCCACGCTCAAGCATATCAATCTCTCTATCAAAAGTGGTGAGAAAGTCTTGATCGTGGGCCCTTCTGGCAGTGGTAAAAGTACCCTTGGGTACTGCATCAATGCGCTCATTCCCCATGCATTCAAGGGAAAGATGGAGGGCAGTGCCACCATCTGTGGTGAGCATCTGAGGGATGCCGATATCTATACCATCAATAAGAAGGTTGGTACTGTCCTGCAGGATACCGATGCACAGTTCGTTGGTCTGACTGTTCAGGAGGATATCGCATTTTCCCTGGAGAACCAGTGCATGGAAGTCCCCCACATGGAGCGGCTTGTCACCCAGATGGCTCGGGTGGTAGGGATGGAGTCGTTCTTGAAGCAGAGTCCACAAGAGATATCTGGGGGGCAGAAACAACGAGTGAGTCTTGCCGGTGTATTGGTGGATGATGTGGATGTGTTGCTCTTCGACGAGCCTCTTGCGAATCTTGATCCTGCTACCGGACTCAAGGCAATGGGCCTTATTGACCAGCTCTCCAGGGAGACTGAAAAGACAATCTTGATCATTGAACATCGGATGGAGGATGTGCTCGCATACCCTGTTGACCGGATATTGGTCATGCAAGAGGGTGCCTTGGTATCAGATACGACACCCCAAGAGTTGTTGCAAAGCGGACTGCTGCCAGAACTCGGCCTCCGTGATCCTCTGTACTTGGCTGCGCTTCGCATGGCAGGTTGTGACCTCAGCAAGCTTGGAGATGTGAGTAATCTCGCAATGCTCAACCTGGATCATTGCAAGGAGAAGGTGAAAACCTGGCAAGAGCAGACACATACCACTGTGAGGCGAGAAAGGAAGGCAGCACACCTTGAACTGGAACATCTGAACTTCTCCTACGATGGGATAAGGAGCGTCCTCTCTGATATCAGTGCGACCATCGATGAGGGAGAGATGGTGAGTATTCTCGGAAACAATGGGGCAGGGAAGTCGACCCTCGCCCAGATTTTGATGGGAGTGCTCAGGCAAGACAGTGGACATATCCTCTATGAAGGAACAATGCTCGACTCCTACTCAGCAAGCCAGAGGTCCTCAAAGATTGGGTTTGTCATGCAGAACCCGAACCATATGATCAGCTGCGATCTTGTATACGATGAGGTAGCCTTTGCACTCAGGCAACAGGGCTATGAGGAAGATATGATCAAGGACCGTGTCATGGATGTGCTTGGACTCTGTGCACTGCGGCCCTATCACCATTGGCCCATTTCTGCTCTCAGTTATGGGCAAAAGAAACGGGTGACCATTGCATCCATTTTGGTAACCAATCCAAAAGTTCTTATCCTTGATGAACCGACCAGTGGTCAGGACTACCTGAGGTATACCGCGCTGATGGAGTTCCTCTCAGACCTGAATCGCAGGACTGGTTTAACGATCCTCTTCATCACCCACGACATGCACTTGGCCTTGGAGTATACCGATCGCTCGCTGGTTATGTGTGACGGGGTACTGCTCTGTGACAAGCCGAGTAGTGAGGTGTTTGCGGATGAGGAACTCTTGAGCAGGGCAAATTTGAAGGAGACCAGTCTTTCCCAGCTTGCAAGACGGTGTGGAATCCCCCATGTTGCTTCATTTATTGAGACATTCGTACAAAACGAGAAGCAAAAACGACCACAGGTATCTGCGATTGCCCAAATTCCTCACCAGGGACAGGAACTCTCCACTATGCATCCAACAAAAAAGCGACGGGCCAAGATACAGAGAGAGGGAAGGAAGTTTGGGTTTGCACTTGCCTATGAAGAGACCAATTCACCCTTGCACCAGCTTGGTGGGGTCACCAAGTTCATGCTTTTTCTTGTCTGGATTGTCTTCTGCCTCACCACATTCGATATCCGATTCCTTGCATTCAGTACGATTGTCTCCTTTTCCTTGCTGCTCATGACCAAGATTCCCCTGCGTAAATTTGTTCCCTATATCATAGCTATGCTGGGTGTCATTGGTTTGAATGCATTATTCATCTATCTCTTCTCCCCTGACCAGGGTACACGCTATCTTGGCAGCAGAACCATCCTGCTCGGAAACGATGAAGCAAAGTATGCACTTAGTGCTGAGACACTCTTCTATCTGGTTGTGGTCTCCTTGAAGTACTTCTCCATTTTCCCGATGGCTCTCTTGTTTGTAAGCATTACCCACCCATCCCAGTTTGCCTCTTCCTTGAATCGTATGGGTATCTCCTACCGTATCAGTTACGCAGTTTCGCTTGCCTTGCGTTACTTGCCGGAAGTTACCAAGAGCTACATGCATATCCTGCATGCACAGATGGCCAGAGGGGTGGATTTCTCTTCTCAGTCTCCACTGAGGAAACGACTCGTATCGGTGGGGCGAGTACTTACCCCATTGGTGTTCAGCAGCCTTGAGAGAATCGATATCATCACCAATGCCATGGTTCTGAGGGGATTTGCCCGAATGAAACGACGTACCTGGTACCTTCAACGCAAGCTCAGGGTTGTAGATTATGTGGTGATGGCTCTGGCTCTTGCGTTGCTTGCAGCCAGTCTCTATTCGCGTTTCTGTGGAAATGTTATGTTTTGGTACCCATTTTAGACAAAAATACTTTGAATATACTAAAAATGAGGTAAGGAGCTTGACAACTGGGCGTGTTATCCCCATCTTATATGGATAAAAATCCAAGGGGTACAGCTACTGTCCCTTGTAGGAGGCGAATAATGTCCGAGGCATTTGTGCATGAGATGGAAGAGCTTCTCATTTCCATGAGAAAGGAACTGCTGGAAAAACTCAGTGAGGATAACAGCGACTTCCGCGAGATGGTGAATTCCATGGGAATCAAGGACAGTATTGATGTGGCGGCTGATGATATAGCATTCAAGAAAATGGAAGCGATCAACAAGCATGAAGCAAATCGTCTTCGTTCGATTGAGAACGCTATTGCCCGTATCCATAACGGTAAATATGGGACCTGTCTCAGATGTGGGAAGAAAATTCCCGAGGAGCGTCTGAGGGCAATTCCGTATGCTGTGCTCTGCATTGATTGCAAGAACGCAGAAGAGGTTCCTGGCAGACGCTAAGCCTTTCATCGGTTCCCGCGCACAAAAAAACCAGATGGTTCTCCTTAGGGGGGCTATCTGGCTTTTTTTGTTGCTGTCTTTTGACAGTTGAATACATGAAGAGAACAAACCAACAAAGAACCGGCCATGCGGGTGCGAAAATCGAAAGTGTCGTTTGATTGAAATGCCGTATGCCGGCGTGGACTGGGAGGTTGGGGCCGTGAGGCCCCCGCCTACTCGATCAAAAATGGGTTGGTTTGCTCGTTCTCGATGGTGCTTGTGGGGCCATGCCCGGGGAGGACTTGTACCTCTGGAGGGAGTTTCAAAAGCCGTTTGCAGCTTGCAATAATCTCTTTGTATGAACCACCCTCCAAGTCGGTACGTCCTATACTTCCCGCAAAGAGCGTATCCCCGGTAAAAATAAACTGACCCTCCTCATGATAGAGGCATACCCCACCTTTTGTGTGTCCAGGGGTATGTATGACCAAGAGGTGGCTGTCCTGCAAAAATTGCCCGTGTGAAAGGTATCCTGAAGCCTTTGGGAGCAGTTGCAACGCCTGGTCATACATCTGGAGGAAGCTCTTGTCAAAACAGGCCCGTTTTACTTGCTCATAGGAGAGATTGTCAGCCTCCTTTTCACAGACAAGCACTTCAAGATGCGGCCACTTCTGTTTCAAGGTTCCAGCAGCAGCAATATGGTCCCAATGGGTATGGGTCAGTAGTATGGCGACAGGGGTGAGGCCTCTCTTTGTGATTCGGTCAATGATCCGCTCTCCATCATTGCCTGGATCGATGACCCATGCACTGGAGGTTTCCTCATTGCCCATGATGTAACAATTTGTCTGGTAGGGGCCCACCACAAGTCGTTCTACGATCATATCCTGCTACTCCTTGTTGGAATAGCTGATGGATGCCGTGCGGCCTCTGATGTCCATGCCGTTCAGCTTCTCGATTGCTTTCTCGCAGTTCTCTTCGCTCATACTGATGAATGAGTATTTGTCGTGGATGCGGATGCTGTAGATGTCCTCACGAGTGAGGCCGAGTTCAGTTTGGAGGATCTGACTGAGCTCCTTGGTGTAGAGCCTCTTCATCTTGCCGATGTTCAGGTACAAAGTTCTGGCCCCTTCGGGGAGTGTCCTGGGTCCACGACCTCTGCCTTTCTGATTCTCGTCCTTGTTCTCTTCCTTTTGGGCAGCTTGTGTGGTGACAGCCTCCCTCTTTGCCTTCGGTGCCGCCTTAGCCCCAGTTTTCTTGGGGGTGTTGGCCTGTAGGACTTCCCTGAGCAGGTAAGCCATGAAATAGCCACGAAGGGTGAACGGGACCTGTTTCTTGATGAGTTTCTTCAATTGTTCCAATTCATCTGGATTTGGGTCGGCCTTGGTTTTGCCAGCGAGCAGCTGGATGGTGTCAATTACCAGGTCTTCGGTCGGGGTGCTCTTGTTGTCAATAGCCATGAGCAATTCTCCTTGGTTCGTTGAGCCTCTTGGTCCGTGCCAGCGGAAGGGCTGAGTGTTGATTTAGATACATGCAACCTTGTCCTCCACTTCAATCACGAATAGAGGGGGAGCAGGGTTGGCTGGATCTTCCGCCCATAAGGACAGAAGCACGTGGATACCGTAAACGGTCACACCCGTGAAAAGAGGATACATGCTGGCACATGTATGGATAGCCTCTGAATCTGCCAAGGAAAGGAGGATAGTGTCAGGATAAAACCATTCCCATCCCAAGGCAGTTTGCAAGTAGAATACCGAACCTCTTCTCCCTTTGTCAAGGAACGATGAAATAGATGCAAGTATCTGCTTCACTCTTTGCCTAGAGTACCTTCACTATGATACTATCAGCTATGGGCTCATTGCAGGTAGATATCCAAGAGAAACAGAAAGCCATAGAACACCATCACAGTGATCTTGTGGTGCTCTACATGGATCTGGCAAAGAGCGTCTCCCTTATCGAGGAGAACGCAAGTCTTGGCTATGCCCGCACAGAGTATGAGCAATACCAAGCAACACGAGAGAGATTTGAGACAGCAACCCATGCCTTTGAGCAGGTCAGCCTCTATATCCAGCAGATGGAAGACCGTTCAAGGAAGATCAAGGAGATTGCTTCTGATATAAAGGCGCTTGCAGGGCCAAAGCGCGATATCTACGCCCAAATTGGTGCAATTGCCTATGAAGCATATGGATCGGGAATCCTTCCCCCGCATATAGAAGAAGTATGCCAACCCATCTTCAGTGAACATCAGAGAAGAGTGAGAAAACTGGAAGAGCGCCTGGATACCCATAGAGGGATTCTGGGAAGAAGGGCATTGGCTCTTCGTCTTGATGTTGCAAAGCGTCAGGTTGTCGGCTTGCTTATCAAGGCAGGTAGGGCTCTGGTGGCCATTGGTTGTGAGGCGGATCTCCCCCTATCCAACCACCCTCTGGTGGTCACGAAACTGGAAAATATAAAGGAACAGGAGACAGCGCTCAAGCAGGAGATGGAGTTGCACCAGAGTGCCATGGCACGACTGAGAAGTGAGGAGGTCCCCAGTCCAAAGGCACGATTGGAGGAGCGATCACAAGAAGTAAAGAAGGAGGAGAAGGCATTCCAAGATGCTGCCCGCTCCTATGGGAAAGCGCTCTATGAGACGCTTCCTGATACGGTCCACGCCGGGCAAGTGGGGCAGAAGGCAATAGCCTTGATGGATCAGATAACCCTCCATCGGTCTCGGATCAAGCAGTTGAAGCAGGATATTGGGACCCTGCAGAATTTGATCAAGGTGCAGGAGCTGGAAGCCCAGATTGAACTGGAGAACCAGAAAATTGACCATTTGAGGGCACAGATTGAGACCTTCAACCGGCAAATTTCCCAGGTTCATGCATCCATTCAGCTTAAACGCAGCAGAATTGCTGAGCTATTGCCAAAGCAGGGTGATGTGAACGATGGCTGAGAAATCAAAACCTCCAAAACAACTTACCCTGGATTTGGAAGGGAAGGAAGAGCAGAAAAAGGCAAAAAAGAGCACATCTTCCTACAAGGTGGTGCTCTCAGATAAGCCTTCTCCTGCAAAAAAGCCAAGTACTCCTGCCAGAAAGAAGCCAACGGTCACTACCAGAAGCATGACGGTGAAGATCTCAACGAACAAGCAGCATGAAAGCAAGAGTGAACCATCTTCCAAAAAACGGCCTACGCTTCGTACTGCGGACCAACCCAACCCCCATGTGGTGCAAGCTCGGGACAAGAAAAAACCAGCGACTCAAACAGCAAAGGCCAAGAAACAACAGGTTGTACCACCAAAGATTGGAACGAGAAAAGGCTATAGGCCCCCTCTTTCTCGTCGTTTGCTGCTGCCGCTTCTCTTGGCTCTCTTGATCTTTGTGGTCAGTATCTTGGTCTATTCATTTCTTGAGAGGCCGGCAATATTGTCTCCCGCTTTGGAAAATATTGAAGAGCGGGATGTGGTTGCCCTTACTATTGAACGTGGAATGACTGCACGTACTGTCAGCCTTCTCTTTGAACAGTTGAAAGTGGTTGATGATGCGCAGGCATTACTCGCTTATTTTGTGGAGCAAGAGTTGGCCACCATCATACAAACAGGAACCTACGTGGTGGAACGTGGTCTCCCCTTCAGTGAGATTGCTTGCATGGTGACCAATAGGGATCAGACCGTCGATGTGACGGTTCCTCCTGGTTTTACGCTTACGGATATCGATACATATCTGACAAATCGCTTGGGGTGTGAAAGCTCAGCGTTTTTGGCATCTGCAGAAGACCTTGCTTCAGCATACCAGCTCAGTTTTGTTGAGGGATGGTTGCTCAGTGGAACCTATGCCGTGCATAGGAGCCACGCTGACCAAGAGCTTGCCCTGGCAATGTACCAGGAGATGCTCAGCACCATCCAAGGGCATCTTGACTCACCACTTTTGGATCGTTACAGCATTGAGGAGCTGCTGATTGTTGCTTCAATGATTCAAGCTGAGACACAGGACAGCAAGCAAATGGGAGGGATCTCATCGGTAATCCATAATCGGATGGAGCGAGGAGAGCCTTTGGGAATTGATGCAACCACCCGGTATGAACTGGGGGATTGGGAGAACCCAATCCCTCCTGAGGCATTGGAAACCAAGAGTGCCTACAATACAAGAAGAAAGAAGGGCCTTCCCCCCAGCGGTATCTGCTCTCCGGGGGTGGAAGCTGTCAGGGCAGCTTTCTATCCTGATGATACACCATACTTGTACTATCTCCATGGGTATGACAAAGAGATCCACTTTGCACAGACCTATGAGGAACACAAGGAGAATATCAGACGCTATCGTTCTGATGTTGCTTCTGTGCAAGAATAAAAGAGTAGACAAGAGGAGTGAGAACCATCACTGCCAGACCGGTGAAGAATATCCAGGCAACGTAGATGTCAAGGATGATCGCGAGGATGAAGAGAAGGCTGCAGAGTGTCCAGATCCACCCCGCCAACCGGTGGGTTTTCTTCCAGTTCACCTCATCTCCAAGCGTCCAGGGGAGCTTGATGCCAATGGTATAGTTCTGCTTGATCTTCGGTAGATAATTCCCGACAACCAATAAGAGGATGCTGACTGCCAATGGTACCAGGTTCTCTATGTGAAGCGGCCTCTCTAGTGCATGCAGCAATGTCAGCGGTACCATGAACAGCGTAAGGATGGGAATAATCCACTTCGTGATGTAATAGAGTTTGCTGGAGGTGTCACGTTTTGGGTCGGTCTTTACTGCAATCTGGATGATGACATTGAGCAGAGCTAGGATCAGAGGCATGCCAAAGGCCCCGAACGCTTTCGTTGCATAGCCATCTGGCTCTCCCATTGCGTTATAGTGGATTGGCACCTGCTCGGGCAACTGGTCATAGACAACCCAGGAGAAGAGTAGGGGGACCAGGCAGATGATGGTTGTAATAATGAGTGTCTTGTCAATGAGACGATTGCTGGGTTTCATCCTCACCTCCGGTAAACTGGGCACACCAAAGCATAATTTCCTCAAAGACTGAGGCATTGAGTTCATAATAGATGTAATTCTTGTATTTGGTTTCCGTTATCAAGGAAGCCTTCTTCAACAAGGAGAGGTGGTAGGATACGGTAGCTGCAGAGAGGTTGGGAAACTGTGTGGCAATCTCTCCTGCACTGAGGCGTTTTTTTTTGACAAGGGAGAGCATCTCCCTCCGCTGGGGATCGGCTATCGCTTTCATGGTCTGTGAAAACCCCATCTTCTCTCCTATTTCGAAATAATTCTAAATAGATGGTAGTATGCTTCAGTCTTTTGGTCAAGCAGATGCCAGAGGGTGCCACAAGAGGCACGTCGTTCAGGAATGCGTGAAAGTATCCCTGGAGTTCTTGCCTTTTGGAAAGGGAATGGGGTACGTTCAACAGCGAACTCACTAAAGTATGGTAGATTTCTGGTGACCAGAGAATCAGATAGATACAACCAAATATCGAGGAAGCGTATATGAGTCCCTTCGTTGTCAATGATGTAGTCAAACACATTCTTACCAGTAAGGTCTATGAGGTAGCTCAGAAGACCCCGTTGCAGTATGCCTCCCTGTTGAGTCGAGAGAAGGGGTGCCATGTCTATCTGAAACGGGAAGATCTGCAGTCTGTGCATAGTTTCAAGATTCGTGGAGCCTACAACAAGATTGCTCACCTGAAGCAGGAAGAGAGAGAGCGTGGGGTGATCGCAGCAAGTGCGGGGAACCATGCCCAGGGGGTGGCCTTGGCCGCTCAAAAGCTGGGTATAGATGCCTTGATTATCATGCCAAAGACAACTCCAACGATCAAGATTGAAGCGGTAGGGAGCTATGGGGCAACCATTGAGCTGTATGGTGACAGCTATTCAGAAACCTATGAGTACTGCCGTAAGCGGGTCGAGGAAACTGGAAGATGTTTTATCCATCCCTTTGATGATCCACTGGTAATAGCCGGTCAGGGAACCATTGGGAAGGAGATCATGGAACAACTGAGTGAAGTAAGCCATATCTTTGTTGGCGTAGGGGGAGGTGGACTCATCAGTGGAATAGCCAGCTATGTGAAGGTGCTGCGCCCTGATGTACAGATCATCAGTGTGGAGCCCCAGGACAGCAGCTGTTTGGCATCAAGCATGGCAGTGGGGGAGCGGGTGGTATTGCCGCACGTTGGCATCTTTGCCGATGGGGTAGCGGTCAAGCAGGTAGGAGCACTTCCCTTTTCCATTGCCTCCCGCTTTGTTGATGATTTCATTACAGTCACCACTGATCAGATCTGTTACGCCATGAAGAGTGCCTTCGAGGAGACACGAAGCATCTTGGAGCCAGCAGGGGCCTTGGCCATTGCGGGACTTCAGCAGTATCCATTACCTTCCAATTCCCATGCCGTTGCCATCTGTTCAGGAGCAAATATAACCTTCGAGAAACTGCAACAAGTATCAGAAAGGACGCTTCTTGGTTCTGGAAAGGAAGCCCTGCTTTCAGTGCACATGAGCGAGAGACCGGGAGCTCTCCATGCCTTCTGCAAGGAGGTTGTCAGGGACAGGGGGATTACCGAGTTTGCCTATCGGTTGCAAAGGAGGTCGATGGCGCATGTGCTGGTAGGATTGACGATCAGCGGTAGTGATGATAGGCAACAGTTGCTCAAGACCGTCGATGCAGCTGGATTTGCTTGCACTGATTTCTCAAAGGATGATATAGCAAAGGAACACCTTCGGCATATGATTGGGGGCGAGGCTCTAGAGGCACAGAACCAGGTATTTTACCAGATTGAGTTTCCTGAAAGAACCAATGCCTTGGCAGATTTCCTGAGTGCCCTGGCCGATCGGTGGAACATCTGCCTCTTTCACTATCGAAATGCAGCGAGTGATACCGGCAATGTACTCATAGGATTTGAAACCGAAGCGATACAGGAGTTGGAAGAATCCCTCAGTGAGGCAGGATACTCGTGGTCCAATGTATCAGACAATGTGGCTGTCAGGACCTATCTAGGGGTTTAGGGAAGGCAATGCGCTTACTGGAGACAGCTTGTATGAATGATGAAGGTTCAAAAGGGATTTGGATCATTGCCTGAAGGTCCCTCCTGTTGGTCCTCATGGCCTTTGACAACTGTCGCTGTGAGCCAAAAAAAAGGCTCATGAGATTTTTCTGTGGGATTTCTGCAGTTCTCTCTGGGCCTGTATTCTTTTTTCCTTCACCTTTGCTACATCCCGATTCTTTATGTAACGCCTGCTCCTGTCCCAGAGCTTGAGGAAGAA
>JBFWKK010000013.1:0-44306 GCA_050252715.1 Sphaerochaeta sp. | reverse complement strand
ATAGTGGGAATACCCACGTTCTTCCAATCGTTTCCAGAGAACGCTGAGCATTTCCATCTGTCCATCTTCATCCAGAACAGTTAGTATTTTATTTGCAATCCTATGAGCCAATTCAGTACCCTCTTCAACAGTAAGACAGTAGAGACTGATGTGTTCCACGTCACTCACTGTGGTCAGGGTATCGATATCCTTCAGTGCCATTTCAACGGTCTGACCGGGAAGGGCTGCCATGAGATCAAAAGAGAGGTCGATGCCGTATATGCTGCGGGCCCTGTTTGCGAGAGCTATCGCCTTCTGATTGTCTGAGACCGTTGCATTCCTTCCAAGTTGTTGCAGTACCTGCTGGTCCATGCTTTGGATGCCCATGCTCAATCTGGTGACCAACCCCTCTGCGAACAAGGGAAAAAACGTTTCATCGAACGTCTCTGGATTCATCTCGATGGTCACTTCCCTGCTCTGATCGCTTTTTGCGGCACTGAGTAGTCGTCTCACCTGTTCAACGGTAAGGCAACCGGGGTTCCCTCCTCCCATGAAAATGGTGTCAAACGGTCCCGTCTTTCCAATAAGTTCATGGATTTCTTGTTCGAGTCGATCCACGTACTGTTCCCTGGAACTTGTCCAGGAAGCTTTTGCCTCACTGTAGAATGCACAGTATGAGCAACGAGTGATGCAGAAAGGTATGTGCAGGTAGAGGGAAATGCTTGTTCCTTCAGTGATGGATAGCACTATGCATCTCCCAGATAGCGCATGCTGAGAAGTGGCCAGAATCGGAACCGTACAGAACCATTTATCTTGTTCTGGGTTACAGGACCAAAGTAACGCCCGTCACGACTGTTGTCCCGGTTATCCCCAAGGGGTAGTATGGTTCCATCTGGAACATAGATCCCCTGTTGGTATGAGGCACTTTCACTTCTATAATCCATATTCGATGGATCGAAAAGTTGCTTTGTCCGTTTTGCAGCAGTCTCGAAGGCATACATGTCATCAGGATAGGAGTCTCCCTGCACTTTTGCGTAGTTGTTCTTCAAGTATGCAGGGGCTGAGGAGATTGCTACTTGGGCTTCTTGGTACCCGTAGAGACTCCCCCATGCACGGATTCCACTGTAGGAATCAGCATCGAGCGATCTATGAGGTCCCTCAGCCAAATGCAGATCATCACGAAACGTCTCCTCGGGGATGAATTCTGCATACCCAGCTGGTCTCACCTGCACATTCCCATCAATAAACCGAATTGTCTCAGTCGGGAATCCTACGGCTCGCTTCACATAGAGCCTCTCGGCAATGGAGCCATCCTCATTTCGATCGATATTAACCAAGGAAAATGTACCCATGTAGATAATCTGGGAGAGTACATCAAAGAATGGTCCTTTTGAATCATACTCAGGGTTGTAGAAGGTGATGATGTCATCACGCTGGACTTGTCGATTGCTGGAGAAGATTTTGGGTCCTCCGGGGTATATCTCAATACCATAGATGGTCTTGCTGACAAATACCCGGTCTCCCACATTCAATGTGGATACCATGGATGGGGATGGTATGACAAAGAGCTGAAAAATATATTGGTTGATGAGCAAGACGGCAAAAACTGCGAAAACAAGAGCATCTGCCCACCCCCTGACTTCACCGAGAAAGGTGCGTTTCGCATGCTGGGACTTCTCATAGGCCTTCATGGCTTTTCGATGGGTCAAATAGCGAACGGTATGCTTCTCAAGAAAACGCAACAATGATTCCATAGCAAGCAAGCTATCATAATAGACTTCAGTTGACAAGAGAACAGCAGAAAGATACCTTATCGTGTATGAAACGACGAATCGAACTGCCTGATGTCGATCAGGTGCAGTTGCCCCACATATTTGGCCTTAGGCCGGGTGTCCTTATCCTGGTAATTCTTCTGGTCGTCTTGGTAGCGGCAATCTTTTTCATTGCCTTCTTCCCTGGGATTATCAAGGGAGGGCGATACGTCACATTCCGTGGTCAGCTCAGCGAGAGCGGTGTACAGGTCGATGGTACGTATCTTGGTGCCACCGACTACCAGTTTTTTATTGGAAGTGGGTCCCATGAAGTCCAGCTGATGAAAGCTGGTATTCCCTATGCCAGCTATACCCTTGAGGTGGATCATCCTGTATTTCTGACCTGGCTTTTTCATCGGAAACAGGAAGTGGCGGCTCCCCCTCTACAGCTGGATGAGACAACAAAAGAGAGTATCATCCACTTCAATCTACAGGAAGTTGCTGATGCAAGCGCCATCCTCCATTATGATGCAGTAACCCGCTACCGACCGGTATTTGCCAACCTGGTACAAGATTTGCGTGCAATGGACAAGGAAAATAGTGCTGCAATTGATCTTGCCTTACGATACATAACCAACGAGAGCATGTTGGAGGATGCAAAAATGGCGTTGCAAACCATTTCTCCAACAGAAGCACAGAAGCAACTGCTTGGCCTTGCTGAAGAGATTATCCACAAGCCAGGTGAGATGACATATACCCCTGAGAAGGCTGTCCCTGTCATGCAGGAGCAGAGACGTCAACTATCCCTTGGCAGCTTTGAGTTGACAGGCTTTGCATACGAGGCAGCATCCTTCAGTATTGGACGCCAGAGCGAAGGAAGGTATCCGGAGGTGAAGGAAGCTCCCAGCACCGTTCAAACCCCTCCCTTTGTTTTGGGCTCCGGTGAGATCACCCAATACCAATGGGCTCTGTTCCTTGAAGAGAATCCCTCTTGGGATGTTGCCCACAAAGCAAATTTGATCGAAGAGGGGTTGGTTGATGAATCCTATCTTGATGGAATGACCATCTCCTCTGTATTTGTAACCAGCAAACCAGTGTTCAATGTAAGCTATTATGCAGCCCAGGCATTCTGTGAATGGGCCTCCCGTAAGTCAGGTAAAGAGGTATTTCTTCCAACTGAGGCAATGTGGACACTTGCTTCCTCGCAAGAATCCAATACTGCCTATGCTTCCTCACTCTCCCCTTCTCCTGATACAAACAACAACCCTGTATCCTTGCTGGGAGGTGTCTGGGAGATAACACAGACTCCGTATATTCCACTCTCCAGAATCAGTGGGTATGAGCAGAGCTTGGCATTGCATCAGAAGTTCTCGCTCCCTCCAGATCCCATCGTGAAAGGTGGCAGTTACTTGAATGATCCCCAGGCGATCACCGCTCACACGGTCGGTGTCATTGCTCCCAATGCTTGTGGGGACCAAATTGGATTCCGTGTTGCTTGGTATGATTAGATGAAACAAGACAAGAATAAATTCAAACTTCTTCAGAAGAACAAGAAAGCATACTTCAACTATGAGATTGTCGAAGATCTTGAGTGTGGTATTTCCCTCGCTGGGACAGAGGTAAAATCGCTGCGTGAAGGACGATTCAGCTTTGCGGACAGCTATGTCACTGTTGATAAGGCTGGCCTTACCCTGGTTGGGCTCACCATACAACCCTACACCCATGGAAACATTCATAATCATGAACCAAATCGTAATAGAAGGTTGCTTGCCCATAAGGATGAGATTAAGAGATTGAGAAGAAAAGTGGATGAGAAAGGTTTCACCCTTGTCCCAACATCCATCTATCTCCGAGGCAACCTGGTCAAGGTTCAGATATCACTTTGCAGAGGCAAGCAATTACATGACAAGCGTGCTGTGGTCAAGGAGCGTGATTTGAACCGTGATATGCGTCGAGAGCTGAAACAACTACAGTATTAGAAACAAGATAAAAAGATACCTATGTGCATAATCCATCGGGAAGCATCCTGATGGATTATGTTTTGTAGGTATACAGTTCCATGAATCATTTCCATAAGTGCTCTGCCTTCTTGCCTGAATTCGTAGGAAGCATCTTCTTTGTCTTGTCACTGCCCACTAGTATAATAGACATAAATTAGAGAAGTGACATAATAAAAAGCATAGATAAATATAAATAAATTAATAAACATAAATATGCAAATACGAACACAATAAAAATTTATATAATAAAATCCAAAAAATATAAAATATAAAAATAAAATATGGAAATGTAAACTATAACAGGTAAATAGAGCTATATTGTATGTAAAATAACATAAAATAAAACATATAATAAAAATCAATGAGTTGCAAATACGATGCAGGCTATATTATAGAGACATATATGAAATAAAATATGTAACGTATATAGAAAAATAATACAATAAATAAATATTTATACAAATAAAAAGTACTTACTGTGTTACAGTAAGTAGTATATGATTAAAGCTAGACACAGAAACTAAAGTAAAGTACTATTTATAAGTAATTTAGAGAGCACTTAGATTTTTGTTACAAACCAATAGAATACAATGATTGAACAAAAGATTGAACAATTACACTAGAGCGGAGGAACTATGGCCGGTGCAGCACCATTTACCCTTTGTAGGATTTTCCATGGAGAAAGAGCTTACTATTACGCTTTGTTTCGTGATCCCAAGACAGGAAAGCGTACAAACAAAAAAAGCGTTGAGATGATACGTAAACAACTGGGAGAGTATGAAACTTCCCCTATCAAACGAAGGGATGAAGCTATCCGTATCTGCTATAAAGCTTTGGAGACGGGAATAATCTTCTCTAAAAAGAAAGAGCAGTCACTCATCTCCTATCTGGAATCGTTCTATACCTGGGATACGAGTGAGTATGTAAAGAGAAGGAATATGCTTGAACCAGGAGCAATATCCCCAGACTATCTTGCTACTCGATTGAATCTCCTGATCAATCATGTACTTCCCTTGATACAAACAAATCTGTTGCTGTCTGAAGTAACATTGTCTGATCTCGAGCGAATGCAAATGGAGTTGGTAGAGAAAAGCACGCTCAGCAAGAGTACCATCAATATGGCAATGACAGCAGTCTTGGTTGCACTACGGGAAGCAAGGCGTAAGGGATTATTGCCTCCAACTACCATTTTACAACTCAAGCATCTTGCCTCAGAACATAGGGAGCGAGGAATTCTCAGTGAACAGGAACTAACCGCATTCATGCAATACGCGAAGGCCAAGAGTGAGAAAAGAATCTATCTTGCTTGTCTTTTGGCACTTCTGACCGGCATGCGTTCAGGTGAACTGAGAGGGTTGCAGAATGATGAGATTGGTATGGATAGGATAACCATCTCTGTCTCCTATGCAGACCGAGCTGGACTCAAACCGCCTAAGGGAAAGAGGACAAGGTTGGTTCCCTGTCCATCCTTCCTCTGCTCGGAGCTGAAGACACTGGCAGATGAAAATCCTTTCCCATCTCCTTATGCCTTGGTCTTCTGGAGCAAAAAGCAAGGTACCTTTGTTTCCAGCCATTACTTCTCACAACGGTTCCAACAGGAATTGGTGAGAAGCGGTGTATTGGATGAGGATGCTGTTAAGAAGCGAAACATCACGTTTCACTCTCTGAGACATATGGCCAATACGTTGCTCAGGGGTACAGTGGATGACCATGTTCTGAGGATGACCATTGGACACAGCAGTGAACAGCTGAGCAACCTCTACACACACCTGAGCCAGCGTGGGATGCAGAGTGTGCAACTTGCCCAGCAAAATCTGATACTTCCTCTCTTGGAGCAGGATACAAGTGTCCTTGCAGAGACAGAGGAGGAACCAACTGCAGGATTCCAGTAACCAACTTGCATGAGCTCTTTTCCCTGCTGATGGATCAATGCAAACGTAGCCTATCCATCAATTACCAGTGCATTACAAAGGAAAATATTAAAATGCGTGTACGATACTCAAGAATTTGTAGAAATCTGATTACCCGGAAGGTTTCTTTCAAATTGGCCATATGGTAGAGTTAAAACAACACATACAGGAGGTAGCTGGATGAGATTGGCTGTGCTGAGTGACATTCATGGAAACATTCGTGCTCTTGAAGCTGTGCTTGCTGATGCAAAGGCCTCCAAAGCTGACCAATTTGTATTCTTGGGTGATTTGGTGGTTATGGGACTTGATCCACAATTATGTTTTGATCTGCTGATGGAACAAAAGCCCATAGTACTGATAAAGGGGAATACGGATTCCTATCTTGAGAATATCAAAGCTTTTCCAGTACAGAACTCTCACGATGCACAAATACTCAAACTCCTGAAATATACCTCCATTAGAATGTATCAGAAAGCAAAGGAACAGCTATCCAACCTACCAACAGTTGATCGCCACGAGATTGAGGGTGTTTCCATGCTCTGTTGTCACGGTACACCCTATGATGATACAGAGGGCATAGCCAAGGATAAGCCATTTTCCCCGGCACTCTCCAAACAGTTGGCTGGAGAGAAGGTGGATTTAATCCTCCACGCGCATACCCACATCCATTCTGATTTTCATCGGGATGGAATACGGTTTATCAACCCAGGTGCGGTAGGGTACTCATTTGACGGGGATGTGAGGGCAAGCTATGCCTTGGTTGATATTGAAAATGGACAGATACGATGCACGCATCGTACTGTTGACTACGATATCAACCGCTACATCATGGAAGTTGAGCATGCTTTGGAAGGGTTTCCCCTCTTTGACCGACTCCTCTACGCATTGGAGCATGGAAGGCAACTGAAAACCAGCTAATACTTGTTAGGCTAGTGATGTTTGGATGAGATAGGCGGTATAGGCAAAGTATGAGAGTAACAAACCTGCTCCTTCAAAGCGATTCACCCTACCCTGTCTATCCTTCTTGAAGCGATAGCCAATGATAAAGAGGCTTATCGTCAAGATACTCATGACCAGCATATCTCTCTTGATAACCAGTTGATCAATGGCAAACGGGGAGATTGCTCCAGCAATACCGACAACTGCCGTGGTATTGAATAGGTTTGAACCGATCACATTTCCCAAAGCAATATCATGTTCGCCCTTCTGTGCTGCCAAGATGGAAGAAGCAAGCTCAGGGAGACTGGTTCCCATTGCTACGATGGTAAGACCGATGACCAAATCACTCACCCCGAAATAGGTTGCAATTTCTACCGCTCCCCAAACCAATATCCTTGAACTAATGATCAAAAACAGGAGACCGAAAACCAGGTACAGTACAGCACGTTTCAAACTGAGAGGACTAGGTACTTCCTCATCAATCTCTCCAGCAAGAGTATCGTTTCCATCTTTCAAGCCCTGATATATACTCCACATCATAAGCATCGCAAACAGAACAAGTATAAGCGCTGCATCAAACTGTGAAAGACCAAGATCCCAAAGAAGATAAACGGAGAGGAGGGTCAAGAGGGTGAGAATCGGTAGCTCTTTCTTGAGAATCCGGGAACTGACGGTCACAGGATTGATCAACGCAGTGATTCCAAGGATCAGTCCGATATTGGCAATATTCGAACCGTAGGCATTGCCAAGAGCTATACCGGGGCTCCCTTGTATGGCCGAGAGCGTTGAGACCACCATCTCAGGTGCACTGGTACCAAAACCAACGATCACCATCCCTATCAAGAGGGATGGCATGCCAAAATGACGCGCTGTTGCGGCAGCTCCATCTACAAATCTATCTGAACTCAGCACCAGTACGATAAGGCCGAATATAACGGCAAGAACAGGTAATACCATCTCATTTCCTTCCAAAAGCGCTCAGAATATTATCAAGGATGATACATTAGGGGATGTAAGGTCGATATGAACGCTCTGTCAACAAAACACTAGTGTAATAAGATTTTTTTGCTTATTCAATCAGCACCGATGGCAGCATTCATCAGTAAACGGACAATGCTGTCCAGGTGTGTTCACGATTACAAGACTGCAACCCAGAGAGTGATGAGCCAATCATACAATCCGTGGGTGATTACCAAGGAAAGAAGCGTACAGGATTTGATGGTTTCTCGAAGAAGACAGAAGAGCATGCCAAGAAATGTTGTTACAATAACTTGAAGAATATCACCTTGAAAACTATGGAACAGTCCAAACAAGATTGACGAGAAGAGAATTGCAAACCATTTTGACTGGTTTATTTCCAACAGTTTGTGAAAGAGATATCCTCTGAATACAAACTCTTCAACCAAAGCAACTGCACAGATCGAATAGAGCAAATCAAAGGCAAATTGCCACACCTTGGTATAGCTTGTGCTTCCCACCATCTCCTTGAATCCAAGAAGTATAGGCAATACTGTAAAAAGAGCAGACAGTAGGATTGCAATCGTGATACCGCTAAGAATCTGGTTTGAGAATTTCACTTCTGATCTCATGAAAAATCGTATTCGTTCACGGTTGCTACGCATCAGAAGTAATGGAACGATCATAAATAACCACTGGGAAGTGATCAACAGCACCATTCTCCAGCCAAGGGAACATTGCAGGAGAACCTGTTGGTTCAACCAGAAGACCACAAGAAGTGTACAAAAAATTCCAACCAGCAGGATGCCTACGTCTATGAGGCTTCTTTTGTTCCGTACCCGTATATCGTGTATCATTGTATGTCTCTTCACGGTGTTTGTTGTTTCATGCAGCCGGGTCCGCTGATCGTGCTACGGCCTCCAGAGAGAGGAGTGATCGAGATTTGCGCCCTGATTCTCTCTTTGAGTGCAGAGACATGGCTGATGACACCAATCAACTTTCCATCCTGTTGCAGTGCGGAGAGCGCCTCCAGTGCCGTCTCGAGGGTTTCCTCATCGAGGGAGCCAAATCCTTCATCAAGGAACAGCGAATCCACCCTCACCTTCTTGCTCGCCATTTGGCTAAGTCCCAATGCCAGGGTAAGACTCACTAGGAAACTCTCCCCACCGGAAAGATTCCTGGTTGAGCGAATCTCCCCTGCCTGGTAGTTATCAACCACATTCAGTTCCAGGGGCTGGGATTCATCCCTGATCAAAAGATATCTGTCTGTCATTTTTTCCAGCTGACAGTTGGCATGGCCCACCATCAGCTCAAAGGTAAGTCCCTGTGCGAAGGTGCGATACTTCTTCCCATCGGCAGAACCTATGAGACTGTGCAATGATTCCCAGCGAGCGCAAAGCTGTCTTTGTGCTTCTATAGATTCTCTCTTGTTTCGCATGCGTTCCATTGACGCTTTGTTTTCTTGAAGTGTATGTCTACAAGTAGAAATGTCATCCCGTAGCTGCTTCAATGATTCATCCAAGTACACTGCCTGTGCCTGTACATCTGCATATGCAGCATCGCTGAGGTGCTTCTCCTGCTCCAGTTCTAAACGATTCATACGATCTTTCAATGTGGTCTCAAGTGCAGTTTCTGCGTCGTCCAACTCCTTGGCTTTCTGTGACAAGGATTCCCGCAGTTCATAGGAAAGCCTGGCTTCCTTGAATGCTTGCTCATCAGAAAAATCAGAGGAAATGAGAGCTTGCTGGAATTGCTCTTCGGCTTCTGCAAGTTTGAAAGTCCTTTGCTCGATACTCTTGGTACGAGATTCCACTATGCTTCTCTTTGTTGCCAGTTTCTGTTGCAGAACATTCAGTTGATCCCTGGCACTCTTTTCGCCTGACTCGGCATCAGCAATTGCATCGGTCAAACGTTTTTCTTCTTCTCCTGGAATTATATCGCCATACAAGCTCTTTCGCGTATCTTTGGCATCAGCTCGTTGTCGATTCAGATCATCCAGATGGTTCTTTTTATCACCTAGAGCTTTCTCTTGAGTGGAAATCACACCCTCCAGACGTTTTATCTCACCCGCAATAGCGGCGATGTGCTTTTCTCTATCTGCCTTCTGGTTGCTCTTTTCCTTCCAGGTATTGAGCCTGGTAGAGAGCGATGTGCGTAAGGATGTAACCTGAGACGCTTCTATTTGGGTAATGCCCAATGGCCTCAGCTTCTGTAAAAGAGAGTCTATGATCTGATCAACATGTGTTTTAAGGTTTTTCAGATTTGATGTAATCTCACTGCAGACCCGTTCTTCAAACTTTTTTTCGCTGACTGCACCGGCAACCTCTTTCTCGTACTCTTGCAGTGCAGTACGCGCATCTGTTTCTGTTTGGTGCAGTTTTCTAATTCGATCTTCATAATCCTCCGCTTCTGTGATTATTGTTGTCAATGTTTCAATGCGTAGTTCAATTTCATCGGGAACAGGGAGATTCCCCTCTGCAAAGGGGTGTTCTATCGCTCCACAGAGTGGGCAGGGTTTTCCATCTTCCAGCTTGCCACGAAGGCTCTCCAGTTCCTCAATTCTCTTGATATAGGCGATTTCACGAAATAATGAATCCTTTTCCTTGCGGTATGAGCCAAGAGGAATGTCTTTCAACAGTAATGTTTGTGCATTGGTTGCTTGCTGGAGATCAAAAGAGATTTTTTCTAGCTTGGCTTTGCTTTCAGTGCATCGTGTTGTTGCCTCTTCCAGTTTTTGAGAAACTGCAGATATCGCTTTCTCAGCTAGATTGAAAGCATCTTTCTTCTCTTCAATCTCTTTCTGTTTGGCTAGGAGGGATCCTAGTTGTTCTTCAATACCGGTAAGACCACTGGCAAGCCATGCATCCTGTGAATGCTCAGTAAGGTAGTGTTCAATAGTTTCCATCTGGCTTTCACTGTCAGCTTTCTTCACCCGCTCATTTGCTAGATTTTCTCTGTCTGCATTGTTTTGTGCAGCATCTTTGTTGTAGTTCTCAGTTTCATTGGACAACAATGCTTCCAAATCAGCTATCTTCTTATCAAGAGAATCGATTTCCTTGAGTCTTGGAGTTGCTGTCTGCAATTCCTGTTTTCTTTGCTTGGTCAGCTGTTCTGCCTCTGTTAGTACTTCACGCTGTTTGGTTGCTGAAATTTCCAGCTCAGGGAGAGCATCTTTTTCAATTTTTAACACAGCAGTGTCTTCAGCTTGTTGTGAGCGAAGGGCTGAGAGTGTTGCATATATTCCATCCAAATATGATGCCTTGACGGCATTGTTCAAGATAGCCCTATTTGGTTTGAACGTTTCCATCTCGCTAGTGAGTGCTTCTTTTTCTTGGGAAAGGCCATCTATTTCCTTGTTGAGATGTTCAATGTTCCGCATCCAAAGCAAGGCCTCGTTTGCTTTTGACACGTTGCTCGCAAGGATTTTCTCCTGCTGAAGTTTTTCTTCCAGTTCCTTTTTAATTGTGTTCTCCTGGTCGCTTTCCAGGATCACAATACCAGAGGTTTCAGCTTGGAGCAGTTTTAGAATATCCTGTTCTTTTTTTTGTCTTTCATGAACCCGTTTGGAGATCTCTGAATACAGTTCTGTACCGGTAATTTGTTCGAGTATCTTGGATTTCTCCTCCCCATTGGATTTCAGGAACGTGTCAAATCCTCCTTGAGCCAAAAGTATGGAACGGGTGAACCGCTGGAAATCCATGCCTGTCTTCTCTTCTATAACAAGACCGACCCGACTTTTCATTGTCTCGATGGGTTTCCCGTCAGCAGCATTAACTATCTGATGTTCTGCTTCCTGCAGATTGCCATCTGCCTTGCTCCTTGCTCTCCTCTGTTCCCAATGACAACGAAATTGTCCTGCGTTTGAGGCAAACAACACCTCTGCATAACAACTCCCTGTCTGTCTGCTCATGATCTCATTGTTGCTCTTGGTGATTCTCCCAAGCCTTGGGGTTGCTCCATACAGAGCAAGACAGATGGCATCCAAAATCGTTGATTTACCTGCGCCTGTTGGCCCAATCAAGGCAAAGATGCCATTTGATTCATATTCTGGATGAGTAAAATCGATAACCCACTCTCCATAGAGAGAGTTGAGATTCTTGAATCTGAGTTCGAGTAGTTTCATGGTTTTGTCCTATTCAGCAAGGGTATCTTCATCGTGCATTTCCAAGAGTATTTCATGATAGGCATCTCTGAGAGGTATTCGTTCTTCCTCACCTACTGCAAAGGTATCGAGGCACCGGGTAAAGACTTCTTCCGCATTGAGGTCTTCAAGGGTTTCCTGTACCTGCATTGATGCCATAACACGTTGTATGAATTGGCGATTCCGTATACGGAGTATGGTTAGGTTGGAATCTTGTACAAGCTCCTCACACTGTTCACTCAGATTGGTGACCATCTCTGCTGCTGTATACTCAATTTCAATATAGGCAGACTCACCCTTCTCTTTGAGCTGGAGAATTCTTGAGGTTATGGTCTCCATGGTTCCCTTGATGCTCTCCAGATGCTGAAATGAGGGTATGGGAAGAGTCTCAATGGAAAGGGATTTATCAAAATGCAACAATACAACCTGTTTCTGCTGGTTTGCTTCCCCAAATCCCATGGGAATGGGAGACCCACTGTATCGTATGGTGTCTTTTCCTCCTACACGTTGTGGTACATGGAGATGCCCAAGTGCAACATAGTCCAGGAAATCAGGAAAGACAGAGCTGTCTACCTGTGCAAGAGAGCCGATGTAGAGTTCACTCACCCCATCACCCTCAACCGTCTTGCCGCCTTGTGTGAAGAGATGACCCATTGCAATGATGGGCAAATTGTTTTTCAATGCCATTTGTTGCTTTTTTGCAATAGCACAAACTGTAGAGTAGTGTTCCTTGATTCCTGCCAGGAGTTTTCTGTTCTTGTCATCAATGGACTCCCCTGCTTCTGCATAACGGATGTCCTTGTCCCGTAGATAGGGAACAGCACAGATGATGGCGATCGGTGTGCCCTCTGCCTCGGCAACAATCACCTCTTCTTCTGGTGTTTCTCTCTTGGATCCGATTACGGTAACATTGAGTACCTTCAAGAGAGCGCTCGGAGCCCCCAGAAATGATGGGCTGTCATGGTTTCCACCGATGATAACGACCGTCTTGCAACAGGATTTTGAGACGTTATAGAGGAATTCATAGTAGAGTTGCTGGGCCTTGTTGCTTGGCGTACTGGTATCGAAGATATCACCAGAGACCAACAGGATATCAACGTGTTGATTTTCTATGGTTTCAAGCAACCAACTGAGAAATGAGGCAAATTCATCATAGCGTTTCTGTGAGAACAGGGAACGGCCAAGATGCCAGTCAGATGTATGGAGAATGTTCATGAAAGCTCCTATAAGAGAGGTATACTCATATCTTTACAGTATAGGCTGTCAGTAGGGTATTCTCAACCAAGGAAGAGCAAAACGCTTTGCTTTTGTAGAAAAAGAGATCAACCAATTAGCGCGGTATCTTGCTGAGGATGGAATGCCACCTCAACAAGATACAGATGATTGCTATCTACGATTTTCAGTCAACCAGCCGACAATGTTTTGGAACAGGGTATCATAATGCTTCCAAGCAATGAAATCAGGAGATGCCCAGTGGGGAGCGCAATCAGAAGTATAGACAGCACTTCTTCCTTTCCCAAATTCACCAAGTGCAATGTATGGATCTTGCTGCAACTGTGCGATCACCACTCCCTTTTCAGGATTCTCCCTAGTCTTGTTGTACCCTATTACATACGGCCAAGGGCCTTCAATACCGTTGAAGACTGCATGTGACGGATCGATGACTTCGGGAAATGTCCCTTCAGGGGTCTCCATTCTGTCATCGTAGGGCAGCAAGTCCACAGGCAGAATATCAGCGATTGCTGTAGTGCCGTAGTGAGCCTTTCCTTCAATGCCGGTGAAGGACATGAATCCTCCGATCATGAGAAATGATCCACCTTGCAGTACGTACTCCTTGATGGCAGTGAGGCGGTTGGGGGCTCTCTGGCCTCCGGGGAATGACTTCTGGGTCATGAGCAGTGTATTTGCCCCAACATCAGATAGTATCACCAGGTCATACTCATTCAGTTTTTCCACTGTGTCAGGGAACGATGCCAGTGCAACATGGGAAGGCATGTAATCCACTGAATAGCCCCCTCTTTGCAATGCATCCTTCAGCCAATGAATATTCTCGGTGTAGCTTTGCGTGGTCATTGCATCAGCTCCCTTGATATGAACAGTATAACCCACATACGACTCACCACAAATAAATACCTTTTTCATGAATACCTCCATCTTGTATTGTATTACCATTTATCAGTACACTAGTTACTGTATAAGAGACCTACAAAGAAGTGAATGCATAAAAGAGACGAGAATATGCACTATATTGAACAAACAAACCCCCGTATGGGTACACGATGAGAGCACATGACACGAGAAAAAATCGCAGAATATCTTCAAGAGCTCAGTACTGCTGAGTTTGCGCTTGTTTTTTGTGAACGAATGGATGGAAAAAGCAACAAGTGGAACTACAGTAAGCACAATCACTCCTATTTGGAGATCATTTTCTTTCTCAGCGGACACATAGTGGTGGATGCAAGCAATGAACAGCTGCAATTGAAGACCTATGGTGTGCTGTTCTATCCTCCTGGGGTAATTCACCAGGAACTGAAAAATCCACACATCAATCAGGAAGTCATTGCCCTTGGAATACAATCAAACCAGCCATGCTCATTGCAAGAGGCGTTTCTCACCAGTGACACAAAAGGAATTTTTTCTTTTCTGTTCAATCAAATCTATGAGAATGCGTATCACAAGGGATCCCAGAGCGAAGAACTCAAGAAGTGCTATATCGAGGCCCTTCTTTTGAACGCTTCGCAAAAATTTTCAGATGAAGAGCAGGCTCCCTTCGATGTAGTGCATAGTGTTACTGAGTATATCAACCATCATTTTTTCCAGCAGATAACGTTGGAACAGGTATCTGACCTTGTTGCTGTCAGTCCTTCTTACCTGATTCGTCTCTTTCATAGGGAGATGCACACAACCCCCATGCAGTATCTTGCAAAGATACGAATACGAACAGCAGAAGGTTTGTTGCGATCAACTTCCTATACGATAGCTGAGATTGCACAGAAGGTTGGCTATGAGGAAGCCTCCTACTTCTGGAGGGTCTTCAAGAGATATACGGGATATGCACCATCAGCCTATCGTCTCATTGAGCCATAAAAAACCCGCCTTCTGAAGAAGACGGGTCGTGTTTCTGGAGGTGGGGGGATTCGAACCCCCGTCCTAACGTGCCACCCAGGGACGTCTACAAGCTTAGCTGGTGATCAAAAGTTCCAAAGGATGTTGGGTTCACCGGCAAGACGTCCACCCTTTGTAGCCTACTTTACTGTCCCCTTCCCCCATAGGCATTGGGTCAGGTAAGCTCCTACTTTTACAGGTATCCGTAGCTTAAGAGCTGCAGCTGACGGGCCTGTACGTCATCGTGCTATTACGCAGCGAGGGCGTATTCTGCTTCGAAGGAGACTTCGTCTTCTTTTTTGGCAGTTAATTGTTTTTGCTAGTTTAAGGAGTTGGCGCTCCGCTTGCAGCCACTGGCCTGATCCTCCGCCAGTCGAAACCGAAACACCCCCAATGGGACATATCCCTTGAGGTATCTTTATAATAGCTAGAAAAGAAAAAGAAAGCAAGGAGGGCTTATGCCCCCCTTGCCCGGTTTTGCTTTCCTGTATTTCTACAGGTTTTCTTTCTTCAGTACAGAGACGCCGGTATCGACATAGTCTTGGGAGATACCTTCGCCACTGAGTGCACGATAGGCCGTCTTTACTCCTTCATACCCCATTACATCAGGATTCTGTGCCATGGTAGCAAGGATGTGGCCACTCTTGATCAAAGAGAGGATCATATCACTCTTGTCGAATCCAACACCGATTACACTGGTGCCAGCTTCAGCGATTGCGTTCCCGATGCCAACAGTGGATCCTTCATTTGCTCCGAAGAGACCAACCACGCCCTGGGTAATGAAGTTTGCGCTCATATCCTTGGATACTGCAGCATCACCATTACAGTACTGGGTCTCAAGAATTTCAAAGGAAGTACCTTCAAAGGCTTTGCGGAATCCTGTTTCACGAGCAACGGTGGATGCTGTTGCACTGTTGACGGAAATTACACCGATCTTTCCAGCGTTCACGCCCTTTGCCTTCAATGCCTCGAGCATCTCCTTGCCTGCTGTGGTTCCTGCAGCAGTGTTGTCTGTTGCCAGGGTCTGTACAGCGGGGAAGTTTGCTGCGGAGTCAACATAGACAATGGTTACTCCAGCTTCTTCAGCTTCCTTCAGGGCAGCGGTTACTGCATTGGGGCCGTTTGCAGCGAGAAGGATGGCATCTGCGCCGCCTGCAACTGCATTGTTGATGCTCTCAATCTGCTTGGCATCGTCCTTTACATCAGGTGCCAACCACTTGTAATCAACGGACCCCAACTCCTCTGCTGCTTTCTGTGCACCCTTGTCCACATTCACCCAGTGCTGGTCCATCTGGTCCATTGTGATCAGATAAATCTTATAGGCAGATGCATCCTCTTTTGTGCCCTGTGCAAACAGTGCTCCTGCGATCAGCAGTACCATCAGTACCATACTCAGTTTCTTCATTCTACTACGCTCCTTTTCTATTTCTCACCTACGGTGATTATGATCAAACACTAGCTTCCGTCCGTTTCTTCCTGGAACCCTTGCCTGAGCGGACGATGACATCAAGCAATACTGATATGACGACAATAATTCCAATTACGATATTCCGTATTGCAACCGGAGCACCTGCAAACTGCAGTCCATTTTGCAGTACACCCCAAATTGAGGCACCAATTACTGTTCCAAAGAGCATTCCCTGTCCTCCAAGGGTGGATACACCCCCTATTACCGATGCGGCGACAGCGTACAGCTCGTAGGTATTTCCTGCATCCATGGTTCCCATGCCGCTGGTGGCGGTGGTGATAAGGCCCACCACACAGGAGACAAAGGCAGAGACAAGATAAGCCTTGGTGGTGGTAGAGACCAAATTGACTCCACTGAGCCTGGCCGCCTCAGCATTTGATCCAATTGCATAGATATGGCGGCCGGATTTGGTCCTGGTGAGGATGAAGTTGAAAATAATCCACAGCACCAAGGCAATCCAGATGGTGTTATAGAGTCCAAAGGTCTTTCCATAATAGAAGAAATCGCGAAGACCTTGTGCTGCTTCTCCGATGGAATCGGTATTGTAGTTGTTGTTTGCAATCTGTGCTATACCACGGGCAATGGTCATGGTTCCCAGAGTGGCAATGAAAGGAGGCAGTTTTGCAAACGATACAAGCAGTCCGTTTGACAACCCGACCCCAAGACATGCCACGATGGTCAAGAGCACGGCCAGCCAAGGATTCACTCCCTTTGTCATGAGGGTTGCACTGATCATGGTGCTCATCCCTACCACTGAACCGATGGAGAGGTCGATGTTTCCCGTAATCAGAACATAGGATTGGCCGATTCCAATAAGGAGTATCGGAGCGATCTGGCGAAGCAAATTTGCCACATTACGGGAGGAGAAGAATATGGGGTTCATAATCCCAAAAATGACACTCAAGACAACAAGACCAGCGGTTACGGTCAGTACTTGTCCTATTCCCCGTATTCCCATCAACCGTTTGAACGGCTTCTCAATATAGCTTACCATCTCGTACCCCTCACCCTACCTGATTCTCAAATTTATTTTCAAACTGTGTCGCAAGTGCAAGAATCTTTTCCTGTGTTGCTTCCTCACGAGTCAATTCTCCGGTTACCCTGCCATCGCACATTACCAAAATCCTGTCACTGAAACCAAGAATTTCCGGCATCTCGCTGGATATGAATAGTACAGCAATACCGCTCTCCTTCAGCTGGTTCATAAGTTGATAGATCTCAACCTTCGCAGCAACATCAATTCCTCGTGTTGGCTCATCAAAGATGACTACCTTGCTGTTCCTGGCAAGCCATTTGCCTACGACCACCTTCTGCTGGTTTCCTCCAGACAAGGAAGAAGCATTGGCCTCTGCATTTGAAAGCTTGATCCGCAAGTCCTTGATTGCCTTGTTGACCATTTCAGCCTCTTTCCTGCGATTCACAACACCAGCCTTGGAGCAAAGCAAGTCTAGGTTTGGCAAGGCTATATTCTCTCGTACTGAAAGTTTGACGCAGATGCCGTCCTTCTTCCTGTCCTCTGGTGCAAGCACCAAACCATGACGTATTGCATCCTCCGGGCAGTTGATGGTTACCTCAGTACCGTTAATGGTAATGATGCCTTGCTCTTTTGGGTCGGCACCAAAAATGGCTCTTGTCATCTCAGTGCGTCCTGCACCCATCAATCCAGCAATTCCGAGTATCTCACCCTCATAGACATCAAAATTGATCGCTCGTACCAAAGGACCGGCACAGAGATTCCGTACACTGAAAAGACGCTTGCCTTGATGGGATGGGATTCTGGGGAATTTTTCCTTGATCTCCCTGCCAACCATATGTGCGATGATCTGGTTCATGGTGAGCTCAGGAAAGGGTTTTTCCAGAATGAATTTTCCATCCCGCATGATGGTAACCGTATCAATGATATGTTGCAACTCTTCCAAACGATGACTGATATAGATGATCCCAACACCTTTCTCTCTCAGAGCTCTGATCAGGGTAAAGAGTTGGTTGATCTCCACACTTGTCAATGCACTGGTTGGCTCATCCATGATCAGGACCTTTGCATTGGATTGCAAAGCCTTGGCAATCTCAACCATCTGCTGTTTGGATACTGCCAAGTCACCCACCAACATATCAGGGTCAAGGTCAATCTCCAGGGATTGCAACACTTCCTTTGCCTTGTTACGCATGCTCTTGTTGTCCAGCAATCGCCCTGTTGTATGTTCATGCCCAAGAAAAATATTCTGACAGACGGTGAGATGGGAACACATGTTCAATTCTTGGTGAATGATCGAAATTCCCAGTTCCTGGGCTTGTTTGGGCGTAAGATCGCCTTCAATCGTATTTCCAAATAGGCGCATGCTTCCGCTATCCCTGGTATATACTCCGCTGAGGATTTTCACCAAGGTCGATTTCCCAGCCCCATTCTCCCCAAGCAATGCCATTACCTGGCCAGCCTTTAAACGGAACTGGACATCATCCAATGCCCTGACCCCTGGGAAGGTCTTGGTAATATGTTCCATTTCCACAATGTATGCTTGATCATCCATGGCTATAAGTGTTGCATGGGAATAGCTGCCTCGCTAGGTGAGTTTTCTTTGGAAACAGGTGGTAGTTTTTTGGATTATTGGGGGATTGACCCTGCAATTCCGCGATATTGGGAAAACTCATGACGCAACAGTTGTCGCTTAATCGTTCCATCCTTGCACAGCACTAGGCGGTCTGCAATCTGGAGCGTATCAGAGAGGGAGACTGCTAGGATGAGGATCGTGGTTCCTCGTTGTTTCAAAAGGTCATAGGTTGCAATCAGCTCGATACGTTGGTACATGTCTATCGAGGCGAATGGCTGCACCGCACAGAGAAATGTAGGTTTTTGGAGGAGTAATCGCTGATAGACCAGCCGTAGCTTGTAGGACTGGGAGTACTCAGCTGCAACTGTTTCTGTTATTGATTCTCCAAAGGGTGCTTCCAAGTCGTGTCCCAATGCCCCTCTTCGTTTTCTTGTCAACCATAGATGAGGCACCTTGTGGTCACTGGTGAACAGTAGATTGTCCAATACTGTGAGCTGAGGAAAAATGAGACTCTGATCAGGTTTTGCTGGAACCAAAGCGATACAACGGTCTGAGAGGCTCACATTTCTTCCTTCCAATGAGATGCTGCCTGAATCAGGTTCCGCCTCCCCCTTCAACAACGAAAAGAGCTGTTCCAAAATCAGATTCTCACTGTCCATGAGTACCACCGTTTCGCCTTTCCCGATTTGCAGATGTACATCCTTCATGTCGCGATAGGAGAGATGGTTGATCTGGAAAAAACCTTGTAAAACTGGTTTTTGTACATAGTGTTCCTGTCGTCTCCCCTCTTCGATGGATTCCTTGAAATCATAGGCATACTCGTTTATCACCCTGTCATTCATCTGGTCAGGATAGAGGTGCTTGATGATTTTCCCTTCACGCATCAGATAACATCGGTGTGAGAAACGAAAAGCTTCCTGGTGGTGATTGCAAACATAGAGAAAGGTCATTCCCTCATTGGTGAAATGATCAAGAATTGGTTGCAGCCTTGCCAAATCCATCTCACTGACAAAGGTGGAGATATCCTTGAGAATAACCAGACTGCTTCTGGAAAGCTTGGCCTTGACGAATTGAATTACTAATTTTTCAAAGGAAGAGAGTTCACTGACCGGCATCCAGTTTTTGATTTTGAGATGAAATGGTGCCAGCAGTTGCTGCATCTGGGAGGAGAGGAGCTTATGCCTGATAAGGTGTTGCTTGCTGCCTTTTCTGAGAATAAAGAGATTTTCTTCAACGCTCAGACTATTGATAAGCATGCTCTTACGTTCAATTACCGCAACATTGTTCTCTTTTCGGTTGCTGGAGAGGTAGTCATTGACCAGACGTTCTCGACAATATACATGGCCATAGTGCAGTGGGATGTTCTTCTGGAAAATGGTGAGCAGTTCCTCAATCCCAAGAGCATTTACACCGATGAGACCAACCACTTCCCCTGTATAGAGTTGAAGGTTTATATCATGCAGAAAAGGAGGAAGAGTGACCTGCTCCAGGCGAAATACTTCCTCCCTCATGATTCAGATCTCTCCTTCTTGCCCGCCGGCAAGGAGATGATTACATCAGTTCCCACCTGTCTTTGGCTGGTAACAGTAAGGCCATACTGCTCCCCAAACAATAATTTGATTCTATTGTTGACATTCACCAGTGCTATTCCACTCTCTTTCTCTTCCCTTTTCACATAATCAAAACTGCGTGTATTCAACCCTTTCTGTATTTTCTCCAGCATCATCGGGTCCATCCCTACCCCGTCATCACTGACGGTGATGATAAGTCTGGACTGGGTACGTTCCAAACGGATCAAAAGATGACCTTCCCCTACCTTGCACTCAAGACCATGGATGATACAGTTCTCGACAATTGGTTGCAAGGTAAGCTTGGGGATCCGGTACAAGTGGATGTCTTTTGCATCTTCCTCCTCAAATAGTATGCTCAGCTTGATTCTAGTGCCGAACCGGAACTGTTGGATGAAAAAGTAGTTCTTGGTGTTTTCCAGCTCTTGGCCAAGGGTTACCAAATTCTCTACGTTGCTGATGGTATAGCGAAAGAACGTGGAGAGAGCCTCTGTCATGGTGGCTACAGATTCAAGGCCAGCAAGAAGTGCTTCACTGCGGATGCCTTCCAGGGTGTTGTAGAGGAAATGGGGATTGATCTGATTCTGAAGCGCCAAGAACTGTGCCTGCCGTTTGCTTGCATTCATCAAGTGGTCGGTGTTGAGCACCGTCTGCAAGGTTGTATTGACCGCTACCAATTCCTTGGCAAGCGGGGTCTGTTCGTCTATGATCGATCGGAAGGTATAGCCGGTGGCAAACAACTGCCAGATATGCTTTGTTCTTCTATAGGGCAGTATTATCCACCAATAACTGAAAGCCAGGAGAAAGAGAAGGCCAACAAGCGAGAGAAGAAGCACCACTGGTGTCTGGATACGTTCCTCCAGATAGAGAAACATACCCACAAGCATAAGGAGGATGTGCACTACCAAGAGGGAGGCGATGAGGAGTATACGATTCTCAAGATACCGATATATTTCAGCCATACAGTTTCCTGTACTCATTTGGTTTGATCTGACAACTCTTTTTGAACAGCTTGGTAAAGTGTTTCGGATCATGATACCCGATTTCCAATGCTATCTCGGCAATTCCCTTATTTGTCTCCACCAGTAGTCGCTTTGCCTCCTGGATCCTGAGAGCAAGGACATACTCACTAAAGCCTAATCCCATGCTTTTTTTGAAGAGCGCACTGAAGTAGGAGCTGTTGAGATGTACCTGCTCACTTACCAGCTCAAGACTGAGCATCTCATCCTTGTAGTGTTCCTGGAGATACCCTACAGAACTCCTGATGGGTTTGCTTACCTGTACCTCTCGCTCTTCTCTATACTGAACCAAAAGCGATTGCATCGCTTTCCTGTAGGCTTCCTGTAATGCCTCCAAGGAAGAGGATTCCAGCATTGCCTGTTCCTGGTTCTCAATCACATTAGACTGAGTACACTGTTGCTTGGCAAACTGTAGGGCTTGTCTGTATGACTGGAGAAGTACTTCTACAGTGGTATAGAGGGAAACCTGTTGTTTCTCCAGGGTGCAAAACACATCAGAAGCAAGCTGTTCTGTGTCCAGATTTTCTTGTGCACAACACTGTTCAAATGAAGAGGCGATGTTGTAAAGGTATGATTCCAGATTAGGATTTTCCAAGGCAACCGCTTCAAACAATCGGTGATGTCCTTCAACAAGCCTTCTGACAAGGGCCTGTTTTGCCGAGTTCAGCGATTGAGGTAGATGCTCTATACAAGACACCTCCAAGCCAAGGGCTACGGAGCTTCTCAATTCCGGGAAGATCTGGGCCTGTACCGTAAGTAGCTCTACCAAACGTTCACCTTGTAAAACCACCTGGGAACGTTGTTCACCCTCATAGGTATAGAGCAGGTAGAGATCTCCCTGGTATGCTTGGAGACAGACATTGAGACTGTCCCTCTCCAAAGCAGTGCTTACCTTCTGCTGTAGCAGTTGTATCACCGGATCCTTCGATGGGCTTTGTATACCGATTACCGCGATACGAAGCAGTGCTTTCTCGGGTATCCAGGGAAAGAGGAGCTGAGGGTCCTGGCTTTTCAAAAATGCTAGGAAACTTGTACGTTTCAGATACTCCCTGTCTTCATGTACTTGTTTCTGTAAAGCCTTTGATGAGGTTTGCTCACTGTATCGCTTTTTCATTCGTTGCAGTGTCTGGTTCAGTTCCTGCTTCTTGATCGGTTTCAGCAGGTATTCAGCAACACCGTATTTGATGGCGCTCTGTGCATAGTCAAACTGCTTATGACCACTGATGATGATGAACTGCACATCTGGTTGGAGTGCTTTTGCCTTGCTGATCAATTCCAATCCATTGAGGCCTGGCATGCGGATATCGGTAATGACCAGATCAGGTCTCTCTTTCTTGATCACCTCCAATGCTTCCAATCCATCGTAGGCGGTCCCAACGTTCTGCAAAGCCAGTCCATCCCAGTCAATCAGTGCACATATGAGGGCACACACTCGTCTCTCATCATCAGCTACAACTACTTTCATACCAGCCATTGTAAGGGGTAATTGAGGAGAGAGAAAGTCAAACCCGTGATTTTCTTTCTTCCAGTGTCCCTGTAAAGAGCTCAAGGGCTTCTCCAAACTGCTTGAGGTCGGAAAAATGCAATGTCGCCGATCGGTCGTAGCTGGTTCTCTGAGCATTCACGATAACAAGTGGTGCACTGTTTTGCAGCGCATGGTAGGGAAGATTGGCTGCAGGTTGCACAAGCAAGGATGATCCGAGGACCAGGGTCAAGTCACTGTGACTGAACATCTCGTATGCACGTGAGAGTACCAAGGGGTCGAGATTCTCTCCATAAAAGGTAATATCGGGTTTGATCACCGCCCCGCACTGGGTGCAACGGGGAACTTCATCACGGAGCACAATGGGGGCAATGGTTTCATAGGAATAGTAACTGGTACAATTGGTGCAGTGATGATGCTCTGCACTTCCATGCAGTTCATAACACTTCTTGCTGCCTGCCTTCTTATGCAACATATCAATGTTCTGTGTGAAGATACCCTTCACATACCCTTTTCTCTCCAGCGTGGCCAAGCTGGTGTGTACCACATTGGGTGTATAGGAGTCGAGGTTGTACCAAAAATCTTTTGCCCACTGGTAGAAGAGATCTGGATGTGTACGAAAGAAACCAATGCTCAAGACCTCTTCCACTTGGTAGTTGTTCCATTTCTTGGCATAGATGCCACTGCTGCTACGAAAATCAGGAATTCCGGAGAGTGTTGAAATGCCCGCACCGGTAAGCACGACCAGGGAACGGGATCCCCTGATCATGGCTTTCAGTGTGTTGAATTTTTTCTCAAAGACGGGTTTTTTTTCCATAACACCTGCTATTATACCAGAATTCCACTGTATGTGTTCCCCTTTAACCCGGTCAGCTGTACCGTAACGATGCTCCCTGGTGTAACAGAACCGGTGAAGACAACCATTTCGTTGTGTTCCGTCTTTGCCAGCATCTGGGTTTCATCATGCTTGGATACCTGGGTCACCAGAACTGTTACCTGTTCCTTGCTTCGCTTTGTTTTCTCTTCGGCAAATATGGCGTGCTGGAAAGAAATAAGTTCACTGAGCCTTCGTTTTTTCACCTCTTCGTCAATCTGTCCCTCCATATCCACTGCCTTGGTGCCTTCCCTTGGATTGAAGTAGTACATGAATGCTTCCAGGCAACGCATTTCCTGTAGTACCTGCAAGGTCTCTTGGTACTCCTCTTCACGTTCGGATGGAAAACCAACCATCACATCTGTTGAGAATGTAATCTCAGGAACAGCGTTTCTAAGCGAAGCTATGAGTGAAAGGAACTGCTCTTTACTGTACTTTCGGTTCATGAGGGAGAGGATTCGCGTAGAACCACTTTGCAAGGGAATGTGTAGGTGGCGTGCAATGGCAGGCTCCTCCTGTATGACCTGTACCAATTCCTCGGTAAAATCCTTCGGATGCGGGCTTTCAAAGCGAATCCATTTGAACGAATGGTCCTGGGCACAGAGCAGCTTGAGCAACTTGGGAAAGGTTATGACCTCTCCATCCTGCTCGTAGCGGTAGCTGTTAACATTCTGCCCAAGCAATGTGACTTCCTTCACTCCCTTTGAATTCAGGAAGGCAAACTCCTTGAGAATATCTTCAACGCTTCGAGAGACTTCCCTCCCCCGTACATACGGTACAATGCAGTATGCACAAAAATTATTGCATCCATTCATGATGGGGATGAATGAGCTGTACTCGCCCTCCTGATAGTAGGAGGTCCCAAATGTATAGGACTGGGAGTGTTCATCCATCTTCCCATCCTTGCTGGTGAGGATGTTCACGATCCGCTGTTTGTCATTGGTACCGATGACATAGTCAACCTGCGGTGCTTCGTCCTTGAGATCTTCCTGAAGGCGTTGGGCCATGCATCCGGTAACAATGAGCGTGAGTGGACGTTCTTTCTTGATCCGTCCAAAGTATCCAAGTCTTCCCCAAATACGGTTGTCTGCACTTTTACGTACCGTACAGGTGTTCAGTATTGCACAATCTGCTTGATCTGCACTGTGGGCGGGAACCAACCCGGCTCCTTTGAGCTGTAGCTCCAGTGCATTGCTCTCTGCAATGTTCATCTGGCAGCCATAGGTCTCAAGCCAATAGGTATGAATCATTTCTCTTCCTTGTCTGCAAACTGCTTGGCAGCTTGCATGGTATTTTTCATAAGCATGGCAATGGTCATTACCCCAACCCCACCGGGAACCGGGGTAATGGCACTACAATGGGATGCGACGTTCTCATAATCGACATCTCCAACCAGTCTGTAGCCACGCTTACGACTGGCATCCTCTACTCTATTTATGCCGACATCAATGACAACAGCACCTTCCTTCACCATTGATTCAGTAACAAACAATGGTTTGCCGATCGCAGCTATGAGGATATCTGCCTGGCGGGTAATGGAAGAGAGGTCTTTCGTCCTTGAGTGGCATACACTGACCGTTGCATCCCGTCCTTTCTGTATCAGGAGGCTCGCCATGGGTTTGCCTACAATATTGCTTCGTCCCAGGATAACCACATGTTTGCCTTCTGTCTGTATCTTATAATAATCAAGAATTTCCAGGACACCTTGGGGTGTGCAGCTAATAAAACCTGGATTTCCGATGAGCAGATTGCCAACACTCTGCGGATGGAACCCATCTACATCTTTCTTTACATTGATGGATTGGATAACCAGGTCAGGATCGATGCCTGCAGGCAGTGGCATTTGCACCAGGATGCCATGGACGGTAGTATCCTCATTCAGCTGCTGGATCAGAGACAGGAGTTGCTCTTGGGTGGTGGTGCTTGCCAGATGATAGTCCTTATGGTCAAACCCGAGATCGAGACAGGCTTTTTTCTTACCAGAAACATAGCTCTGGCTTGCAGGATCATCCCCTACCAGGACAACTGCAAGCTTTGGGGCATACCCAAACCGGGTCACAAAGGCCTTGGTTTCCTCACGTAACTGGTCATAGACATTCTGTGCTACTTCTTTTCCTCTGAGTATCTGCATGGTTGGCTCCTTGACGTAGTCTACAGTACCGTAAAAAGGCAAACTATGGCAACAAAGGTATGTAGTTCGTTTGCTTTTCTCACCCTGTCTTACTATACTTTCAAGAGGGTTCATGTCTATGCTATTGTAACTGACGGGAACCCATCTTGTTGTGTTAGATATACTGAGGTACTGAATGAAAAAATTACTACTGATTCCATTGCTTCTTGTACTGCTAAGCGCTTCACTTTTTGCAGTCGATACGTACGACAAGGGAAACCAACTCTTCTCGTTCAAGATTGGACCTACCATTCCGGCGTTTACCCATTTCTTTGCTGATGATGCCAATGCAACGCTTGTTGGACTTGGAGAAGGCAATACAGGAATGAAGGTGGGGGGCTATGGGGCTATCAGCTACCAGGTATTCAATACCCCAAAGACGGCGATCGGAGGTGAGATCGGCTACAACTTCAATTTCTCTGCGGCAAAGATGCTCTTTACGGCAGTACCGTTTTACGCTAAATACAGCTATGTTCCATTGCAAGGCGAATGGGATCTGCCCATCTCATTCGGTCTTGGCGGCGCCTATATCAAGTACAATGATGCATCGCTGATGACCCTGTATGCAAATATGGAAGTCGGTTTTACCTGGTACCCTGGAGAGAATTGGGGATTTGGACTTACCACAGGGCTCTGGGTAATTCCTGAATTCAACTACTACGAACAGTTGCAGAGTGATAATGCCCTGGTTGGCATCGTGCCGATCACCCTTTCCATCACCTACAGACAATAGGAGTCTATTTCATGAAGAAACACAAGATATTTACCGTATTCACCCTGGCAACCCTTGTTTCCTTGCTCTTGTTGAGCTGCAATGCAGATGCCACTGCTGGTCTGTTTCGCCAGATCAGCGAGGCAAAGGCTCCGGTAGGGATCGTCTACAAGCAGATTGTAGGTCTGGTGGACCCCATATCTTCTCCAAAGGTGCTCTACTTTCTTACCGATGATGGCTTGTATAAGAAGGTGGATGGAGCGGGTACAACGAGAATTGTTGCAAACTCAGAAAACAACATCATCACCACTGCCGCCCTTGATGGGACGACAGCGGTTGCATACCAGGTACATTATCCAACAACTGTAGATGAAGACGCATACAAAATAATCCATGTAAAAAGTTTAACTGGTGGAGCCGATACAACTTCTGACTTCTCTGGATTTGACTCTGTTGTGTTGCTTCCCAATGGGTTGGTGCTGAGTGAAAATGCTGATACATTTGCACTGTATGACTATACTGATAATACTACTGTCGACACAGCAATTGGCAGCTATACAGGGTATGATATAGCGTCGGTTGTACAGAGTACCGGCAAGGAGCATGAAGACCCATCAGGTACTACTCCCCTGCTTGTTTCCCTTGTCAACGGGAGCGGCAATTACAAGCATGTTTATGTCGATGGAACATCAGCAACAGAACTTGCTGCATCGACCAGCGGTATGAGGTTCTCTGCAATGTCTGTTGCCAATTCTGTTTTGTATCTGATGGATTTGGATGATTCTGAGGGTATCATATACAAGGCAAATGATCCTGCAACTGCTATAACACCGGCTACTACCTTTACAAAGATTCATGATACAGCAGAAACGTATGCAATGCATGCATTCATGTATGGTTACTATGATGCATCCACCTCAAAGACAAAGCTCATCACAAAGCCTAGCGGGGTCAATGATGCACTCTATGTGCTGAATGATGCATCTGGTACTGTCTCTGCTGGCAATGTAACCGATGGGTATGGAGAGTACCTCGATGCTGCTGAAATCGTAGATAGTTTCCTAAAGGATGATGCAAGTGGGACCCTGCTTGTAGCAACCCTGGAGAACGGCTTGTATGAAATCACCATCAATCCAAGTCGATCTTCTGATTCTGAGGAGTATACACTCTAGCATGCTCAAAAGAGTACTTATATAAGTTACTCAAAAACGGGATGGTTTAGCCATCCCGTTTCTTAGGGGAACATGAACCTTCCTGGTTCATCCAATGACTACCTTTGCTAACCCGTCGTTGATCCTTAGATGGTATTCATCCCCGTACTTCTTATAGTTGTTGTAGAGTGCCATGCTGTCCAGCTGGTTGCCCATCGCCACTACAAATGCAACGTCCAAGATCTTGATCCACTTGAGACTGGTTGAGGTGTCCCCTCCATGATGGTTTGCCTTTATCTCATCACCAAATGAGAAAGAATTACCCTCACTGAGGAACGCCACAAGAATATTCTATCTCCCACAGATTGGAGGAATGCTTGGTTGGTGGCTGTAGGATACTCCAAGGTAGAACAGTAGACCTGATGAATCGGGATCGTTTGGGCAATACGTGGGAATCCCCCGATAGGGTTTCTATGGGGGTAGGAAGGAAATCTCCCTGATACCAAGTGCATCCAGTGCCTCCAACACCGGTGGTGCACTCTCTGGATGTCCCAGACAAGCAACATGCCACAGAGCAACAGTACGGCAACTGAGGCAAATAAAAAGTATTACCTTACACCAATTTCAATACTGCGTCACAATAGTTGGTGATGATGCCATCAACATGCCACTCTTTCATGTCGTGGATACGGTCGAGGGTATCCACGGTCCAAACATTTACCTTGATGCCATGTTCATGGCACTCATCAACAGTCTCCTTGGTCAAGGTAGCCCCACTTGGATGATAGTACTCAACCCCAAAGCTCTTGCAGTATGCCCCAGCACAACCAAGATCCCTTTCATCCACAAGAAAAGCACAGGGTACTCCTGAATCAAGCTGTTTCATCCTGATCACAGAACCATGGTTGAAGGAACTGATAATGCACTGGTCAATCAGGTCATAGTCCTTGAGCATGTCCAGTGTCGCCTTCTCAATACCTTGGTAGTAGTAGCGGTCTGTCTTGATCTCTATATTGGTCACTACCCCATGCTTCTTGGCCCATGCACAGTAGGTATGCAAAGTGGGAATGGCCTGAAATGCATCTCTCTTTCCAGCATTGCATTGTGAAAGCTCTGAGAGCGTATAGTCACGTACAAAACCCTTCAGGTCAGTTGTCCTGTCGAGCGTTTCATCGTGGATGATCATCAAAGCACCGTCTTTAGAGAAATGGACATCCAATTCGATTGCCTTGCATCCTGATTCCAAGGCTTTCTCAAATGCAAGCATGGTATTTTCTGGATAGATTCCACTAAAGCCCCTGTGAGCAATTACATTCATTTGTTGTCTTCCTTATTTTATAGTTATACTATCATAGCCGGTAAGCATATACTTTTGGAAGATAAAGCACACACAATGACAGGAAGCGCGCACGGTAAAATAAAATGCGCGGGAAAAAAGGGAGGAGATAAGAAAGTCCCACAGGACTCTGTTACAATGGGTTTACCACAACTCAACCATAACGAGGACACCATGGGACGAAAGAAGTATACTATAGAGGGACAGGCACGGCATACCCATTTTACTTGGGAACAGAGGCTCTTTTTGCAGTACCACTATACAGGGAAGCTACGCTCGCACTTGCTACTGGGCCAGCATGATTCGACCATATGACGAGAACTGAAGCCGATCCTGTTCATGATCAAGGGACAGAGCGTGGTCACCTTTCACCGTTGTATGAGAGGGACTTTACCTAGAAGAGGAAATCGTAGAATAGTTCTCTTGAAAATGATGGTGCTGATTCTATCATTGGTACGTTTTTTCAGTCTATCTGGGAGAGGTACCGATACAACGACAAAAAGGGATTGTACTGCATATATTCATTGCCAATAATGAGCAAGATGTGTTTTCTGCTGAGGAACTGGAATTGTTCTCTACGATACGGAGAGGGACCAGAGCGTCATTGTTGACGATTCGCTCTCTGGTGTTTTTGGCACTGTTGATCGATACATGCGGCAAAGAAAAAGCATATCTCCTTGATGTGAGTCAAAGTAGATATGCCAATTCTGACGTCTTTTTCTTGACACTACCTGAAAGTGCCCCCATAAGGATGCAATCAAGCAGGTTTTGCAGTACCTCTATAGAGACTGAACACCTCAGTCCCCCCGTACCTCGTGAAGGATGCTCCTGACCTCTTCATCCTGGAACTGATCATCTATTTCCTGGCTGCTGAGTCCTAAAAACTCATGGCAGTTGTAGTGGATCCACCTCTCATCATCAGGACTGTTCAGTACATGCTTTCTGCAGTAATAGTCTGGCTGGACAGGAAGTGGTTCTTCCTTCTTGTAGAGAGGAACCTTGTAGTCGAAAACCGCAATCTTCAAATCCTCGCGGGGAATACCCTTACGCATAATGATTTCAGCAAGAGCATTGACGGTCTTCCCTGTGTCAAAGATATCATCAACCAGCAGTATTTTATCCCCGGTCCTGAGATGCTCCGGGCTATACGTCCATCCATCCACCATCACATTGGTTTGGGTACGGAGATAGCCATAGGAACGTGCAACTACCGCTGCATAGAATACCGGCCTTCCCTGCTCCCTGATGCGAACCATCTTATAGTACTCACTGAAGACATTGGCCATATAGGCTCCCCCCCTCAGAGAGGCATAGATGATGTCCGGAACAAAATGATCCTGCTTATACATGGTATGAGCTAGCTTCAATGCGCTGTCACGGATGTCGTCACACGTTATAAATTCCTTGATTACCATACAGAAGACCCCCAGGGACTAGAAAACCGTCAAAACTTCCAAACCATCTTTTGTAATTGCTACAGTATCCTCAAAATGTGCAGACGGCAACCCATCAGCGGTCACTACTGTCCAATCATTGGAGAGAACCTTTACCTTATGGGTGCCAAGATTGATCATTGGCTCAATAGCCAGAACCATACCTTCGCGAATTCTTGGGTTCGGGAGATAGCTGCTGGTGTAGTTCGGAATCTCCGGTTCCTCATGTACGTCCAGTCCAACCCCATGACCACAGTAGTCCCTCACTACCCCATAACCATGTTTTCTTGCATGCTTGTACACTGCTGATCCGATATCCTGGATGCGTGCACCTTTTGCAGATGCTGCTTCAATGCCGAGGCGAAGACTCTCTTGTGTTACATCACAAAGCCGCTGGTACTCATCCTTGGTCTTGCCGATGACGAAGGTTCTGGCCATATCAGAGAAATGCCCATGCATGTTGATCCCTAGATCGACATCGACCAAATCTCCTTCCTTGATGATTTTTTTCTTGGAGGGAATGCCATGAATCACTTCTTCATTGACCGAGATGCATGCAGTGGCTGGAAAGCCTTCATAATGCAGGAATGCAGGAACTCCCTTGTGGGAGGTGATGAACTGGTAACAGTACTGGTCAATGTCATAGGTAGACATGCCTTCCTCAATGTATGAGGGAAGGCTTTGCATCAGTTCTGCGGTGAGATGACATGCCTCACGGATATACCCAATTTGGCTTTCAGTCTTCAAACGAATCATTGGTATGTTGCTCCTGAATCGGAAAAAGCTGTTTCTGCATTGCATCCAGGATCCCGTTGATGAACTTATAGTTGACCTCGGTGGAGAAATCCTGACTCAGCTTTACCGCTTCGTCAATAATGATATGGGGATGAATATCTCCAAACATAAGACAGAATACACTCATTCTCAGAATATTTCTGTCTACAATATCAATACGCTCCAAGGGACGGTTAAGAGAGAACTTGCTGATCAACTCATTAATCTTCTCAAGGTTTTCCAAGGTACCTTTTACCAAGTACATTCCATAGAGTTTTACCTCATCCTCCAGCTGCGCATACTCTTCATCAGTTATGCCGCTGAAGGTATAAGGAATTGAATCCAAAGACAGTGTGTGGTTGAAATCCAATGCATAGAGGGTTTGGAGCGCCAGCTCACGTGCTTTATGTCGTGTTTTCATGCTATTTATACAAAATGTTTACAGTAGCTGACTTTCTCAGGTCATCCACCAGGCTGTTTATCGCCTCATAGTACTTTGACTGTTGCTTTACAGATGCCAGTTCGCTTCTAATATACTCTTTCACCGTAGTGGATGTCGTTGGGCTGATAGCATCATCCAATTGCAGAATCTTGGTGTCATTGTAGGCAAGAATCTTCAGGATATGATAGCCGGTATTACTGACAACAACATCACTGACATCCCCAACTTCGGTGGTGAAAGCAATGTCGAAGAAGGTGTCACCCAACCCTTGGAGGGCTTCAGTATTATCCATGGTAAGCCAGCCGATATCCCCTGCCTTATTCTTACTCTGTGCATCCTCTGAGTAGGTGACCACAGCCTTCTCAAAGGAGAGGGTTCCTCTCTTGATCCGGCTTGCTACATCTTCCATGAGACTCTTGTTTTCTGCATTCTTATTTTCATCCTCTGTGAAGGGAATGTAGATATGGCTGAGCTTTACCGTCTCAGGGCTTACAAAACTTGTCTTGTTCTTTCTATAGAAGGAACTGATCTCAGCATCGGAGACAACGACCTTTTCCTCGAGCATGGCAGCCTTTTTCAATCTGACATAGGAGTCTACCATCAACTGTTCCCTGATGGCTGTGCGATAGGCATCCACAGAACCAAAGTTGTTTACGATGATCTGGTCAAACTGTGCATCAGTCAGTCGCTGGCCACTGGAGGATTCCAGGTTGGCCTTCTGTGATGCATAAGCACTATCGACCATTGCATCAGTTATTCTCACCCCATCACGAGCAGCCCCCTGACGGAACAGCTCATTGTTTATCAGAAGATTCAATACCTGTAGAGGATCGACGCTTTCAGGGTTCTCGCCCTGTTCGGTTGCACTGGCTTTGTACTTGGCTACTTCAGCATCAAGTTCAGCCATGCTGATGGGGGTGGTTTTCGTCAATCGAACCGTTGCTGCCGGTGCACCGATGGATGCAGCAAAGAGCAGGGTCCCGATACTTAGCATGACGATAGCCAATACGCTCGCTCTACGTTTCATATAACAACTCCTTAGGGGTATCTTTCGTTAAGGTACTACCAATAAAAAAGAGAATCAATCAGATTTGGATATGTTTCCCTACTGCCCGGCCAAGATCCACTTTATTGACAATCTCACTTTTTTTGAGGAACATCCCCTCTTTCTCCATCGCCTTCATCAGTGTCTGGAGAGTTTTCATCGACCTCAGCCCACCTTTGGTAATGAAGGCCATGCAACGCTTTCCAGAAATGGAACCGGCAGTCTTCAGAAATCCGGAGACAGTGGCAGGGATTTTCCCCCCAAAGAAGGTGAGGGTTTCTGTACCGATAATGAGATAGTCATAAAAAGAGACTATTTTCCCTGTCTCAAGGGACATGTCAAACACATCCACCATATGGCCCTGGGAAGAGACTCCTTCAGCTACCGCTTTGGCAATTGCCTTCATCTTCTCATTCCCTTTTGATGCAGGTGCATATAATACACAAACTTTCATAGACACTCCCTTGAAACAGCAACCGACCGCAAAGTTGCGGCCGGTAGTCGATAGTAATTGGAACAGCGACCGTCCTAGTTGGTTGCGGCATCGGTTTCAGCTGCTGCTGCACCCTCGCTGCCTGTCCACCAATCAGTGGTCTGCTGAACCTGCTCGGTGGTGACGGAATCGAGCAATGTATCCTGTGATGGCGATTTGTTCACAAAAGCCACCAGAAGGGCCAATACCAAGAACAGAACCGCCAGCGTTCCTGTGGCCTTGGTTACCACACTACTGGTGTGTGACCCAAAGGCAGTATTGCTTCCACCACCAAATATTCCGCCCAGTCCTTCACTCTGTTCATCCTGTACTGCTACCAGGAAGATCAAGAGAAGACTCACGACGACAAATAATACCAACAGAATAATGCTCAAAACACCCATTTTCTCTCTACTCCGAATACTTACTTATCAAAGTTCACAATCGGAAGGAACTGCTCCACGGAAAGGGAGGCACCACCAACCAGTGCGCCATCGATATGTTCTTTAGACATCAAGGCTTTCACATTCGAAGCCTTCACTGAACCACCATACTGTATAATCAGCTCTTCTGCAACACCCTTGTTGTAGAGTTTTTCAACAAGACTACGAACAAAAGCATGTGCAGCATCTGCATCCTCAGGGGTGGCGGTCTTTCCGGTGCCGATCGCCCAAACAGGCTCATAGGCGAGGGTAATGTGCTGCATCTGCTCCTCTGTCACTCCCTTCAGTCCTTCAGTGACCTGACGGGTCAATACTTCCTCCAAGTTTCCAGCTTCACGCTCTTGTAGGGTTTCTCCGATGCAGAGATCTACATCCATGCCTTCACTGAGGGCAAGGAGGACCTTTCGGTTGATGAATGCGTCACTCTCACCGTAGATTGCACGTCTCTCGCTGTGACCAAGAATTACATTGGTTACACCAAGATCCTTGAGCATGGTTGCACTCACCTCTCCGGTGAAAGCACCCTTGAGATTATCACTCATGTTTTGGGCTGCAACAATCACCTTTGAGCCCTTCAGGGCCTCAACAACCGCGGGGATGGTAACAAATGGTGGGGCAACCATCACTTTGGTGTTGGTTCCCTCTACAGCCTTGGCGAGCTCCTTGGCAAAGGCAGCGCCTTCACTAGGAGTCATATTCATTTTCCAGTTACCTGCAATATATGCGTTTCTCATCTTACTTCTCCAATGCCTTGATTCCAGGCAGGACCTTCCCTTCGAGGAACTCGAGGGATGCACCACCACCGGTGCTTACATGACTGATTTTGTCTGCGAGATCGAACTTGTTGATTGCGGCAACAGAGTCTCCACCCCCAACCACCGAAATAGCATCACTCTCTGCAAGAGCCTTTGCAACGGTAAGGGTACCTTGTGCAAATGCGTCAAACTCGAAGACACCCATCGGACCGTTCCATACCACACTCTTTGCACTCCCAACAGCATCAACAATCATGGTGACCGTCTTGGCCCCAATGTCCATGCCAATGAGATTTTCCGGAATATCGGTGGAATCAATACTGATAGCCTCGGCATCTTCCTTGAACTCAGCACCACAAAGGTGGTCAACTGGAAGAATTACCTGTACTCCCTTCTCCTTTGCCTTTGCAAGGAAGGATGAAGCAACATCCTTGTATTCATCCTCTACCAAGCTCTTGCCGATCGCATGTCCCTGGACAGCAAGGAAGGTATAAGCCATGCCACCGCCGATTACAATCGTGTCACAGGTCTTCACCAGGCTCTCGAGCACGCTGATCTTGCTGGAAACCTTGGAACCGCCAATGATGGCAACAAACGGTTTCTCTGGATTGCTCAAAAGAGGAGCCATGAACTTCACTTCCTTTTCAATGAGGAATCCTGCATAGGAGGGAAGGTAGTGGGCAACACCCTCTGTGGAGGCATGTGCACGGTGTGCAGTGCCAAAGGCATCGTTGACATACAGATCACCAAAGGAAGCAAGACTCTTTGCAAATTCAGGGTCATTCTTTTCTTCCTCGCCGTAGAAACGGACATTCTCCAGCAACAAGACATCTCCTGCCTTCAAGGCAGAGACTTGGCCAGCTACCTCATCTCCGATGACATCTTGGGCGAGTTGGACTTCCTTTCCAAGCAACTGGCCAAAGCGCTTTGCAATGGGTGCCATGGAAAACTCAGGGTTCTTCTTCCCTTTTGGTCGTCCTCTGTGACTCATGACGACGAGTGATGCACCGCCATCCAAGAGGTACTTCAAAGTCGGAAGGGCAGCTTTGATACGGGTATCATCAGTTACAACGCCATCCTTGATGGGGACATTGAAGTCAACACGGACCAAGGCTCTCTTACCAGAAAAATCACAATCCCGAATGGTATTTAGAATCATAGCTATCCTCTGTAATTCGTTCTTAATCGTAAGCAAGGAAATCAGGCCTGTAGATACAGGCCTGACATTCACAGTAACACAGTGTTATTTAACCAGCTTCTTTGCAAGGTCAACAACGCGGTTGGAATAACCCATCTCGTTGTCATACCAGCTGATTACCTTGAACATCTTCTCCCCCATCTTCATGGTGAGATCTGCGTCAAGGATTGATGAGTGGGTGTTTGACACTACATCGCGTGATACAATGGGATCTTCAGTGTACTCAAGAATACCCTTCATAGGACCTTCACTGGCCTTCTTCATTGCGGCATTTACATCCTCAACAGAAGCATCCTTCTTCAAGGTTACCACCAAGTCAACAACCGAACCGGTTGGAGTAGGAACGCGCATGGCCATGCCATTGAGCTTGCCCTTCATCTCAGGAATTACCTTGCTAACTGCCTTTGCAGCACCAGTGGTGGTAGGAATGATGGAAAGTGCTCCAGCTCTTGCTCTTCTCAGATCCTTGTGGGGCTGGTCAAGCATTACCTGGTCGTTGGTGTAGGAGTGTACGGTGGTCATGAGACCTTCTTCAATACCGAAGGAGTCATTGAGTACCTTTACAATCGGAGCCAAGCAGTTGGTGGTGCAGCTTGCGTTGGAGTATGCGAGCAGGCTGTGGTCGATTGCATCGTCATTGACGCCGCAAACGATGGTCTGGTCGATCTCATCCTTTGCAGGAACAGTAAGAATAACCTTCTTTGCACCAGCCTTGATGTGATCCTTGTAACCACCCTTGGGGCCTTCAGCAACAGCAAAGACACCAGTGGATTCAATTGCTACATCAACACCGAGTTCCTTCCAAGGAAGCTCAGAGGGAGTGCGAACTGCATATACGGGAATTTTCTTGCCGTCTACAACAATAGCATCGTCTGCTACTTCTACGCTCTTGGAATATACTCCGTAGGTGGAGTCATATTTCAGAAGATGGGCCAGGGTCTTGGGATCGGTAAGGTCGTTGATTCCTACAATCTCGATGTCCTTGTCTTCAAAAGCAATTTTGAAAACATTGCGTCCGATTCTTCCGAAACCATTAATTGCAATTTTCATTGTGCGTTTCCTCCGGGAAATGTTATTGTGTATCGATATTAATATACTGTTTTACCCCAATAAGGGTCAACGTATATATATTACGTTTTGACAACCAATTTCAACTGGTTGATCTTATGGCCATCTATATCCTCTACGGTGAAGATAGCCTCATCATCCTCAACAGATTCATCCTTGAGCGGGATCCTGCCGAACAGCTCGAAGACATAGCCTCCTACCGTTTCATACTCCTCTTCGGAGAGATGCAGACCTACCGACTCATTCAGGTCCTCGATTGAAGTTCTTGCATCGACAACAAAGGTGTTGTCATCCAACTTTCTCATGCCGTCATCTTCATCGTCATCAAACTCATCCTGGATATCGCCAACGATAACCTCCAGAATGTCCTCCATGCAGACAATGCCACTGACCCCACCATATTCATCAATAGCTATGGCAATATGCACTTTCCTGAGCTTGAATTCCCTGAGAAGGTCATCCAGATGTTTGCTCTCAGGAATAAAATAGGGCTGTCTCATCAAGGTTTTTGCATTGAATGCATTGTCAATGCCGTTACGGATAATATCCTTGGCATATAAAACCCCGACAATATTATCAATCGTCTGTTCAAATACCGGGTAGCGGGAATACCCCTGTTCCTGGATAATGGCATACAATTCATCGAGTGTGATATCACTGCTGATAAACTGGACATCGACACGAGGAACCATTATCTCCTTGACTGTCTTATCCCTCAATTCCTGGATGCCCTCGATCATCGTCTGCCGTTCTTCCGACTCTGCTTTCAATCGTTCTTCACGGTCATCAGAGCGTTTCCTGAACAGACTTTTCCATGGCAAGCTCAACGTTTGCTCCCCCTCAATTGATGGAGCAACTTCTCCTGTTTGATCAACATCGGCTCATCAGCATCATTGCTTGAATGATCTTCACCCAAGAGGTGGAGCAAGCCGTGAATCAAGAGGCGAAGCAGCTCTTCATCTGGTTCTACACTAAAGGATAGTGCATTTCTTTTCAAGGCTTCAAGAGATATTACCATGTCTCCCAATACCCGTATTTCTTCAGGAGGTCCTTCCAATACTCCCATCTGGATTTCAGGCCAGGAGAAATCTTCCACATCCTCTTCCTGCACAAAGGAGAGGATGTCTGTCGGTTCATCCTTATCTCGATATGTGTGGTTTAGTTCCTGGATTGTCTGGTCACTGACAAAGCTTACTGAACACTCACAACTCGATTCTCCCAGGAGATGCAAGGCCGCTTCCAGATGATTTTTTACCACTGTTTCAGGTGCATCTTTCGCATCCTCTTCTGTTTCATAGGAGACATCAATATAATATCTGTCCATAGGTGTTCCTCATCCTTTCTGCTCTTCAGGATACTCAATTCTGCGATGGTCACGACCCAGCAGGGTCTGTACAAAGGCATCCTCAATCTGGTCAAGATCGGTCAGGGAGAGCTGACTGTTCTTCAACTGATCCCTCTCCAACTTGCCCATGATCAGGGAGTGTACCAGTTTCTCATACTTTGAGTGGTTGGGACGCTTGAGGGTCCTGCTTGCGGCCTCAACACAGTCTGCAAGCATGACAATGGCTGACTCGGGGAATGAGGGAGGATTCCCATTGTACTTGAAGTCATCCTCCTTTACATCCATGCCTGCAGCCTGGGCTTGGTTCTTCGCCTCATTGTAGAAGAACTGTATGATGTCGTTGCCATGGTGTTGGCTGATGATATCGAGAACCTCCTGGGGTAGTCCTGCCTCCCTCCCCTTTTCCAATCCAAGTTTCACATGGCTCTTGATAATTGCTGCTGAGAGTGTTGGCTTGATATCGTCATGCTTGTTATCCCCATTCTGGTTCTCAATGAAATACTCAGGGTGGTCAGCCTTTCCAATATCATGATACATGCCTCCCACACGAGCAAGCATAGCATTGGCTCCAATAGCACGTGCAGCATTATAGCTTAGATCAGCAACGTTTCTACTGTGGTTGTAGGTACCTTGGGCAACAGATTCAAGCCGGTCAAGCACTGGACTTTCGCTGAAAGCAAGTTCACTCAGCCTATACGCTGTCGGTATGTTGAATAGCTTCTCTGCAAGCGGGACAAATGCCTCAAGGATGACCAAGGTTATAGTGATGTTGAGGATCATCCCTCCAACCAGCGGCATGACCTGATGCAAAGGCAATCCTTCAAGCATATAGAGTGCCAGGGCTGCGAAGCTGCTGATTACCACTGCGTAGAACCAGTTGAACAGATCGTCAATTCTTTTGATGGTGTAGCGGAAGAAGTAGAGGCCTACCCCACTGACAGTAAGGACAAAGAAGAATGTGATCGAACTGGCTTGATTCATCAAGGTCGAATAACATGCCAGAAGGAATGCACTGACAAGACCAAGCCGTTTCTTGCTGGTGATATGGCTGGTAAACAGCGGTGCAAACAGTATTGGAAGATAGGAGTCGAGAAAAAGAGAAGAGCGTGAGGTAAAGAAAAGACTTACCAGATACATGGCGATCAAGGAGAGGGAAACGGAAACAAGCATGAGGTTCAAATAGAGATAGAGTCGTTTTTCGCTGTTGAGAAACTGGATGAACACATATACCGAAACACTGGTTGAGAGCAGAATAAACACCGCTCTTCCAATCAACTCAAGAATGGTATACTGGAAGCTGTTTTCTCCCATCATGGTCAATAGATTTATCTGGGAACTGGTGACCACCGTGTCCTTTGCAATAATTTTTTCTCCTCGCTCTATGGTCACCACCTGTTCGTTGATCATGGCCGCTGCCTCTTGTCGTAATGCCAGCGTCTCCACTGCCTCATACGCTACGTTTGGTTCCAACAAGAGCATAAGCACATCAAGCAGCAAATAGGGTTGAAACTGTTGATCCAGTTCACTATAGGTTTGCAAGCTCGGTATCAGACGATCATCGAGGTTTTCCTCGCTTAGCAATGAGGAAACAGGTTTGTTTTCAGGTTCTGCATTCTCCTGTTGTACCAAGCTGTTTTTCAACAAGAGAGAGTCATACCCTTGGTCTATGATTACTTGTACTTCTTTTTCATCATACAACCCTGCTTCCAGTATACGGTTAGTGCTCTCGTCAAGGGCTTGCAGGAATAAGCGTTGCTGTTCTTCTTGCAGTTCCGCTATCCTGAAAAGCGTGTTGTTTTCATCTGTCAGGTTTTCTTGTTCCAAAAATGCTGCAATTTGGGAAGAATCAGGTTTTTGGTCATGTGTGAACAGGGATATACATAGGTCAACCCTTCTTCTTGATCGCGTAGAGGAGTGCAGGGAATAACTGAAGTGCGGCAGTACATCCTGCATGCTCTGCTCTATGCGTTTTTGTGTCTCGCCTTCATCAATATACTGAAAGCTGCTGGTTGCGTAGATATCCTCACTGGAGAGCTCACCTTCCTTATATCTCTGGCCTAGATCCTGGAGATCAGATCCACTTGAATGGCTGCTTAAAAGCGGAACCACCATGGCAAGGAATACCGTGATCACCATAAGGAGAAGCGAGATTTGTTGCTGCAATTCACGTTTTTTCTGTTTACGTTCCGGCAGCTGGATCCGCTTTTTCATACTGTTTTACTCCCCTCATCACTTGAGTATGCATCTACAATATACTGAACAATGCGCGAACGAACCACATCACGGGACCCAAAGTTGATGAAGTCGATTCCAGGAATGTTCTTGAGAATATGCATGGCATGCACTAGACCACTGTCCTTATGCCGGGGAAGGTCAATCTGGCTGATATCGCCGGTAATGATTGCATTTGCATTCTCTCCAAGACGGGTTAAGAACATCTTCATCTGTTCCTTGCTCGTATTTTGTGCCTCATCAAGAATGACAACGGCATTCTGGAGACTGCGCCCGCGCATATATGCAAGCGGAGCAATCTCGATGCTTCCGTTCTCCTCCATCCTCCTGATGTTCTGTATGCTGATCATTGCCTCCATGGCATCGTAGAGCGGTCTCAGGTAGGGATTTATCTTTTGGGCCAAGTCTCCAGGAAGAAATCCAAGGCTCTCCCCTGCTTCCACAATTGGTCGGGTCAGGATCAACTTGTGTTTTTTTCCACCAAGCAACTGACTTAAAGCATAGGCAACAGCGAGGAATGTCTTGCCTGTACCTGCCGGTCCAATGCCGAAGACAATCTGGTTTGTCATCATGCTCTGGATATAGGTTTCCTGCATGCGGCTCTTTGGGTAGGCAAATCGATTATGTACCATGATGAACGGTTTTTCATAGGTATCACTGGCAAGCAACTCCTGAATTGGCCTATCCCCTTTCAAGCTTTGGTGTTCCATGAAAATCTCGGTTTCACTGAAATAGTGCTGGCTCTCGGAGAGTTTCTTCAGCCTTGCCATCAAGGAGAGAAACCTGTCTGAAATCAGTTCATCCTTTGTGAGACAGCTTATCGTGGTACCTTTTACAAACAAGTCACATCCAAGCAGTGCCTCTAAATAGGGAAGATTCCGGTCATTGATGCCCAATACCCGTTCCATTTGTTCTTCACTGGAAAATTCCACACTCTTATCCATGCATCATCCTATGACGAAGAGGAACGCGTCCACGTTGAGTTGTTCTGCGTCCATGTCTCTTCCACATCCAGCTCGGGTATGGTATTCCATGTCAGATAAACTGATACGGTCGGTACCCAGCTGTATTGGTTGTTCGATAATACAACACTTCCGCTGTATTTACAATTCAGTGACCAATCCTCAAGGTCGTGCACCAAGGTGAGGGAGAGTTCACTGAGATTGAATTGTGTATTATGCCTGCCATCCCCCAAAAAGTCAAAACTCTGGATGAGATCTTCCCAGAGCAGGACAAATGAGAATGAATCTCCTTCATAGTAGTTGAAGAATCCACTATTGGTGCTCTTCGCAGAAAAGGTGACATCCAGGAATTCTGCAACCTGGAAGCGAAGGGATGCGGCAATCGAGAAACTACTTGCATAGCGGTCCTGGAAGAAGAATTTGAGAGTGGAATCAATCCCCAGGGAGATGGCGATTCTTCTCTTCCACCACCGTATCTCAATATCTTTACCCTGTACATCCACCTGCAGCTTCTCTGATTGCAGGTTGGAAGCTTCCCCCTTGGTTACATAGCTCATTTTTAGATACGGGATTGCTGCATCGAGGGTGATGTGTTCATAGTAGTTCCGCACGGAACTATCACTCAAGAAAGAAAATGAGAAGCGTTCAGAGAGCGTGAGAAACGTGGAAAAAGGTTTCTGGGTGAAGGTTCCATTGATCGTTATTGCATCCTCCCATGAGGAAACAACCCTGGTGAAATCGTAGTCCTGGGAGAGTGTGATGGACAGTGGATCACTGCGGTAACTGACTTTTGAGGAGAGTGTATCTCGTTGTAATGTCGAATCCTGTTCACTGAAAAGCAGTGATGAGGATAATGAAAGAGATGCCCAGCTATAGTTGAGGCTTCCCTGGAGCCGTTGTTTCAGGGGATACAGATTTGCACTCACCCCTGGCGTCAGGCTCCCCTTGCCTAATTCATAGCTCTGTTGGTACCGAAGCTGGTGAACCGTAACCGAATCTTCGTCGAAAGCATACTTGTAAACTGTTGTCTCGCTGGGAGTGCCTATTGGCACCGTATAGTCCCTTTGTAGACGATAGAGTCGTTGACTCAGGGTATAGGTGAGGCCTATTTTGGGGATCGTAGCGGTATGTATAGAAAAAAGTTGCCAAGATTCGCTTCTATAGACTGTTTTGCTTGGATCCTCCAAGTAGGAATATTGAGGAAGCAGATCACTGGAAATGGTGACAATGTTGGTATTGGGTGAGGCTTTGAACTGCAAGGAACCCTTAAGAAGGCTGTAGAGGTACGCATCATCCCACTCGATGACACCAAGATTTGCATCCAGGGTATGGGTAATCCTCTGGTCAATGGTATAGGAGAGGGAGAGCATGCGCTTCCCATCCAACGATTGTTGTATGATGTTCTTTTGTTCAATCTCATAGGACAGGGGAAGCAACAGGTCCTCCTCAATTGCCTCAGTCTCCTCTCTGTCCTCTTCTTTTTTTGCTGATGATGGGGGCCTCTGCTCTCCTATTTGCCCTGATAGATCCAACAGAGTACCTTTCATGGATGCTGAGATAAGGGGAAAGTGCAGCTGCTGGAGCAGGTATCCATATTCACTGCCATCATTCTGCCACTTGAACAGTGCATCAGATTCAATATTGGAGAGTTGCAGTGAAGAGATATACGGAGAGAGGTGTTCACTGGGAAAAGAGAAAGAACCCTTGAGTTTCCAGGTATAGCTTGTGATATCAGACTTGTAGGTGGTGGGAAATTCCTGGCTCTTGCCAAGCACTGCGTCGAAGGCAAAGGAGGTAAGCCTGTTACCGTACAATCGCAGGACTTTGGGATCTGAATAGAGCGGCATGGATGCTTCTAGAGATCCCCATCCCAGTTTGAGTGACACGGTATGGTTGGCGTAGTATCGGTACCTTCTGGCATCCCCATAGCTGGATAAGGTTGTTTTTCCCGGAGGGTAGAGACCAAAGGCAGAGAGAGATTCAAAGATGAGGCGTTTTTCAAAAAACGTCGTCTTGCTGTCATATCCACCATGCAATCCTGAATATTCATAGGCGTCAAAGAAAAATGTGAGGTAGGAATCATGCTCTTCTGCCCAGCTTTGCAAGGAGGAGGGTTCTTCACTTTGCTCATAGAGTACACTCCCTGGAACACTTTTCCCTTCTGAAGGGGTACTCAGCAGTTTTGCAAGACTGGACTGCTCCCCTTCTTCAAAATGTGGATACGTGCCATATACCTCCCAGGTGGTTGAAACAAACATACCACGGTCACTGGTAAAACCCATGGCAGGATTTCCTACCATCTGATTTCCTGGGAAGAAGAAGAATGGGGTCCAGAATACAGGTACACGTCCCATATACAGTGATGCGTCGTGCACCATCAGATCCCCTCCACTGAGGAAACTCAAACGATCGGCACGGATGGAGGAGAGTGGGTCCTCTTCCCTGGTCCCAAGTTGTCCTTCTTCATAGAGAATGCTGCCATTCTCTCCTTGGTAGGTGATCAAACTTCCTGAGGTATAGATGTTGAGTTGTTCATCTTCACTGTTTTCCCGCTCACTCTTGGTGGTTGCTCCACTGATGGTCAAGGTATCTTCCTTCCAGTTGAAGGAGACAATACTCCCTTGGATTGACTGCAAGGCTGCCTCATTCTCTGCATCTTGATACTGAACAGAACCTGATGCAATGAGGAGTGTGTGCTCAAGGTCTATAAGTACCTGTTGTGCCATGAGCTTCTTTGGTGTCTCTGTCCCTTCTCCTACAAACGAGACAACCACATCACCCTGTAAGCGTACCAGGGATGAAGAAGCATCGCTCTCCATGATTCTGGCTTGTTCAATTTCCAAGCGATAGGAATCTGTCTCGGTGGATGCATTAGGGAATTCTTCGTGCGTTATCTGATGATAGTCATACAAGGCTTGACGAAGGGAGGCAGGATCACTCTCCGCAATTCCCCTAATTGCAGCCATTTCGATCAGCTCTTCATCACTGGCCTGTTCAATACGAAGAGTCTGAAGTATTGCATCTT
>JBFWKK010000012.1:0-45704 GCA_050252715.1 Sphaerochaeta sp. | reverse complement strand
GTGACGACCTCATTTATGCGCTTACAGCAAAAACTCCGAAGACCCTGACATTGCGGATGAATAAGATTATTCAGAGGGCGGAGAAATTCGTCTGCCCCATAAAACCAGGGCGGACAGTACCAAGGGCAGAAAACAAGCGAAAGACCCAATTCCATCATAATCACAAGTCAAATTGTTAAGATTTTGGGAGAGTTGGGCTTAAGTTGTGAACATTGTATATAAACTGAAAAAATTGTAGCAAAAATGCCTACATATGACTCATGTTGATTGTAAAGCCACCTATGCTATTACGCAAGAAAAATCTAGCTAAACGTGATAATGTATTCGATATATGCTTGCAGCAGCTTGTGTTGGTACCTATAAAAAGGGCAGGCCATCGAAAGCCTGCCCAGGTATGCAAGTTCACCAACTTATTCTGCAATACAACAACTTTCTCTTTGTCGTACTGTGATGGGGGTAACGCTCCCCTTGGAGAAGACAGATTCCATCTGTTCTTTGTAGAACTCATACTTGTCCAAAGGGATGTAGGCTTGGATGGTGCCTGCAAACCCTCCTCCATGGACTCTGACAGTGGTATCACTACCCAACAACATTTTCGTCATGGCGATTGCCAGACTCAATCCCTGTTCCTGGGGAAAGGAAGAAGGGTAGAGATTCTGGAGGAAGCAGAAGGAACTTTCCCCACTTGATCTGACCTCCTGCAAATATGACCCAATGTCCTGCTTATTGAGAGCTGTAAGCATATTTGCAACTCGCTTGTTCTCTTCATAGAAGTGGATGGAGCGAAGCAAGGCCCTGTCATTGTGCATGGTTGTTCGCAACGTTGGAAGTTTTGCGTAGAACGTATCTTCTTCAATCTCCCTGAGGTGCTTCGCCCCAAAGTGAGCAGCCACCTCTTTCATCTCCTTGGGAACCGAAGCATACTCGGGGGTAAGGTCAGCATGATTTCCCCCGGTATCCACGATGACCAGTTGGTAGCCATGTTCCGTGAAGGAGTAGTGCACCGGTTCAATTTGGGGTTTTGCCTCATCCGCAAAATCAATCCCGATGATTCCCCCATAAGCACATGCCATTTGGTCCATCAATCCTGAAGGTTTGCCAAAGTAATTATTCTCACTGTACTTGCCGATGATGGCAAGATCGACAGGGGAGAGTGCATCGTCGTTGAACAGATGGTTGAATATCGTTCCACAGAGCACCTCAATAGCGGCAGAAGAAGAGAGCCCTGAGCCCTTCAAGACACGGCTGGTAGTATTTGCCTGCCATCCTCCTATCTTAAGGCCCCGAACCTTGAATGCATAGGCAATTCCTCGAACCAATGCCTCAGTAGTATTTTTTTCCGCTTCAACCATCTCAAGTGCATTGAGGTCAACAACTACCTCTGGGTAGCCTTCACTGCTGAGCACTACTGTGCTATCCTCTCGTCTGCTGACAGCAGCAATGGTGTCGAGGTTGATGGTTGCTGCGATGACCTTGCCCAGGTTGTGGTCGGTATGATTCCCACCCAGCTCACTTCTCCCTGCTGTTGAGAAGAGACTGGCTTGCTCAACTCCATAGCGTTTGGCATGTTGCTCAAGCAGTGCAGTAAAACGTTCATCCATGTCATCTGTCTGGTAGGAACTCCCATAAAGGGAAGGGTATGCTGCATGTAACAATCCCTTCTTGACATCTTCTGTTCTGGTCATCTTGGTCTCCTTGTGTAACGTGTACTTGCTTTCCTGCATGTACACGTGTACACTACCTCTGTATTGAGCATTTGTCAATGAAAAAGAGGACAGAGATGGCAGCAACCAGAGATAGTGTGGCAAAGAAGGCCGGGGTAAGCAGTGCAACTGTTTCCCGGGTATACAACAACCCGGCCCAGGTTTCACCGGTGCTTGCTTCCCGAGTGTTGGAAGCTGCAATTGCATTGGGATATGAACCAAACAGTGTAGCTGCATCCTTGCGGCGTAGCGGAACCGGTACCCTTGCATTTGTCCAGTTCAAGAAAGAGAACAGACCCTATTACTGGGGAAATCTGGAGAGCTTCGACTGGTTTTACGCTCGTGCGATCAGAGGCATGCAGGAAGTACTTGCACAGAGTTCCTGGCAGATGCGCTTCTACACCGTTGGCTCAGCCAAGGACCTGGAAGCTGTAGCCAAACGTTGTGATGGCATTCTTGCCTATGATGTGGACACAAAAGAAGAAGAGTCATACTTCTCTTCCATCTCAATTCCCTTTGTCCTGGCACATCACACCTCCGGTCTCTCTGTGCCCTACAATACAGTGAGAACAGATAATGTCCATGGCGGTCGCCTCCAAGCACGTCATCTTAGAGAGAGTGGGTGTACAAAACCCTTATACATAACCGGGTATCTTGAAAGTGTTACCCCTCACGCCCAACGTCTTGCTGGGTTCAGGGAGTTGCTTCCCAATGTGCAGGTGATGGATACCTTGGTGGGAAGTCCGTCACAGATGGATGTAACAGCGAGGAAAGTTAAGAGCCTGATAGAGAGCAAGGAGATTGATGGAATTGCAGCAGTCAATGATGTCGCCCTGTTTTCGCTTTTAATGCGATATAAACCCGACCTACCATCTGTAGGGTATGATGCATCCCCCCTGTTCAGTCTCTATCCCGTTTCCGTGGCAAGTATCGACATACAAAGCGGTGAGCTCTATAGAAGAGCTGCTCTTATGTTGCTGAGGCTGCTTTCTGGTGTAAAAACAAGCTCCCTTACCATCTTGCCGAAGCTAGTACAACCTACTGCCAAGTAGGAGAAAGAGCTTCTTCCATGAAAGGTTTTCTTTTCTGTCACGAGGTTTTGGCGTTGTGCGCACTTCCTTGACAGGGAGGAATGAACGAGGCATGGTGTGGTAGATGGAGTTGCTTTTTATACTCCCCTGTTTATGCTCTCTCATAGATTCAGCCTCAGTCAAGATAGGTGAGTTGTCAAGAGTTCCACTACTCTTTTTAAAGGGACGTAAAGACGACGTTTGTCAGGGGTATGCATACAAAGTTTCCCCTCCTTGATAAGGAGCTGTATTGCCTCCTGTAGTTCAAGCATCCCCCAATCAAGAAGAGTCCCAGCATACAACTCCCAGCCTAGAGGGTCTTGAAGCATTGATGCAAGAGATACAGGAGTGAATCGTAGAGGGTGAAGCAGAACAGAAGTGATAATGGCCTTCGCTCCCTGTCTTTTTGTGTGCAGGGTTCCATTGCAGATATCACAACCACCACAGTAATCAAGATCCTCATTCATCGCTTGCATTAAGCCGTTGCGAAAGCAAGTATCCCTGCTTCTGAGAATGGAAAGGAGGAGGCTTTGCTTCTCTGTCCCGTCGAGCAACGTTATAGAGAGCGCTGGTTTGCCATCCCTTCCAGCTCTGCCACTCTCCTGGAGGAAAGAAAGTACGTCCTCACTCAAATCGTGATGGATGACACAGCGAACTCCCTTGACGTCTACCCCCATTCCGAAAGCCTTTGTGGCAAACAACACACCCTTTGGACTCTCACTGAACCAGTGCTCCAAATGCTGACGCTCTTCCTTGGTAAGTCCTGCATGGTAATACCTAACCGACAAATGAGGACAGAGGAAGGTGAGCCGCTTTGCAGAAACCTCTGTCAAAACGCGGGTAGCACAGAAAATCAACGTGGGAAGCAAGACTCCTGGTTTGAGCAAGGAAGCAATAGATTGTCTCTTGCTTATGGTTCTCATGACGTGATAGGTGATATTTGTCCTATTGCTGCTAGCATGGATGATATGGAAAGCCTTTCCTTGGAAGATGAGTCTATCCAGTCCAGATAGGACCTTGGCATCAGCGGTGGCTGTGAAACAGAGGACTTGTCGAACAGGAAGGTGATAGACGATGGTCCCTACCTGGGCAAGGGCAGGGCGAAATCCTTCTCCCCAACTTACGATGGTATGTGCTTCATCCAATACTAAGAGACTGATCGTCTGGTTGGCTAACGCGGAGAATACCTGTGGGAGGATAAGACACTCCGCATTGGTTACCAATACTTTTACTTGTCCATGGTTGAGAAGTCCCAGCAGAGATGATCTCTCCTCTTGGCTCTGTCCCCCATGGATGCAGATATACGGTATACCCACCTCATCCAGGCGCCTGGTTTGGTCATGCATAAGGGAAAGCAGTGGATAGACCAGGATCGTAATACCCTCCACCAGGATGGAGGGAAGCATAAAGCAAAGGCTCTTGCCTCCACCTGTGGGGAGAACTACAAGAGTTCCCCTATGGTCATTCTCCTGTCTATCATCCTCAACAATTCTTTGGATGACCAGTTGCTGGAAAGGGTAGAGGGAGGTGAGATGAAACCGACTGGTGAGCAATGATTCAATGTTCCCCTCCAAAGAGGATGGTTTGGGTGCATCTTTCATACCATGGAAGGTGCACCCTTTGCCTATTGCTTCAAGAATCTAGTGCCGCTCCTCACTCCTGTCATTTGCTGGAGGAGGGGGAGGGCTGATTGCATCGATAGCGCTTAGTTGTTCACTGTCAAGGGTGAGGGTGGTAGCTTGCAAGGACTGTTTCAAGTGCTCAGTATTTGCCGCTCCGATGATCGGGGCAGTGACCATCTTGTTTGCCATCACCCATGCTACCGCTACGGCCGTCTCGCTCAATCCCCAGGAACTGCAGAGAACAGAGAAATCACGGGCTACTTGCTCGTAGAACTGACCTCCGTAGCGTTTGTTGTAGTTCTGGTTTTCGACCAATCTTCCTGAGGCATTTGAATAGCCATGCTTGTATCGACCGGTGAGCAGTCCCCCTCCAAGCGGACTATAGGTTATGACCCCCAGATGCTCTGACTCAGCCATAGGCAGAAGTTCAACCTCAGCCATTCTCTTGGTAATATTAAACATGGGTTGTATTACCGAGAGGGGGGTGAACTGGTGCAATCGGCTGGTAGAGAGCATCTGTACTACCTGATATGCCGCAAAATTGCTTACCCCGATGGAAAGAACCTTCCCATCTCTGACTAAACGATCAACTGATCGCAGTATCTCCTCAGGATCGGTGGTGGCATCGTAGTTATGGAGAAACAGCACATCCACATAGTCTGTTTTCAACCGTTTCAGACTTGCTTCCACTCCCTGGCGGATATGTTTTGCACTTAATCCCTTCTCGTTGACATCGTCTCCCATTGCCCCGTATGTCTTGGTGGTAATGACAACCTTGTCACGTTCTTTGGCGATGAATTCTCCCAGATAGCTCTCAGAAACTCCCTTCTGGTAGACATCTGCACAGTCAAAGAAGTTGATCCCTGCCTCTCTGCAGATCTTGTACATCCTCTCTGATTCATCTTTGTCGGCCCTTGCCCCAAAGGACATGGTCCCAAAACAGAGTTCAGATACCTTGATACCGGTTTTTCCCAGTGTTTTATACTCCATGGTCATCTCCCAAATACTGAAGCGTTCAGCAGTCTTTCACTCATGGTAAAGGCAAGCCTTTCCATCTTTATCGTCTCTCGTTTGAAGAGCGTCTGTTTCTTGATCGATTGTTCGAGGGCAGAGGAGGAGACAAGTTCATCAATCCAACTATCCCGAAAGAGCTTCACTCCCTGCAGGGCCCCCGTCAATGCTCCATACAGGCCACAGGCAAGGCGGGAATCTCCCCCTATTCTTGCAATATCGCTCATTCCTTCCTCAAAAGAGGGAGCGTACAGCAGTGTGTGGAACACCAAGAGCAGTGTTTCCTTCAATGTATGGTTGCCGGCAGCAACGAGACTGGGTTTTTTTGCTCTAGAAAGCAAGGCAGCTAATTGTTCATCCAAATTCTTGATGCCACGTTGTATGAGGAGATCGTGTACAAGTTTTTCCCCATCAAAGACTTCTTCATTGATCAGGAGGTGGAAACAGTGGGCAAGCAGTGCTACTGCCTCTTTTTCAAAAGAATCCTCACAGAAAAGGGATGCCGTAGTGAGTGCAATCTCCCTGACCTGTTTTTGTTTCAGTTCAATGCCGGATATTGCAACCACGACAGAGAGGGGAAGTGCGGCACGATATCCGTCGAGGGGAAAGCCTTCTTCACTCTCCTCTCTGTAACGATTGACCAATGCATGGAAATGATCGGCATCCAGAGCTTTGTTGCTCAACAGGCTCATACAAAGCAGAAGCGGCAGATCACTCACCTCTCCTGAGATGCCACAATCACTGCGCAGGTGTTCTAGGGAGAACACCTCCTGTATCGTATCTTGTATTTCCTCTTGGAGTGTTTCCTTGGATAGTCCGTCACACTGACTGCCGAACCCATCACCTACAAACAAACCAAGCAGAGCGCCGTTTGCGCGTTCTTGTATATTCATGGTTCCTACCATAGCGTAAGTGCTCATAAAAGACGAGTCTCTTTGTGCTGCATATCCCTGTTTTAATACAGGATTGATAACCAAAGTTTTCCAGATTCCAGAAGTGAGAATGCAACCAATTCCAAGAAAGGTCCATACTGCATGGTCGACTGAGCTGTATCAAGTGCTGCATAGTAGGTTGCGTCTCTATCTTCCCTACTATGGTGCCAACCATTGCAAAGAAAAACCACGCTGCTAATCAGCGTGGTTTCTTAACGGGGAGAATGCTACTACTTGTTGTAATACGCTATTCGAGCAGCTTCCAACTCCTCTTGGACCCGTTTCAGGTCACTGGGAATATCGATATGCTGCGGGCAGAGTGGAATGCATTGACCACACTCAGTACAGGAAGGAGGACGCTTGTCAGCTTCGCTCTCCTGTTCCCATTGCTCTTTGACAACCTCATAGTTGTTAAACATCCGATACTTGTTCCAGATGGCAAAGTTTCCAGGAATGTCTACACCAAAGGGGCAGGGCATGCAATATTTGCAACCAGTGCAACTATTGCCGATGCGGCTTCTCATGATGTTTCCAATCTCTTCCAGTACCGAGTGTTCTTCTGCTGTGAGCGGTTTGTAGGGGGAGAACGTCCTGATATTTTCCCGCACCTGTTCTTCAGTCGACATGCCACTGAGGATGACCTTCACATTCTGGTGGTCTGCAACCCAGCGCAGTGCAAAGGAGGCAGGTGTTGCATCCTTGTCCAATGCCTTCAGTCTTCCTTCCAAATCAGGGGAGAGGTTTGTCAGCGAGCCTCCTTTGATCGGCTCCATGACAATAACCGGAATGCCAAGCTTGGTGCAAAGTTCGTAACCCTTGTCCCCGGCCTGCTCCTCTGTGTCGAGGTAGTTGTACTGGATCTGGATGAAATCCCACGGGCGGAACGTGGTAATATATTCAAAATCCTCATAGATGGAGTGGAAGGAAAAACCTAGGTACTTGATCCTTCCCCTTTTCTGTTCTTCCTCCAGATAGCTGACCACCCCGAGATCAACCATTTTTACAAAGGCTTTCTTGTCGATTGAGTGGATGAGGTAGAAGTCTACAGAAGACTGTTGCAACCTTTCCAACTGTTCCTCGAAGATACGCTTTGCATCATCCAATGTGTTTACCGCCCACTGGGGAAGTTTCGTCGCTACATAGAATGTGCTTCTATCCAAGCCGGCGAGGAACTCTCCTACAAACGGTTCGCTCTCCCCATCATGGTAGGGATAGGCAGTATCGAAGTAGTTTACCCCAGCATCGTATGCCTCCTTGAGCATCGCCATAGAGCGCTCTCGGTCGATCTTGCCATCGGCGGCCAAGGGAAAGCGCATGGCTCCAAATCCAAGTAGGGATGTATGGATGTCAAATTTCTCAAAATGCCTTGTTTCCATGTGTGTACTCCTCATATGCATATTCTATCATATATTTTTTCCGTTGTGTGGCTACCCACTTCTTTTTTTCTTCATAGACTTGCACTCGCTGATGAGCAAGTCTATGATGGACAGGGTTTGGGAGAGAGTACTATGAGGCAGAAGCAATACACGAGGAATATTCCCCTCTCTTATGGGTTCACTGCGTTGATGAACCTCTCCTTTACCCATGGGCTGTGGATGATGTACCTTGCCTCTCGGGGATTCTCTCTGCTGCAACTCGGACTGCTTGAGGCAATCTTCCACATCACAAGCTTCTTGATGGAAGTCCCAACAGGATCGGTTGCTGATATCTGGGGCAGGAAGGTCAGCCGTCTCGCAGGGAGGGCCTTTGCTGCAATGAGCCTCCTTATCATGTTCCTCGCCCCATCCTTCACCCTCCAGGTCATCGGCTTCATCTTCAGCGCCTTGGGGTATAACCTCGAGTCGGGTGCGGGGGAAGCCTTGCTCTATGACTCGCTCCTGCTTGACGGCAAGGAATCCTCCTACTTGAAAACAAAGGGAAAAGATGAGCTGATCTATCAAGCCTGCTCGGTAGTTGCCTTCCTGGTCGGTGGCGTGCTGGCAACCTATAGCTATGCCTATGCCTTCATGCTCACCATTCTCACCAATCTGCTTGCTTTTTCTCTAGCACTCTTTTTCAAGGAACCTGAAATTGAGAAAGATAGTGCTGATGGATTGTTCAGCGGTTTGCTTCTCTCCCTCAAGACACAGGTTCTTTCCAGCGTGAAGGTCTTCAAAAAAACGCCGAGAATTGCCTACCTCATTATCTTCAGTGAGTCCCTGTTTGCCTTCATGATCAGCCTCTTCTTCTACTTGCAGAATTTTTGGACTGACCAGGGCTACCTTCCCGATATGATCGGGATTGCCTATGCAGCCCATGCGTTGCTTGCAGCACTGTTCTCGGTGAATGCCCATACCATTGAGCGAAAGCTTACTGAACGAGGAATCTTGATCACCTGTCCCATCTTTCTTGTGCTCTGCCTCTGGGGTATTGTTCTTACCCCCTATACCATGGCCTTCTACGTACTGCTGGGATGCATGGAGGGACTGCTTGCCCCGACCATCAGCAGTTATCTGAACAAGCTCATCCCCTCGAAATATCGGGCAACCATACTCAGTTTCCAGAGCATGGCCTATAGTCTATTCATGATTATGATCTTCCCCTTGGTGGGATACATTGGGAGTATCTACTCCCTGCACTTCAGCTTCTCAGGAATGGCTGGAGTGGCCAGTGTCCTTGTTTTTGCCTATATATGGGTGTTGATGAGCAGGCGATAAGCTTGGCAGGTGGCATGCTCTCTGCTACTATGGACCAATGAAAATGAGTGAGCGAATGATCAATGCACTGCTGAGAACGTTTTTTCGTATCTGTTTCAAGATAGACCGCAGTGAGCTGCACAAAGTACCCATGAACGGACCATTATTGATGATGGTGAACCATACTTCAAATTTGGAAGGTCCCATGCTCTATGCGTTTTTGCAACCACGGCCTCTCCATGCACTTGCAAAACAGGAGCTATGGGAAAGCAAATTCATGGCTTACCTTATGGAGACATGGAAAAGCATCCCCGTAGATCGGGAGAATATGGGCCGTTCTACCATGGATGCCTGTTTCAAAGTACTTGCAGAGCAACATATTCTTGCAATTGCTCCCGAGGGAACACGGAGCAAGGATGGAAATCTGCAACAGGGCAAAGGTGGGGTTGCCTTCATTGCACACAAGAAAAATGCTCCCATGATCCCAGTGGCGGTGATGGGTTTTGAAAAGACCAAGGCAAATATGAAACGCCTGAAGCGTACCGTCATCTCAGTCAAGGTTGGTAATCCATTCGAGATCATTCAGAAGGGTGGGCGTCTTGATGCTGAAAGCCGTGAGAGGCTGGGTGATGAGATCATGCTGCGATTGGCTGAGCTGATGCCTGAGGAAAAACGTGGATACTACCAAGGCAAGCCGATCGAATTCAGTCTTACCCAGACGCTCGCATAAGGATTCCCTCCAGTGTCTCGCTGCATGATTGCAGGGCTTCCCTGACGCTTATGAGCAGCTGGCGTTGCTGTGTCTTCCTTCCCATTTGGATCTCTTTGGAAGAGGTGAACGTCATTGCCTCACCCAATTGCAAAAATGCGTGCTTGCCTGTGGGGGAGTAACGAGTATCGATGGTTCCCCCTTGCAATCTATTTTCCAAGTCCAAGAGATTGAGCACACTCTCAGCGGCTCTCCCGCTGTGGTGGGCTCCCTGTAGGTATGCCGGGTCGAGATACTCCAAGAGGTCAACGATCTGGTTCTTTCTGAGATAGGATCTTGCCGCCTCTTTTTCCTCATCCGATGAGGTGCGAACGAAGAGCGTATCGCTTCCAGCAAAACGGATGCGATAGAGCCGGTCTATGATGGAACCTTCACCAATAGGCAATCCTGCTTCTGCTTCTGAGAGGGCGAGCAACCCCTCGCAGAGTGTGTCCCTTCTTATGGGAAACGTTTCTTGCCGGTCATCCTCAAGTCCAAAAATATTGGCAATGTGCTGAAGCATGAGGTGATATGCATTGCTGATCATCTCCTCTATCGTGTTTCCCTGCGTATGCAAGCCAGTTTTCTCTTCCCACTGTTGCAAGAGGCCTCTGATCCACTGTTCTGTGTTTCTCTCATAGCAATACCCGATGGCAAGGGGAAGGATGGTAACCCCACCTGTTGCTTCCATGGCCCAGGTGGCCATGGTTGCAATCCCTGGTTGCATTGTCGATAACCGGTACATGTGGTAGGTCACCTGTCCCTCTGGTGCCATGGCGAGGGGAAACTGTGGCTTTGCCAGCTCATCTCGCAAGAATTGCAACCCACTCCTGTTCGTTCCTCGGTTCTGTACTGCAACAAATCCCAGACGGGGAAACAAAAATTGGGTAGCTTTACCTGCCCAGTACAGGACATCCCTGCCATAGAGAAAACGCAGGTGGGTATCCCGTACAGAAGAGAGCAGTACCGGCCCATCTTCCTTCGCGGTATGCCGAAATGCGAAGATGAGAGGATAGGGAGTCGCTAAGGCATCACGTAGTTGATCCCTGCCCACTATGGTTGTTTTTCTCACACCCAGTGCAAACCGAAGGTATGGTTTGCTGGCAAGTCTGCTAAGCAAATAGACTGATGTCCTGAACTGAGGATTGGGGAATGGGGAACTGTTCACCGACCTTCACCTCTCTCCAGCATACGTTCATAGTACTCCTGATCGATGGGATAGTGCCTCAGTATCAGAAGACCAAGAAGGTACCACACGAGTGGCAATGGTCCGCTTACCAGGATGATTCCCTTGGTTGCCAATTCTGTTACCTGCTCACTCTGATACCCAAAGAGTGAGAGGATCCAGCCGTTGAGAGCGAGTGCAAGCGCTTGGCCCAGCTTGCTGGAGAAGGTCCATAGACTGGAGAAGACCCCCTCCCGTCTTCCTTTCTTCTGCTTGATGGAGTCATACTCAACCACATCGGGGAGGATTGCGTGGGGCATGACATAGTGGGTGGACAGGCCGATGCCTGCTGCGCCCATGATTACAACGCCAAAGACCGGGCCAAGGTACTGACCCAAGAGACTGAAAGCGAACACGGCAATGCTCATGATCCCCATCCCAATCATATAGCACCGCTTCTTACCGATTCTTTGGGCAATCTTCACCCAAAGAGGGATGCAGAGCAGGCTGAAGGAGAGTAGGGCGACCAAGGCAATCTGAAAGAGCCCCTCGTTTCCAAAGATATGGGTGAAATAGTAGACCAGGGCACCCTGGATCATGCTGGTCCCGGTAATAAAGAAGGTCCACGGCAAGAGTGCTGAAAGAAAGACCCGGTCCTTGAGCACACCGGTGAAGGTTGCAAGGAAAGCTCCCTGCATCTGCTCTCTCACTGTCTTCGGTTCTTGGATTGCAAAGACTGTTGCAAGGGTAGAGAAAAGCATGACCGCTCCCATAAAGGTCCCCATCATCGACCAGCCATGATTGATCTTTGCAAAAAGAGCAATGATCGGCATAACCATGGCTGCCCCAATGAAGGTTCCCACTACCGCAAAACTCATCCTGTACCCGGTTAGAATGGTTCGCTCATGGTAGTTGTCCGTGAGTTCAGGAAGCAGGGCTGCATAGGGAATATTCACCAAAGTATAGGCAGTGTTGAGCAAGCAATAGAGGAAAGTGACGTACAGAAAGAGTCTTCCTTGGCTGGTGAGTTCAATCGGAGTGAAAATCAGTCCCATACAGAAGAAGGAGATGATTGAGCCTACAACCATGTAGGGTCTTCTTCTTCCAAACCTGGTATGGGTTCTATCAGAGAGATACCCAGTAATTGGGTCCGTGATCGCATCCCAGATTTTTCCGATCATGATCGCTGTGCCTGCAAGAGCGGGTGAGAGGGAGAGCACATCGGTGAAGTAGAAGAGGAGATAGAACCCCATAATGGTGAAGAAGAGGTTTCCTCCAAGATCTCCGACACCGAATCCAAGCTTTACACGCATCTTCAGCATAGTTCTGCCACGCTCCCTCTTTTTCAAGAGTGTACCGCTGTAAAAGGGGAATCACAACAAAAAACTAGGGAGTGTCGAGGACACCCATGAATAGGGGAATCTCTTCCTCCAGGTCAACGATTGCATAGAAGAATGGACGATCGAAGCGCAATTCCACAGCCGCTCTGGGGGCAATGCTGGTCAACCGCATCATAACTGCTGTCACCGCAGCAGCCTCAGTACCTTGCTCATCGACACGGATAAAGCTCTTATGCAGTACCTCGTCAATATGGATTGGCAGACGGCTAGCGCGAATCATCTTGGAGAAATCTGCACTCCCTGACCTGAACGCTCTCTGCATCCCGAGCAATTGCAATTCGTCAACCAGGCTGTCTGCATAGCGACTTTCGAACTTGGGAAGGCTGAGACGAACTCGTACTTGCTCACTCTGTTTTACTCCCTGGAAGAGGAGATCAGAAAGTGAAGATCCCTCTCGCTCTGCAAGAAAGGTGGAAAGAGGAAGCCCCTGCTCTGGCAGGATTGCCACGAAGGCAAACCGCTCTTGTACATACGGGAGCATAATCTGCTGGTAATCCTCTCCTGCATAGTAGGAGAAGGTACGCTCGCTATGCATGAAGGGCACTTCTTGTGGCCCTGTTTCGCTGAAGAATCGACCTTCTCTGGTATCGTTTGCCGAGAACTGATACTTCCAATCATCCTTGAATGCGATGGTGTTGATCACATACATGAGCATCTGTGGGGAGACCTCATCGAGGAGGTGGGTAATCGCCCCTCTCGTGGCATTGGAAACGAAGGCATTGATGACATCTGCACTTGATGGATCACTGAAATCGAGAGTCTGTGCTGTTCCCTGATATGCGTCCTGTATGGTCGCAAGGAAGGCTGGAGCAATCTGGTACTCCTGGTTGGTCCAGAGACTGTTGGAGATTCTCAAGACCTGTTCAGACAGAAGCGATGCAAGGTATTGCTTGCTCTGTTGGTTCAGCTCCTCGGTGGTATATGATGAACCAGTCAATGCCCAAAGCATCTCTGACTCTGTCTCTGCCTGTGCTCCATTGGTGGTCATGCCCAGTGCCATCAGCGCAGAGATCGGGCTGATCATGCAATTCTCTTTTTGTCCATAACCGGCATAGAACAGGCTGTCAGAAAACTCCTTGGCTATCTCACTGAATGGCCTGGAGGGATTCAGCTTCTCCTCTATCGGTTGGGCAACGAGGGAGAATACAACACCAAGCACCAAAACTATCATCAGCGTCTTTCGCATACCTAAGCTCCTTGCAAAGAGTGTACCATGGTTTTACCCAAAGTGAAGCAGATGCACATAGAAAGCACACACACATTGAAAACACTGACACAAGGAAATGGAGGTGGATACCATGAAACAGAAATCGCTACGCCTGCAGCGGATGAGAGGCTATGTACAAATGTTCTTTTTCCTTTGGGTGGTATTGGTCATCTCACTCAGTGAAGCCATAGAGCGTGGTCTCTCCCTGCCCTTTGCCCTGGAGACTGTCTCGCTTCACGCAATCTGTCCATTTGGTGGAATAGTAACCCTCTGGAATCTACTGCAGGATGGTCTGCTGATCAGGAAAATCCACGAATCCTCAGTGGTCCTTGCTTCTCTATCGGTTATCCTGGCTATCGGGTTTGGACCGGTTATCTGTTCCTGGGTTTGTCCGTTTGGTACCTTTCAGGAGTGGATAGGAAAGATTGGACGACGAATAAGTCCTCGACGGTACAACACCTTTGTTCCGAAAAAGCTTGACCGTTATCTCCGTTTCCTTCGCTACGGGGTGCTTCTCTGGGTCTTGGTAATGACTGCCCTCTCTGCCACGCTCATCTTCCAGCCGTACGATCCCTACTATGCGCTCTTTTCGATTATTCACCGGGATCTCTCGCTTGCCGGACTTGTAATTCTCTTGGTCATTGTACTGCTTTCCTTGTTTGTGGAGCGCCCATTCTGTAAGTATGCATGTCCCTATGGGGCATTCCTGGGACTCTTCAACAAGATACGAATTTTCAAGATCCGTAGAGACAAGAATCTCTGTATCGGATGCAATGCGTGCAATCGTGCCTGTCCAATGAATATTGATGTTGCAAGCAGCCAGGTGGTAACCAGCCACCAGTGCATATCCTGCATGGCATGCACCAGCGAGCATGCCTGCCCGGTAGGTGAGACCGTAGTTGTCTCAAGCAAGCTTGGAACTAGGCGCATCTCAACAAAAACCATTGCGATTATAACACTTGTTGTTTTTCTTGGAGGAATCCTCCTTTCGATGGTGTTCGGACTATGGAATACTACCGGCAGCAAACAACCTGCACTTGTGAAGGAAGGTGCCTTCACAGGGGCTCCCAACCCAGCAGATATTCGCGGCAGCTATACATTTGGTGATGTTGCTGAAGCTTTTCCAGTTCCCCTTGCCTCCCTTGTATCTGCTTTTGATGGAGCTGAAGAGACAATGCGCCTGGGTTCCCTTGAGGAGCTGTGGTATGAGCAGATTCCAGAGGGGACGGAAGTCGGAACTGACTCGATCAGATTATTCGTATCCCTCTATACAGGCATCCCCTACCTTGCTGAAGAAGGAACTCTGCTGCCGCTCAGTGCTGTGCAGGTTCTGGAATTGGAGGGCAAGAGCGTAGATCCGCGGTTTGCTGAAATTAAGGACCATGCTGTCTCATTCGACCTTGACACCTCAGTCATTCCAACGGTTCCCCAGGATATGGAGATTACGGGAAAGACCACCGTCAAGGAAGTGCTGGATAGAGGAATCAGTCTCTCTTTGATTGAGGAACTTTTGGGGAGTGTGGATACTCCCTCTGCATCAATCAAGGAGCTGGCAGAGGCAAGGGGCATTAGCTTCAGTGAAGTGAAACTCAAGATTGTGGAAGCGCTCAGCCAGCGAGCACAAAACTGATTGGAATGGTAAAAATACCCAGCAGTGAACTCAGCAGCACCATGGTGCTGCTGAACTGATTCTTCAGCCCATAGCGAAGTGGCAGTACGCTGGTAAAAACTGCAGAGGGTAGTGCGGTTGCCACAATGACTACAGTTCTGGACAGACCGGTGAGACCACACAGGGATGATGCGAGATAGCCGATTGCATAGCCACCTACGAATCTGATAAGCAGCCCCCCTACAATGTGACGGTCGAAGCTGAAGTGAATCCTTCTCAGGGATACCCCCAGGGTGAATGCAGCCAAGGGAGAGGCTGCACCGCCTGCGAATTGAAACGTCTTGACGAGAGGAGTGGGGAGAGATAGGGGAAGCATTCTGATGAAAAAGCCCAGCAGTACAGCCCAGAGGATGGGAGAGTGCAGCATATTCAGCAATCCCTTTCTACTGAACCCTCCAGTGATGATCAACAATCCCAAGGTGAAGAGGAAAATGCCTTGAATCTGGTCATAGATCAGGATCAAGCTCATGGCTTCACTGCCTCCCCAGAGTTCCATCAAGGGAATTCCGAGAAAACCCGAGTTCATGAACACCAGGGGAGGGATGGTGCTGCGGATATCTTGTTTTGCCCATGTTGCCCAGATAAGGGCAAGCGGGAAGAGCAGGAGGGAGACCAATGCTGAAGCAAGTGCAATATCTGCAATAACCTCTGCATGCAAGGTGCTTTCAGTGAGGGAGATGAAGACCAATGCCGGCATAAAGAAGTCAGAAACAATACGAACAAGGTCTTCTACCTTGATCGTCTCGATACTGCTGATCAGGAACCCTGCCAATACCACAATGATAATGGGGAGCATCTGGAAGAAGGAAGAGATAATCATGCACTGAACTATACGAGAAACTACAGGTGCTGGCAAGCGAGAGCGCTGAAGAAAAAAGCGGGGAAGATCCTACTCTCTCCCTTGATTCCTTGTCTTATTTCGATATACTGAAATCCAGATTACAGGAGTGCTATGGAAAGGCAACAACAACCAACGCTTGATATTCAGAATTTTCGTCGTTCCAGCAAGATTTTCCGTCGTGTCTTGATCCTTAGTGTCTCCCTGATCAGTATTCTCACACTCTTTTTCCATCAGTTTTCCCTCAGGCTTGAGCATTCGCTCTGGGAAGAGAAGCAACTCCAGTTCCAATATCTCGCTGACCAGAGCTCCCAGCTCTTGACGCAACAGATCGGTGTAGACACACAGAGCCTTGATTCCCTCATCCAACAGCTTGAACTCCTAGAGAGGGAGGATGCAATGGAGATGATTGCATCCTCTGGTTTTCTCTGGGAGGAGGAGGGGACTTACCCTGTGATACAGAGAAATGGAGAGATCATTGAGTATGCAAGGGAAGCTGTGATGGCAGATGGTGAATCCCTCACGCTCTTTACTTCAGTCCCCATAAAAACCTATGAAGTACTGCTGGGAACGCTCTTTTCGGGAAAACCCTTTTTAGGATATTGGATTCATCCAGAAGGTACCCTTATCTGGCAGACCGATGGAGGGATGGATGGGCTTCCAAGTCTGGACAGTACAGAGAACGAATCTCTACAACTCTTTAGTAGTGAGCTTGGTACTGGCTGGGGACAGTTTGTACTGGTCGCTGAGAGAGGGCTTTCCCCCTCCATTGCGCTTGCCATTCTCAGTTCATCGCTCTCCATGGCAGTACTGGTCATTGTCATCTTTCTGGTGTTCTTGATCTATTTACTCTCCATGGATCATCGCAATGCAAAGAATTTATGGCACCTTGCCTATGAGGATGAGCTGACGAAGCTACCCAACAAGAATCTTTTTGTCCGCGAAGCAAAAAACCGTGTAACGCATGCACATAGCCCGTTTGCCGTCATGGTACTCGATATTGGAAAGTTGAAATTGATAAACGATCATTTCGGGTATGGATTCGGCGATACCTTGCTCTCTTATTGTGCCTCTGTTCTGGTACGCTATGTTACCAGTGATGGGCTCTGTGCCCGCCTCAGTGGGGACAAGTTCATCCTGCTGGTAAGCTATCGGGAGAAAGCAGCATTGGAGCGACGTGTTGCAACCATCAGGAGTGAACTCCAACAGTATCCATTTCCCAAGGCATCTCAATTCCAGATGGAGATTCTCATCGGAATCTCCTTGGTGGAGAGCTCTGATATAGAGGTGAATGTCTTGATCGACAGGGCCCTCTTTGCCCTTTCTGCCTTGAAAGAGAAGCGGGAAGAGGGAGTACTCTTCTATGAGGAGGTGCTCAAGGATCAGCTTCTTGAGGAGAGTGAACTGGAACATGTGTTTACCCAGGCAATCAAGTCCGGACAGTTCTTCATCCAGATACAACCCAAGTACTCTTTCTCTACGCAACGGCTTATCGGGGGTGAGGCCTTGGTTCGCTGGAGTCACCCTGCAAAAGGGTTGCTGAACCCCTCCCAGTTCATTCCTCTCTTGGAGAAGCATAATCTTTTAATCGAGCTGGACATGTATGTCTTGGAGCAGGTCTGTGAGCTTTTTGTCCGTTGGAAGAGAGAGGGCAAGGCACTGCTTCCCATCTCGGTGAATCAGTCGCGAAGCCATCTCTTCTCCTCACACTATGAGTCCTCCTTGGTTGCTCTCGTTGACCGTTACGAGGTCGATCACCATCTCATGGAATTCGAGATGACCGAGACGCTCTTTTTGCATGATTTACGGCATCTTGCCTCGGTACTGACATCCCTCAGATCCCAGGGATTTCTGGTATCCTTGGACGATTTTGGATCAGGCTACTCCTCTCTGACCATGCTCAAGGATGTGCAGGTGGATGTCATCAAGATGGACCAAGGCTTCTTTACCGACTTCACAACAAACGACCAGGGAAGAAAAGTCATTAAGCATATCATTGGCATGGCAAAGGATCTTGGCATCACTACCATTGCAGAGGGTGTCGAGAATGAGGAGCAGGCAAGGATGCTGCAAGAGATGGGCTGTGATGGTGTGCAGGGCTATTTCTTCAGCCAGCCGCTGGAGGTTTCCCACTACGAGACCTTGCTCGATGACGACAGACCTCGTTGTTTCCTCTAGAGGATGAAGAGAAACAGGATACCCTGGAAGAAGAGATGGGTGAGGGCATGACTCACCATTGCATACTGAATTCCCCATCTGATGAAAATCCATCCAAACAGATATCCCAAGAGACCATTGAGGATAAGACTTCTGAGGATCAACAAGCCTGTCAGTGATCCAAAGGCCATCTGGGTTGCCGGCAGGTGACCGAGGGCAAAGAACAGTGCTGCGACAACATTTGCCACATGGTAGTACGCCCTTGGGATGGAATACCCCTGTTTTGATTTCTTGAAGATCAAGTCCAGGATGAAGACCAAGAGTGAGAGGAAGAACAATCGCAGCATGATCTCTTCAATGATTCCTCCATAGAGCATGGAGAAGACAAGGGCAATGAGACTGAAAGATTCAGGGGTATAGGATGCCTGTACCTGTGGTATATGGGGGGCAAAGAGATAGTAGTCACTGAGCATGATGATGGCAGAGGCCAAACCAAGCAAGACAGCCTTGCGTGTTGCCTCCCTCTGGAATGTCAGCCTCTTCAGCAAGGACACCTTTGCTGCCAACTGATGGCCAAGATAGCCCAAAACAAGGGTGTAGATGATTGCCACCTGTATGAAGCTGGTAGCCAGGATAAGAGCAAGGGATGCCTGTACACCAACTTCGGCAGCCCTCAGGTAGTTTGTATAGGCAAGGTACCATGCGCAGAGAAGTCCTACAGGGAAAAAGAGCAAGGCAAATTGTCCGGCTTTCTTGTCAATTTTCATAGCAATACTCCCACTGCCTCGTACTGTATACGAGGTAGTGGAAGATGGCAAGTTCTAGAGGAATCGATAGGCCTCCAGATACCCGTCAAACTCCTCGCTGGTTACTCCGTTCTGCGTGGATTGATCGAAGGAGGGAGCTTCCTCCAAGAATTCTATGGTTACCACGCCTCCTTCCTGGAAGGTTATAAGACCAGCGTGTACTGCTGCAGTTCCGATGGGGCTGTCACTGCTGTAGGGACCAGATCCCCAGATAGTATGTTCACTTCCTCCGGGAGGGAGACGCAGAGTGACCACTTCTCCTACCGCAAGATTGAGGAAGTCAGCATTTGTATTCCAGTCGATGGTGTGATCGCTCCAAGCTTCTTCATGGAGAAGGGTTCCTCTCTTGTCGGTGAACATGAAGCTGAGCGGCCAAGATCCGTACCGCAAGGATTCAACACCGTTTCGTGTGCTCCCTTGGTAGTAGGTTCTTCCTTCAAGAATCTTGAAATAAACGGTACCGCCCTCTTGGAAACTGATGAGATTGCTGTGTACAGCGGCAGTCCCTACATTGCTGTCCCCGGTATACACATCGGTTCCCCATACAGCAAGCCCCTCTCCGCCTGGAGGAAGGGTGAGGGAGAACACCTCCCCAACCCGTTCACTGAACAGGTCCCCGCTCAATGACCAGGGATCTCCTTCTGGGATATGGGAGAAAGCTTCATGGACTGTCACCGTTCCCGCTAGGTCCAACGATAGTGCAGGTACTCCCCCGTCGAAACTGAGTGATGCTGAAGCACAGCCTAAGAACAGTAGGGAGAGCATCACGATACCGACAAACATGGTTACACGCTTATGCATACATACCCCCTTGATGGTGGATGAAGATACATGCCTTCGGGTATCCCCATCCCCTTGATTGCAACAAACCAATGTAAGCATATAGCTACATGTGTCAACTTTGAAGATGCTCACCCTGCCCAGAATGCAAAACAGGCTTGCCATGTAAGCAATATTGTTTCACACTGCTTGCAAGGAGATAGATGATGGAACTACTGCATACTGACACCAGGCGAGTAACGCGATTGATTGAGTATTTTCAAATCCTTTGCAAAGGTACTACCGATAAACAGACCTATCTTGCCTATGCCGATGTCCTGGATAGTGCGACAGCCTTTGAAACAAACAGTGCCCTCGATGCGGTGTTGAGTGAGGCCGAAGACATTGAGATGTATACCATCCCGGTATCTAGGTTCATCAGGTCGGTGGGAAAAGGATTGGAGAGTGCAGAGCTTCCCGATTATCATACCAGCGCCCTGCTTTCCAGCCTGGAGCAGGAGAATGAGGAGATCAAGCAGGTCGGTGAAAAACTGCAAGCGCTCAGTATTGCCTCCAAGAAAGCGGGAAACACCGATATATCCCAATACAAGGAGATACTTGCTTCCTTCACGCTTCTGCAATCCCACTATCAACGATTGCAAAATGAGCTGTTTCCCTTATTTGAGCAGACAAGCAACGAACATAGCTGCGTGAAACTGATGTGGGCTATCCAGGATACTGCCCTTGATGCCAGGAAAGAGACACTATCCTATGCAGGAGATGATGTAGCTGATTTCTGGAAACTGTTCAGTGCATTCTACTTCACCATGGAAATTCTCAGGTATCGTGAGACCTACATCCTCTATCCCGTTGCCTATCGTGCGTTGGGTGAGCATGTAAAAAAAGGTCAGGAGAACCAGGGCTTGGGTGAAGCGCTCTTTACCTCCAAGACCGGTGCACTCACCAGCGAGCAGCTGGAGTTGATCTTTGGTTTGCTTCCCCTTGATATTGCCTTTATCGGTGTAGATGACCGGGTGAAGTTCTACTCAGATCCTCCCCATCGAATCTTTCCCCGAAGCCCCCAGGTGATCGGGAGATTGGTGCAGAACTGCCACCCTCCAAAGAGTGTCTCAACCGTAGAAAAAATCCTCAGTTCCTTTAAAGAGGGAAGGGAGGATAGTGCAGAGTTTTATCTGGTTGTGAAAGGTTCCTTCGTCCACATCCAATACTACGCGGTGCGTAGCATGGATGGAAAATATCTTGGGACCTTGGAAGTTACCCAAGATGCAACGCACCTCAGATCCTTGAAGGGGGAGAAGCGGTTGCTGTAGATTCGAGATAGGTTTTGATCAAGGTGGCATTGAAGTTCTCTTCTGCCTTCAGGACGCCCATCTCACGCACTGCGTTTTCCGGTGAGTCCGAGGCATGAGCTGCATTGACGCGAATGTTGGAACCAAACTCTTTTCTGATGGTTCCGGCAAGTGCCTTGTTCGGATCGGTAGCACCAAGGATGGTCCTGATCTTCTGTACGGCATCAACACCCTCATAGACAAGTACCATACACTTGACGAGTCCTGGCTTTTCCAGATCTTCTGCCTTGCAGTCACTGGGCTTGATACCTGCCATGAACTCAACAATGCGTTCGAACTGTTCCTCACTGTACATATCCCCGAAACTGTTGGTGAGAACGGTCTGCAGTTGGTCGCCGAGCAAGACATTGAACTCGCCTTCAAGTAATTCCCTTGCCTGCATCCCATAGATGGGGGCAAGTTTTGCTTTCAAACCTTCCTTTGTAGGTCCATAGAACTGCAGTGCCTGGGCGACAGACATCTTCAGTACCTTGATGCCGACAATACGCAACCCACTGCGACTGAACATATCGATGATCATGCCGGGGCGGCTTGATGCATATTTCCAGTTGTCCGGCTTGATGATCACAAGGGTTCGCTGGGTTTTCTCATAGTATTCAGCAGGTCGGTTCTTGATGATGTTGTTCTGCTCAGGCAGCCAGGAACCAAAGAGTGAAAGGGTTTTGTCAGCTTCCTCCTGGCTCTGTGCAGTGATAACCGCAGGCTCGAAGTAGAGAACATCCTTCTCCTCTCTATCGGTATAGATGAGATCTGCATAGGTGTCGCGGATGGACATTCCGGTAACATTCTCAACCATTCGCACTTCCTTCTGGAACGATCCGACAACCTTTGCCAGTTCTTCACAAGGCTGTTCGCCTTTGAAGAGAAGGAGAAGGGAACGATGCTTTACTCCATCACTGGGGCCAAGGTTCTGCTGTATATACGAAGAAAGCAATGCAGAGGTATTGATCCCCTCATCCTTCTTTCGCGTCTTGATAATCGTTGCATATTCCTCTACAAGGGTTTGGTCCATTGCAATCATCTGAGCTCCTACAAGCTCAAGGGATATGCGGGAGAGAAGTCTGGAGAGCACCCCGCCGGTGCGACTTTTTGCTACGGTATATGGGGTAACCAGAACATACGATAAGGACTGTTCCATGAGCAGCCTCCTTACTAAAGTGTCTGTATACCGTATCCTACTAGCCTGGTAACGCTTTGTCTATGACTTGCTTAGGAAAAAACTTCGATTTGACAAGAGCGCATGGTCTGTAGTGCTGCCAGATGGTTTTCTACGGTGGTTCCCGCACAGCAGGAAGCATCGACGCTGATGGGAATCTCTGGGCTCATTGCCTTGATCAGCAGTGCATTGGAAACCACACAAATGTCCGTACAGACACCAATAAGTTCCACCTGCTGTATCGCTTGGTTCTCTGCTATGTAGGTTGCCAACGGCACTGAGCCGAAGGTGGGTTTCTCAAAGCCTTTAGCTGTTTGGAGCAGTCTTTTAAGTGGCTCAATAAGCTCATGGCCTTCCTCTCCCTGTATGCAGTGACGCACTGGAAGATGTCTTCCTTCACTGGTATCAAGGTAGTGCTGGTCATGGGTGTCCATTGTATAGGCGATTGGCCCAGTGTGGTTTGCAATTTTCTTTGCAACACGGTCAACAATCTCTTTCGCCTCAGGGGTGGAAAGACTCCCTTGGATGAAGTCCTTTTGCATATCGATTACGACGAGCAGAGTCTCAGAAAGAGGTTTTGAAAAGTCCTTTTTCATTGCAGTAGGCATATACATCTCCATGATCAGTATCGGTGAAAACCGCTGAGGCCGGGGTGCCCCTGCGGATATCATATCGCCGGCTATGGTGTTTCGTCACCAAAAAGATGGTGGTGATCTGGTGTTCCTCACTCTGTGGATGGGGTTTGCTTCCTACCTTTACATACAGGAGTCCATCACGATGGGTAAGTACAATCTCGTGGTAGGGATCGTCATCCGATGCCGTCTGGGGCTTCAAATCCTGCATTTCAACTTTACAGCAGTGCAAGGAGTGTTCTCCATCATAAACCAAGTCAACCAAGGTATGACAGACAGGACAGTGATAGAAGTGCTGCTTCCTGGCCATAAGCCCTCCTTTACCCTAAAGGTACCAAGGTTAGCAGAAAGAGGAAAGAGGAAGGGGGAGAAAACAAAACAGACTATTCATGTTCTTTGAACACTTTTCTCACAATTCAGATGTAGGGTATGGCCAACAATGTTTCTAAATATGGAGGAAACAATGAAAAAAGTAACAAGCAGTATCATCCTGATGGTCCTTGCCTCCACCATGCTCTTTGCAGCTGGAGAGAAAGAATCAAAGACAGAGGCAACCAGTTCCTACAGCTGGATTGAAGGCGCTTCAGTAGAAGGCCTGCCGGGGGTGAACCCCTTGAAGGTGAGCGGCAACATCATCACCGCAGGAAGTTCCACGGTCTATCCACTCTCAGAGCGGATGGCTGAACGGTTCAAGGAAGAGGGGTATAGCGGGGTCATCACCATAGACTCCATTGGAAGCGGCGCAGGATTTGAGCGCTTCACGGTGACCGGAGAGACTGACATCTCCAATGCAAGCCGCCCGATCAAGGCTGGTGAAATTGAGGATGCAAAGAAGATTGGAAGAAATCCAATAGAGTTCAGGGTAGGCACTGATGCACTTGCTGTTGTTGTGAGCAAGGAGAACACCTTCCTCAAGAACGCTACCATGGAAGATCTCGGCAAGATTTTCAGTACCGCCAAGACTTGGAATGAGATTGATCCATCCTACCCGAATGAGATAATCCAACGCTTCATCCCAGGAACTGACAGTGGTACCTTTGACTACTTCACTGAAGAGGTCTTTGACAAGAATCCAGAGCCGATGCTTTCAGCAAGCCACCTCCAACTCAGTGAAGATGACAATATCCTCGTGCAGGGGATCAAGGGAAGCCCGTATGCGATCGGATTCTTTGGCTACGCCTACTACAATGAGAATGCGGACTCTCTCAACATCCTGAGTATCAACGGGATTGAAGCCAGCAAGGCAAATGTGGACAACAACTCCTACCCACTGGCTCGTCCGCTCTTCCTCTACAGCGACGCTGAAATTATGAGGAACAAGCCGCAGGTGGCCGCATTCCTCGACTTCTATCTCAGCTATGTAAACGAGGAAGTTGTAGGAGTCGGCTACTTCCCGGCAAATGAGGATGAGCTGCAAGAAGCTCGCCAAGCCTGGTTGGATGCTACCCAGGGAGCGTACTGATTACGCAACCTCGATTCAGGTGGCCGCATCATGGGATGCGGCCAATTCCTATGACGAAAGGATTGACTGTATGACACAACGACACATCACCCATCCCTTTGGAAGGAAACAGAGGTTTCATGAGCGGGTAATTGAGACGATACTCTTCCTCTTTGCCCTCTTTTCCATACTCATCACTGTGGGGATTGCTTTTATTCTCATAAGGGAGTCATATCTCTTTTTCTCAGATCCTAAGGTGGGTCTCCTCGATTTCTTGACCGGGAAAACCTGGCAACCCATGATTGACCTCTTTGGATTTCTTCCCTTGCTTAATGCAACCATCATGACCAGTTTGATTGCAATGGTCTTTGCAATTCCACTGGGACTGTTTGTAGCCATATATCTCTCAGAGTATGCAACGGAAAAGATGCGGGGAAAGCTCAAGCCAATCTTGGAAGTGCTTGCCGGTATTCCTACCATTGTCTATGGCTATTTTGCCCTGACATTCATGACCCCACTGCTTAGGTCCATTTTTGGAGCTGAGCATGTGGAGATCTACAACACTGCCAGTGCAGGCTTGGTCATTGGAATTCTTGTACTTCCCATGATCGCCACCATGGCTGAGGATGCCATATCGGCGGTTCCCCAGGAACTGAGGCTTGCCGGCCTTGCCCTCGGCGGTACCAAGATAGAGACCACGTTTCGAATAGTCATACCTGCTGCACTCAGTGGGTTGAGTGCAACCTTCCTTCTTGCGCTTTCCAGGGCAATTGGAGAGACCATGATCGTGGCCTTGGCAGCAGGTGCCGGACCCAATTTGACATTCAATCCCTTTGAGGCCGCTGAGACCATCACCGGCTACATTGTTAGAATCAGCGGAGGGGATGTCAGTTACAACTCAGTGGATTACAACAGTATCTTTGCACTTGCTTTGGTGCTCTTCATCATCACCATCACCTTGAATCTTATTTCAAGGAAGGTGTCCGACCTCTACTACCAGGAGTACGAATAATATGCACCTACAATCAATGTTTGGCAGAGGGGAGGAGCGAAGGCTCCTTATGCAGAAGCGAAAACGCATTTCAATGTTCTGGAATGCAATCTTTGTCTTTGCAACGAGTGTTGCGGTTCTCTTTTTGCTCCTCTTGCTGGTTTCCGTTATAGACTCTCTCTATGGGTATGCAGTATTGCGCAATGAAGTGAATATTCAAGAGCTTGTACATTCAGCTTCCCATCTGGAGGACCTCTCCAGAGAGCAACTTGAGGAGGTGGCCCACGATAATCTTTCCAGTGGGATTCTCAGAAGGGTATCCTATGAGAAACCTATATCTGAACGAACAGACCGTGAACTCAGGGCATTGCTCGAACAGTATGTAATCAAGCCTACGGTCCTCAGGAGCTGGGGTCTGTGGGACTCTGTGACCAAGAAAGCGGAGATAGAAGCTTTCATGGAACAGAGCGAGAACTCCTACCTCATTTTCAAGAGCTGGCTTACTCCTGAGTTTTTGGTGAAAGACCAAAGTGCAAACCCCTTGAATGCAGGAATTAGGACAGCCCTCTTGGGTTCTCTCTGGATTATCGCCATTACCTTTCTCTTGGCATTTCCCATCGGGGTAGGGTCGGCAATCTACTTGGAAGAGTATGCTGAAGATACCAAGGTGAATCGGTTGCTGCAACTCAATATTTTCAACCTCAGCGCCGTTCCCTCCATCATCTATGGTCTTTTGGGACTTGCTGTGTTTGTAAGGGCCATGGAAGGAGTAACCAGCGGATCTCTCTTCAGTTCATCAGTCGATACCACGGCCAATGGAAGGACAATCCTCAGTGGTGGGCTCACCCTTGGTCTGCTGGTTCTGCCCATCATCATTATAAACACCCAGGAGGCATTGAAGGGGGTACCCGATTCATTGAGAATGAGTTCCTACGGTGTCGGTGCCACCAAGTGGCAGACAATTTGGAGCCAGGTACTGCCTGTCAGTTTTGATCGAATCCTGACAGGAGGCATCCTTGCTCTCTCAAGGGCACTGGGAGAGACGGCTCCCCTGGTGGTTATCGGGGCTTCAACATTCATCAGTGTCGATCCATCGAGTATCTTCTCGAAGTTCACGACTCTACCGATTCAAATCTATCAATGGTCTGCTCGTCCCCAAGGATCCTACCGCAATATTGCAGCAGCGGCAATTATTGTTCTGCTCGTATTGCTATTGGTGCTTAATAGTGGGGCGATCTATCTTAGAGACAAACTATCCAAGAAGAAAAGGATGGCAGCATGAAATCAGCACAAGAGGCGGAGATGGATACTTTTGCATTTCTGCAGAAACAAGAGACAAAAACAGCACAGAAGGTGATTACCTTGGAGGATGTCAATATCCACTATGGAAGTTTTCACGCAGTAAAGGATGCAACCCTTCCCATTTATGAGAAGCATGTGACTGCATTCATCGGGCCTTCGGGGTGTGGAAAGAGTACCGTGCTGAGAAGCATCAATCGCATGAACGATCTTATAAAGGGTGCCTCCATTGAGGGGGATGTACGCTTCCATGGTCATGACCTCTATGCCAAGGATGTCGATCCGGTGCTTATCAGAAGAAGCATCGGGATGGTTTTTCAGAAGCCCAATCCCTTTCCCAAGTCTATCTATGAAAATATTGCCTGGGGAGCGAGGATCAATGGTTTCAAGGGGGACTATGATGAACTGGTGGAAACCAGTTTACAGAAAGCAGCACTCTGGGATGAGGTGAAGGATAAGCTGAAGCAGAATGCCCTTCGCTTAAGCGGAGGACAACAACAGCGCCTGTGCATTGCAAGGACTCTGGCCGTGGAACCTGAGGTGATTCTCATGGATGAACCGGCATCTGCACTTGACCCGATAGCAACAGGACGTATCGAGGAGCTCATCCTTGAACTGAAGAAATACTACACGATCGTCATTGTAACCCATAACATGGGCCAGGCATCACGTGTTTCAGACTATACTGCATTCTTTATGGTTGATGAGGGACGCACAGGGTATTTGGAGGAGTTTGCCCCTACCGAACAGCTGTTCCTCAATCCTGCACATAAGAAGACGGAAGAGTACATCTCCGGAAAATTCGGTTGATCATAGGAGGGAATCATGGACCAAAGTATCAGTAAACTCGACGAGAAGATGCAGTTCTTCCAAGAGATGCTCATTCAGATGGTAAATAGGGTGGAGGAAGCAATCTACCAAGCGCAATATGCGTTTCGCAATCACGACACTGAGCTGGCGAAAAAGGTGATCGAGAATGACTGGTTCATTGATCAGCTGCAGGACATGGTGGAGAACGATGGGGTCAGGCTTCTGGTGAGCGAGACTCCTTATGGGCACTATATGCGCCATATCATTGCAGGGATCAAAATTGTTTCCAGCCTGGAGCGGATGGGGGATCATGCAGCACATATGGCAAAAATGGTAAGCACAAAAGAGGAAGCCATGTTTGTTCCGTTTGTGGAGCGGATCAGTGAAATGGCACTGCTTGGGGCTACCATGACCCGTAAGGTCGTAGAAGCATTCATTGATGTAAAGGCCGAGAAAGCGATCGAGGTTGCTTCTCTTGATGATCAGATGGATGCAGAGCGAGATGCCTTGAATGCTGATCTCTTTGCCTTGAAACCGAAGAGCGAGGCAGAGATGGAGCGAATTCTCAATCTCTTCTACCTTACCAAGGAGATGGAACGCTATGGGGATCATGTAACCACCATCTGTCGCTGGATCGTATACATGGACAAAGGTCAGCGTCCAAAGCTCAATGGCCCAAACGTATCACAAGAGAACTGATGAGCACGCCCACCCTCCTTTGCGTTCATGAAGCGCAGTGGAGGGTTATTTTCTGCGTTTGTAGAGGTCTTCGCTCTGTCTCTGCATGTCCTGCAGTTGTCCCCCCAGTCGAGGAAGTGTGATGGTGAAGGTGCTCCCTTTGCCCAGATCACTGGTGAGGGAGAGTGAGCCACCATGCACATTGACAATATGCTTTACGATCGATAGTCCAAGGCCGGTTCCTCCTTGGCTTCTACTGCGTGCTGCATCGACTCGATAGAAGCGCTCGAAGATTCGCTCTTGTGCATCTTTGGGGATGCCGATTCCATGGTCCTCGACACTGAAGGTTGCATCCTCCTCCCTCACTATTGCTCTGAGGGTAACTTGTTGGCCTGGTTCAGAGTAGTTCAACGCATTGATAACCAGGTTGGTCAATGCTTGGGCTATGAGATTCTCATTGACATACAGTAAAAGATTTTCTGGATTGTCTGCATTGATGGCAAGAACGCTTCCCTTCTCCTCGAAACGATAGGTGCAGGACTCCTGGCTCTCGCCGAGAATCTGTTCCAAGGTAGTCCAGCTCATGGATGCTTTTGCCCCTGCTTGTTCCAGGCTGCTTAATAGGAGCAGGTCTTCCACCAACTGCCTCATTCTGTTTGCCTGTCGGTTTATGATCTGTGAGAAGTGGGTAATATCCTCATGGTTGACCGTCTCGGTCAAAGCTTCTGCAAATCCTGCAATGGAGGTTATGGGAGTCTTCAGCTCGTGACTCACGTTTGCTACGAAATCCTTACGTACCTGTTCCAGGCGCTTAAGTTCGGTCATATCATTGACAGAGAGGACCACCGAATCCATGAATCCTTGGGAGGAACGGACCCCACAGGTCAGCATTCGCAACTCCCTCACCTGCTGTTTTCCCTCAATACGTGCGGTACTTCCGTAGAGGTGTCCATACTGCTCGATGGATAATTCCCGATCCTCCCCATCCCGTAGGGTGGCGTTGCACAATGAGCGTACCTCATGGGAGCTGATCAATTGCGAAAGATTTTTTCCAACAATAGGTTCCTCACCTCCACTGAAGAGCTGGTATGCTTGTTTGTTTGCCACCTTGATATGCAGATTTTTGTCCAGGAGGAGAATTCCTTCACTGAGGCTGTTGAGGATTGCCTCAACCTGGTTTTTCCCAAACTCCACCTCCGAGATTTTTTCCTGGATCTCCCGGGCCATCTCTTCCATGGTGTAGCTGAGTTCTGCCAGCTCTTGGGGACTTTCCAGATGGATTCTTGCATTGAGATCCCCCTCTGCATACTGGCGTGCAAGTATATTTAGACGATCCAACGGGCGCGTGATCATCGTGATCAAGAGTATGGTGAGCAAGAGGAAAAACAGGACGAGAATTCCAGCACCTGTGAAGAAGAGGCTCTGATAGGTTTGCTGGTATCCTGCAAGTTGGTCGAGGGTCTTTGAGACACGGAGGACTCGGATACTTGGATGGTCTTCCAGCGCAATCGCCCAGTAGAGAACCGGAAGGTCCTGGGTACTGCTTTTTCGTTCACTGGATGCTGTGCCTTCCCTCAAGGCGGCCTGCACCTCTTTTCGATACAGGTGATTGTTCAGTGATTCGGCGGGATAGTCAGAGTCGAAGAGTACTGTACCTTCACTGTCTATAAGGGTGATTCTCGTTGCGGTGGATGCTGCATAGGCATCAAACTCTCCCATCATCCACGGAGAATCGTGCTCTGAAGCTAATGTAGAGAGATATTCTGCCTTCATGGACAGTTCTGCATAGGTGGTTTCCCTGATGGTTTTGGAGAATGCCTTGTTTGCAATCCACATGCTACCCAAAAGAGAACATACGAGAACCAGGAGTGTTGTCAACGCCAAACGTGTACGGATGCTTCTATACTGCATGCTTATCCTCACCTAATTGTACCAATCTTGGTTTACTTGGCACAAGAGAAGGGTATCAGTTTCACACTTTCCTCATATTTTCCTGTCACTTCCCCCTTTTTTCTTTCTGTGGTATAGTTTTCTTTACTTCCCCAATACAGAAAGAGGATAGTAGTTCCTCTTCCGTTCGTTTGTGGGGAAAGCAAGGTGGCATACCCCGTTCCTTGAAACGCAAAAGGAAGGACACCTCCTGTGTTCAGGACTTGTTTTGAGGTAGTGTTGCCTTTCATTATCATGTTTGGAGTTTGCAATGAATCTTACCGTGCAGGAGAAGGATCCTGCAAGTCTTTATGATACACCCCTCTTGCACCAATCGTATTTCTGGTCCCAAGTAAAGGAGCACCAAGGATACCACACCAAAGCTTTTGACATCAAAATACCTTTTTCAGAGTTCAGTGGGAGATCCGGTTCGTCATTACTCTTGGATGATGTATTGGTTCAACTGATTCCTGTCAATCGGTACCAGAGCATTGGCTATGTCCCCTACGGGCCGGTCCTCAACCCAAATGAGGAGAGGATGGGACCGTTCTTGGAGGAGCTCTCGATGCATATCCAGCAGAAGCTTCCCAAAGACTGTCTGTTGTTGCGTTACGACCTTCCTTGGCAGACCATATGGGAGGAGGATGAAGATGTCTCCCTCTCCTTGCAAAATCTGAGGCTTAACTGGGGAACCCAACGTAAGAAATTGAGGAAAGCCGTCAGCAACCAGCTTCCCAGTGATACCATGTTTGTTCATCTGCAGGATAGTGAAGAGGAAATCCTGGAAAGGATGCATCACAAGACCCGCTACAACATTCGCCTCGCCCTGCGCAAAGGTGTGGAGGTGAGACAGGTTGGCAGGGACCATCTCCCTACCTTCTACGAGCTCTATAAAGAGACCTGTGAGCGAAATCACATCACCTTGCACGATCGTTCGTTCTTTGATGCTCTCTACACAGCGGAGGACGAGGGAGCGGGAATCTCCCTGTTGATGGCTTTTCTGGAAGGCAAGCCTCTCAGTGCAATGTTTCTTAGCCGCTCAGCGAGAAGAGCAACCTATCTTTATGGGGCGTCCTCATCCCAGATGCGCAACAGCATGAGTACCTATGCCTTGCAGTGGTATGCCATTACCTTGGCAAAAAGCTGGGGATGTACAGAGTACGATCTCTTTGGTGTCTCTCCGAGCCAGGAAAAGGACCACCCGATGAGTGGTCTCTATACCTTCAAGAAAGGATTTGGAGGAACAACGTTCCACCGCATGGGGTGCTGGGACTACACGTTCGACGAGGAGCAGGCATCCCAGCTTTTTGCCTATGAGATGGTAGGAGAGGGGTATCACCTGCGTTGAAAGAGCAGGGTAGCGACCCCTCCACAGATCATGCCAAGGCTTCCTGCCCGTTCATTGCTCAAATCATAGGTTTTCAGAAAGTCCTTCACCTGGGGATTATTGAGCATGTAAAGAGCTTCTTCAGTCGCCTTTGCTTCAATCTCACCACCACCGACAGTTCCCATCTGCGAGTGGTCACTGAAAAGTGCGAGTTGGAAGCCTACCTCACAGGGAGCCGATCCATGCTTTTCTACCACACGAACCAAGATATGTGGTTCTCCATTTGCTTGACGGACAAGCAAGTCCTCGCGTAAGCGAACCTCTTGGCCCTGTTTCCTGTATTCACTGATTACCTGGGCAAGGATGGAGAGTGCAATTTCTGAAGAGGTCACCGCACCGATATCAAGTCCGATGGGAGCTTTTACCTGGGAGAGCTCTTTTTCACTATACCCCTCTTCGCGTAAGGCATCAAAAGTGTTCTTTACTTTTTTCTTGCTTCCGATCATTCCAATATAGGAATGGGGTAGATGCAAGGTTCTTTCCAGACAGAGCTTGTCATAGGCATGCCCACGGGTGGTAATGATGAAGTACGGTCTTATCCAGGAGTTGTGAGAGGCAAGGACCTCTTCAAAGGGTGCACAAAGGCAGGTTGCTTCAGGAAATCGTGATGGGTTGCAGAACTCTGCACGGTCATCAACAATGGTTACTTTCAGAGCCAGGACAACTGCAAGATGATAGAGGTCAAGTGCGATATGTCCTCCTCCAAAAATGACCAGATGGACATCACTGGCAAGGTTCTCGCTGAGAAAGTTGCCGCCAATCCAATCGTGGTCCCTTTTTTCATAGGCAGCGATGACCTTTCCATCCTGTATCAGTGCTTCATCCCCAAGATAGGGGCCCTCAAGTAGTGTCTTGCGCTCTACACTGCCGATTTTTAGTGCCTGTAGCAGATGCGTATAGTAGGTTTTACTCTGCATGGTTCCTCCTGTCGTGTAGCACACGGGGTTCTCCCATACTACGGGATGAAGCGAAAAAATACCATTCATGTAAGGTAAATATAATGGAAATATACACCATACCGGCCTATAAAGGCCGGTTGTTTCCATTATGCTTTGCTGAGGAATCCGTCAACGGCTTCCAAAACGGCTCCACCGATTGCCATCGCCTTCTCACTGACCGTTCTGTGGTCGGCTCTCTCTCCTCTGGGGTCGATGTCTGCAATCTTGAAGTGCTCAGGCACCTGTAAACCGTTGTTGAGCAAGCCTCTCAGTTTTCCGTCGATGGTAGCAATGACTTCACTCTCTCCTACCATGGCAACCACTTCACCCTTCTGTACCAAGTCCCCGATCTGATGATCGCTCGAGAAGATGCCTTCAGCAGGGCTATGGAGCACTCGCTCCTTGCCATAGCCTTCGATGATTCCTGGTATGCCGGTATTATCAAGCGCTGAACCTTCGCTGAGGATTCTTGCAAGACTGTGTCCTCGCATGGTTTCGATCACCAGGTCACAATCCTTTTTTGCTACAAACCCGGGACCGAGTGCAATAACCAGTGGAGCATCGGTAATCTTGGTGCCGATATTCTTCTTTGCCATGATGGCATCCACCACACACACTGGCTTGACCTGCTTGATGGTCTTGCCCTCAGGGTCTGCGAGCAGGGGGATTATCCCTGCATCCAGCTTAGAGTAGGCATCCTTCAGGTCATTGCAGCGTTCAGCGACGACTCCTTCAATCTCAATGGATTTGCTGTACATTGCCTGGGCTACGCTGACAGTTCTCCTGATGACAGAAGGCTGTTCAGTTTCCAGGACCAATACCTGATAGCCGGCTCTCCTGAGGCGGATGATAACCCCGGTTGCCAGATCTCCTCCACCTCGTACCACGATGAGCTTGCTAGCCTTATGCTTCAGGCTCTGTCCACTTCGGTTGCTGAATACCTTCATTACCTCACTGAGGACCGAGAGCGCAATTTCCTGGGGGGTTTCTGTGCCGATATCGAGTCCGATGGGGCAGTGTAGGCGATTGAGGTCCTTCTGCTCAAGATCGAGCGAAGCAATCAATTTCTTTGCCTTGTGACGGGAACCAAGTACCCCAAGGTAGGCAATATCACGACCAAGGAGGAGGCGTGTGGTCTCGGGACCAAATGCATGACTTGCAATGATACATGCGGTATAGGAATTGGTTTGGATCTTGTTGAGAGCCTCAGCCAGGGTTGGAGCTACCTCACGTTTCTTGGAGTATGCAAAGAGGTCCTCAGTTGCAAAGTCCTCACGGGTCTCCACGACCTGGGTTGGGATCCCGACAAAGTGTGCAAGCTCTGCAATAGCCTGGTTTACGTGGCCTCCCCCGATTAAAAGCAGATTGTGAAAGTTGACCGGAAGGCTCAGGTGGCAGGTCCAAGAGCTGTCGCTTATCAGGGTTGTTGTCTTCTTCTGCAGTACATCCTGGGCGTGGCTGAGGAAAGTAGGATGAACCTCTCCGATGGTTGCTCCCCCTTCACAGAGTCCCAGCAGTGCTACCGATGGTTGTAGTTGCAATCCAAAGACGTGGTCAAGTTCATAGGATTCCCATCTTCTGAAGTCGATGAAGGCTTTTCTCTCTTCTTCAGTCGTACAGCGAAGCAGGAAGAGGTAGACAACCCCAACACTTACCTCGTCATCCATTTGGACTGTGAAATGAATGTTCCGGTATTTCTCATCCATGTTCATCAGATTGAGGGACTGGCTGAGTACATATGCCTCAAGCTCCCCACCTCCCACGGTTCCGGTGATTCGGCCCTTGGTGTCAATCACCATCGTTCCTTGGTTACGGCTGGCCGAGCCTTCCGTCCTGATAATGGTCGCATACACAAAGTCTTCCTTGTGTTCACTCAAGTATGCAGCTGCTTCTAGTACTGTGTGTTTCATGGCAACTTCCTTTATATAATGATATTGTATTCAAGAGAGCCAAAAAAAAGGTTGTGTGTGGGAAATTGCCTCTTGAGAGCAACTACCACTGCTGGATCGGTTTTTTCGGCTTGGTTGAACAAGATAACACGAACCCCTTTCATACGCTTTTGGATCCCCTCTGGGTGCGTGAGCAGGAGGCCATAGGTCTGCTCGTCTATGATGATGTCATCCAGTGTATCACAACCATAGCAATGATCCTTCAGACGGTTCCCTAACGGGGATAGGGAGACGATGGCGAGGGTGGCAGTAGTAAAATCGGGGACAACAGGGTCTCTTTCACTGTGGAGTTTCAAGTCCATGCCCCGAGCTCCATCAGCCTCCAGAAGCACCACATCATACTGTTTTTTCAGTCGTTCAAGGTCTTCAAGAGGAGGTGCTTCCCCCTTGATGCTTCCTCTTCTTGCATAGAATACACGCTCTCCCTGCCTGCAATCATAGTTGAAGATTGAAGTATCCCAAAAGTACTGGTCACAGTGATAGTCACGATCCTCAGGGTAGAGTACTTTTGTCGTAGTGGATAGCAGGACACGTTTATTGGCTCTTGCATAGGCTTCTGCAAGCAGGATCATTGCAGTGGTCTTTCCTCCACTGCCGGTAATGCAGATACAGTTCTCGTTTCCAGAGAATTGGTTCTGCAATGCTGCTATCAATGTTGCCATAGCACACTGTACCACCAACTTTGCTTTTCTTGCAACTATTGATTGATTTCTTATATCACTGGTTTTCTCTGTGAACTCTGCTAGACTGACAGCATGAACAACCAGGGAACAGGATACGCAGGGGCCGACATCATCGGCAAACGGTATGTATTGTGTGTGCTCGACAAGGATGGCATGCACCCAATCTATGCGAGGGGGAGGGCCGATACCACCAAGGGCAGGGAGAAATTCTTCAAAACCATTCCAGATGATGCCCGTTTAATGATTGTAGCGTCTGAACTGGCGGTTCTTGCGTTGCATCTTTTGGGAGATGAACGCGTGATCATACAGGAGGAAGTCGACTCGTATGCAATTTGGGAGAAGGCTGGCATTGAGAGAGGGGAGCGAATGGCCAACTTTGCTGCAAAGCTGTTACATACAGGCGGCACTCAATCCACCTTAGGGGAGAAACAGAAATTGCAACTTCTTGCATTGCAGGGAGAGGAGCTAAAGCGGATACAAGGAATCACTGACAGCAGCCTTGCGGTCATGGAACGTATAATGGAAGGAAGCGCAACAGAAAAGGATATTGCCCAAGCCTATGAGAATGAATATTTGAGTAGGGTGGGTTCCTTTCTGAAAGAAGACCAGGAGAACGAGGATCAATCACCCTTTGCTTCTGATGATGCAAGTTTCCTTGCCGAACTCTACCGATTGATGCAAGAAATTGAGTAATCTACAAATTTTTATAGGTGTAGCCGATTCCCCAAACGGTCTTGATCCTAGTGCCAAATGATCCCAGTTTTTTTCTCAATGTGGCCACCTGTACATCTATGGATCGGTCAGTAACCGGATAGTCATCACCCTTGACCTTTGTGATAATCTGGTTCCGGGTAAAAACCTGCTCCGGGTTAGCTGCAAGCAGGTAGAGAAGTGAGAACTCCGTTGCGGTCAGTTCAATCTCTTTTCCTTCCAACAGGCACTGGTGTTTTGCTTGGTCCATCACCAATCCATCTGCCTGCACCAAGGCATGGTGTTTTTCCATCTCCTGGGTCCGTCTGAGCACGGCGCGTATCTTGCTCGCAAGTACCTTTGCGCTGAATGGTTTGCTCAGATAGTCATCAGCACCAAGTTCGAGTGCTGTAATGATGTCACTCTCATCTCCTCGAGCTGAGACAACTATGATCGGTAGCGGGTTGTTCAAGGTGTACCTGATTGTCTTGATGGTGGTCAGCCCATCCATGACAGGCATCATGATATCGAGTACGATCAAGTCAATGTGGTTGTGCCTCAGCATATCAAGAGCTTGCGATCCATGTTCAGCTTCCAGTACTGTATACCCACTGGAGGCAAGGGTATACCGCTCCAGCTCACGAATGTCACCATCATCCTCTACAACCAGTAGTGTTTCCATAGCCATAGACTACTTGCATATGGTGGAGAAGGCAAGCAAGGGAAAAGGATTTCATACATTTCTCATAGATGAAAAAAAACACGCAAGGCAGATGCCAAGCGTGTTTGTAGTGCTGAAACAGTGCACCCTTATGAGCGGGGCATTGCCAGAATTGTCGCCAATTCAGGATTCTTTTCAATGTTCTTCTCAAGGTCACGCTCACGGCTCTTGTTTACGTAATCCTTGTTCTCGAAGGTGTAGTGGAAGTTGGTGTGCACATCATAGGTACCGTTCATCAGTGCATAGGCATCCTCGGTCATGACCAACTCCTCATCGGTTGGGATTACCAGAATCTTGACCTTTGAGTCTTCGCTGTGTATTGCGAACTCACCATTTCTGCTGAAGCAGACCTCATTCTTGTGCTCGTCGACAATGGCACCGATGGCTTCCAATCCCTGGCAGGCACCAAGGCGAATGTGGCGTGCCATCTCTCCAACACCTGCAGTGAAGACAATGGCATCAAGCTTGTCGCCAAAGAGGGTTGCATACCCACCGATGTATTTGGCGATTCTACGGGTCTCCATCTTGATAGCGAGGGCGGCTTTCTTGTCCCCTTCCAAGCTTGCTTTGAGTACGTCTCTGCGGTCACTCTTTCCACAGAGGCCGATAAGTCCGCTCTTCTTGTTGAGAACTGAATCCATTTCCTTGGCGCTCATGCCGGTATTTTCCATCATATAAGGAAGAATTGCAGGGTCAAGGTCGCCACTTCGGGAACCCATTATCAGGCCTTCAAGGGGAGTAAGTCCCATGGAGGTGTCAATACAGACGCCATTCTTTACTGCACTGATGGAAGCACCGTTTCCGATGTGGCAGACGATCACATTGGTGTCCTCATTCTTCTTTCCGAGCAGCACTGCTGCACGTTTTGCACAGTAGAGGTGACTGGTTCCGTGGAAGCCATAGCGGCGTACATGGTAGTCGGTGTACCACTCATAAGGAACTGCATACATGAATGCTTCCTCCGGCATGGTCTGATGCCAAGCCGTATCGAGGATGATGGCCTGGGGGACCGATGGCATTGCCTTTCTTGCTGCCTCAATGCCCATGATATTGGCAGGCATGTGCAGGGGACCGAGATGGACAACGGTCTTGAGCTGTTCAATGACCTCGTCGGTGACAAGAGCTGACTGCTTGAAAATTTCTCCTCCATGGAGGACACGGTGGCCTACTGCCCCAATATCCTGCAAGTTGTTGATGACACCATACTCATCGTCAAGAAGCATCCTGATGATCAGCTCGATTGCTTCCTTGTGGGTCGGGGAGGAAAACTCCGCATGATACTCCTCTTTGCCATTTGCCTTGTGCTCAATGGTGGAATACTCCAATCCAATGCGTTCTACGACACCAACGGCCAGAATGTCCTTGTTGGTCCAGTCGTACACCTGGTACTTGGCAGACGAACTGCCACAGTTCAAGGTTAAAATTACCATGAATGACTCCTATTTTTCACTATGTACTCTCAGATTTTTAATTGCAAATGATACCTAGACATTAAAACACTATTGAACAGAATAATCAACATGAAGCAGGAAAAGAGATGTTAGTTCTTTTCCCCTTATGAAGGTAGTAATAGTAGCTCTGGTTTGTCTTCTCCCTTCCCTTGGGTATGCACAATCATCTTTTCAAGCATCCTTTACCCCATTCTTGTCACAAACAACACTCGAATATTGCATGAGAGAGGAAGCAGCAGATGTTGCATGCAAAATCTCTTTAGCGCCTGATGATTTTGTGTGGGACCTGGACCTCGAAATGGAAGCTGGTAGGTGGACTATAAGCCAGAAAACCCAGGAGTTTCTAGGTTCTAGGTGGAAGAGCAGCACTATTGGATGGGAGGACATAGCCTGCTCCTATCTTTGGAATGGCAAAGGAGAAAATGCACTTTCCCTCACAGTGGATCAGGGGATGCTTGCCTATGTCAGTGCCAAGAGAACGGTAAGGGAGGAGTCCTGCTATATCAGGGATATGATGCAAGCAAGGATGTATGGCTTCTGGGAAGGGAAGGGGAACCAAGCCTCTCTCTCCATCTCCTTCTCCCTGTCCCCACAGCAGAGGTTCCATCTCTCTCACTCCTGCTTCCTTGATGTGGGTGTGTTTCGCTTCTCCCATCAGTTGGACGGGATGAATCATGAACAGGACCATGGCATTGCAATGCAGGCAAAGGGCAGACATGTTTCGGCTTCGATCTCCTATTCAATCCAGCAAGGAAAACCCCCTCGCTTTGGAGGAGAGAGTCAAAAGATTGTCCGGGAAATGGTGAGTGAACTGAAGTATCGCAGCCAAGGCCTAACAGTGGATGGTACCCTTGAGCAGAAGCTGAAGATCGCCGGTCAGGATGTGGGCGACACCAATACCAGGTATACCCTCAAGGCAACGCTCCAAGAGTATGGGTTCTCCGTATCCTGGGACACCAAAAAAGGGTATGCTCTCAAGCTTGAAAGCAAACAGGGATACATCATTCTGCAAGAGAGCGGAATACGCTGTATGGTACAACTTGAAAAGCTTCCTCTCTCAATTTCTGTTTTACTGAAAGAGAAGCAACCCTGCTTGATTACTTACACACTCTCATTTACCAGCGACCCACATAGTGGATCTCCTCCTGCAAGGTGATGGATGTCCTTTTTTGGACCGTCATGCGGATATATTCTATGAGAACACGCACATCCTCACTGGTTGCATTCCCATCCCGGTTGACAATGATGTTTGCATGCGTGGATGAAACGCTCGCTCCTCCCACTGTATGTCCCTTAAGCCCACAGGAGTCGATCAGCTTGGCAGCTTTCTCCCCCTCAGGGTTTTTGAAGACAGAGCCAAGGCTGGGGTAGTCGTACATACCTTTCTGCTTCCTTATTTTCTTCACAGCGTCCTTTCGCTTTCTCACCTCACTGGTCTGGGTTGTGGGTCTTAGACGAAAGCCGGCTTCATAGATAATGAGATCGTTTCTCCCTGTAAACGGGGAGTGCCGGTAGGAGAATTCATCGAGATGGGTCTGCATTCTATGGAGCTTGCCATCGAGGGTCATGTAATCCACATAGTAAAGCAGATCCCCGATTTGCACTCCGTTGGCACCACTGTTTCCATAGATTGCACCACCAATCGTTCCGGGAATGCCTCCCAGCATTTCCAGGCCTTCAAGACCATCCTCTATGGCCTGGCTGATAGCCTTGTCCAGTGGACAGCCACAGCGGACACAGAACATCTCACCTTGCACGTGGCGGCGGGCAAGGTGGTTGGTGAGAATGACAAGTCCTTCAATGCCAGTGTCACTGATGAGGGTGTTTGTTGCACCACCAAGCACTGTAAGCGGTAATGAGTGCTCCCTAGCATAGGTCAGCAGTAGTCTCAATTCCTCAAAATTTGTGGGATAGGCAGCAAATTGGGCGCTGCCTCCACACTTGATGCTGCTGTGCGTTGACAGATCCAGATTCTCCATGAGCAGATGGTCAAGGTTGATTTTTTCAACACGATTGCGTACATTGGTAGGCATGGAGACATCTTACCCCCTTTTACTGGGGTGGGCAACCTAAAGGAGCTCTCAATGCCTGTCTTTCTCTACAATACCATGAGTCGTAGTTTGGAAGCATTCAAACCAATCCATGATAATGAAGTAGGTCTCTATTCTTGCGGACCCACGGTTTATAATTATGCACATATCGGGAATCTGAGAACGTTTCTCTTTGAAGATTTACTCAAGCGCACCCTTCTTGTTTCCGGGTTCAAGGTGAACCATGTCATGAACATCACCGATGTCGGTCATTTGACCGGAGATGGCGATGAAGGGGAGGACAAGATTGAGAAGATGGCAAACCAGAGTCATAAGACGGTCTGGGAAATAGCCCAGTTCTATACTGATGCCTTCTTCAGGGACTACGATGCACTGAATATGATCAGGCCCAATGTGACCTGCAAGGCCACTGACCATGTCCAACAGATGATTGATTTGATCAAGCGGTTGGAAAAGAACGGCCACACCTATCTCAGTGGTGGCAATGTGTACTTCAGCATTGATTCCATCCCTGATTATGGAAAGTTGGCTCGTCTTGACCTTGACTCCCTAAAGACTGCGGTACGTGATGATGTAAGCAGTGATGACAACAAGAAAAATCCCAAGGACTTCGTGCTCTGGTTCACCAAGAGCAAGCATGGAGAGCAGGCCATGATGTGGGACTCTCCTTGGGGAAGAGGGTTTCCCGGCTGGCACATAGAGTGTTCAGCGATGAGCATGCATTACCTGGGAGAGACGTTCGATATACACTGTGGTGGCATTGATGCAATCCCGGTACACCATACCAATGAGATAGCACAGAGTGAGGCGGCCACAGGAAAGGAGTGGGTAAAGTACTGGCTCCATGGTGAATTCCTTCTTGACGAGACGGGCAAGATGAGCAAGAGCAAAGGCGAATTTCTGACCCTGGATCTGTTGAGAAAAAAAGGCTATGACCCCATGGATTACCGGTATTACTGCCTGGGAGGCCACTATCGCAGTCAATTGAAGTTTAGTTTTGAGGCATTGGATACGGCAAAAAGAGCTCGCAGGAATGTACATGAGCGTATTGCTGGATTGTTGAAAGATGGAGCAAAACAGATAGAGATTACCAGAGAGAAGGCCTTGCAGTATAGGCAGACCTTTCTTGAACATGTGCAGCATGACCTGAACAGCCCACGAGGAATTGCAGATCTCTGGGGTGTGTTGAAGGATGAGGAACTTACCGTTGATGAGCGGTACTCGCTTGTCCTATTCTTTGACCAGGTATTTGGTTTGAAGCTGTCATCCATTGAGCTGCCCAAAGAGGAAGATTTTCCTCCTGAGGCACTTGCACTGCTGGAACAGCGGGCAAAGGCAAAGAAGGAGAAGCAGTGGCCATTGGCTGATTCCTTACGCGCCGAGTTGGATGCAATGGGCTACCTTGTCAAAGACACCCCAACGGGAAGTTCTTTGGAAAAAAAGATGTAACTTGGTTACTGGTGAGTTGTTAACGTTATGGAAATACAAAGCAACGATGAGCGAGCCTTTCGGCAAGTGTATGAGCAGGTATTCCCGATATTGATGCGTGTGGTTTATCACGTGACCAATAATCAGGACCTTGCAGAAGAGATTTGTCAGGAAGCTTTCATCCGGTTCTTTGACAAAGGTATGGAGTTCGCGACCCTCAATGATGCCAAGTATTGGCTCATACGGGTTTCGAAAAACCTTGCCATCAACCAAGTGAAACGGAAAGCCCGTGAGATGAACATGGTGGAGAAACTGAAAAAGTATCCAGCAAAGGGCGCAAACCATTTAGATGGGTCACAGGTATTGATGGAGAAGGAGACCAGGAAACTTGTACAGGAGGCAATTGATCAGCTGCCTGAAAAGTTCCGCCTTGTCATCGTGATGAAAGAGTACACTGACATGGATTATAAGCAGATCGCACAGGTGCTGCATATTTCCGAAAGTAATGTGAAGGTACGAGTCTATCGGGCAAGAAAGATGCTTGAGTCGATTCTCAGTCAGGAGTGAAGTGAATGTGTGTCGATGACGAATTGTTGAATACCTATCTCGATGGTGAGCTGCAGGAGCCTTGGAGGACCCAGGTACAAGAACACTTGGGTTATTGCAATGCATGCCGCCAGAGACTGGAACAGCTGAAAGAACTACACCAGAAAGTTGCCGATGCTGTACTTCCGGAGGCTGAGATTGCTCCACGGCAGGATCGAGTGCTCCAGTACTTTGAGAAAACACGGTTTTCTTCCTCAAATAAGAAATTCCATATTTTTCGCAAAAGGATTCAGGTCAGGCTTGTTCCTGCCTTGATCACCTCTGCAGCCGCCTTTGTCGTTGTATTCATCGGTGCATTTGTGCTCTTCGGTCACAACTCCCAGCAGGGACAGGAAATCCTTCCTGGGGTTGCTTCCCCGATAGACAGTGCCCATATCAGGCAGGTGACTGAGGTGGAAGAACCTTCCTTGGATATGTTCACGCTGGAACAGATTGTCCAACATCTTGATGCCATGGGGTATGCTGTCAAGCTGGAAGTGAAGGCAGTCACACCACTCGAGTAATAATCAACCTTTCTTCTCATGTCGAAGGCTCTACATTCCCTTGTAGAGCCTTTCCTATTTTGGTACTATGGACTGACTCGTTTCACCTGTAGGAGGCATATAGTGAAGGCTGTTGAAATGTCGAAGGCCTATGATCCCAAAACGTTTGAGGATCGGATTTACCAAGATTGGTTGGACGCGGGTGCTTTTAAGCCCGCAGACGGAACAGAACCCCCGTTTACCATTGTCATGCCTCCTCCAAACGTTACCGGTATCTTGCACATGGGTCATGCCCTGAACAACTCATTGCAAGATATTCTTACCCGCTACTATCGAATGTTGGGAAGGCCAACGCTCTGGGTACCGGGCACCGACCATGCAGGCATTGCAACACAGAATGTCGTGGAACGCCAACTTGCAAAGGAAGGTTTGCGCCGTCAGGATTTGGGACGCGATAAGTTCCTGGAAAGAACCTGGCAGGTGAAGGAGAAGCATCATGGGATCATCGCTGACCAGCTCAAGAAGATTGGTTGCAGTTGTGACTGGGACCATGAACGTTTCACCATGGATGAAGGACTCAGCCAGGCAGTGAGGGAGAGTTTTGTCACCCTCTATGAACGGGGTCTGATCTACAAGGGTGAGTATCTGGTAAACTACTGCCCAAAATGTGGCACTGCACTCGCAGATGATGAGGTTGAGTACCAGGAGCTTGGTGGATTTCTCTACGATGTGAGATATCCCTACAGCGATGGAAGCGGATACATCACGGTTGCCACTACGCGACCTGAGACCATGTTCGGGGATGTGGCGGTTGCCGTGCACCCTGATGATGAGCGATATACCCATTTGGTGGGAACCCTTCTTGATCTCCCCCTTACCGATAAAAAGATACCCATTATTGCTGACAGCTTTGTCGAGATGGGATTCGGCACCGGCATGGTCAAGATCACCCCCGCCCACGACCCCAATGACTGGCAGTGTGGCATGCGACATAATCTCGAGAAGGTAAATGTTCTCAATCCTGATGGTACCCTCAACGAGAACTGCCCTGAGAAATATCGTGGAATGAGTGCTGTTGAGGCACGGAAGCTGGTTGTTGAGGACTTGAAGGAACAGGGGTACTTGGTCAAGGAAGTGGCCCACAGTCACGACGTCGGCCACTGTTACCGATGCAATACCGTTATCGAACCCTATCTCAGCAACCAATGGTTTGTGAGAATGGAGGGAATGGCGAAGAAGGCACTCCAGGCATGGAAGGATGGAAAGATCACCTTCTATCCAAAGCGCTGGGAAAACACCTATACCCATTGGCTGGAGAATATCCATGACTGGTGCATCAGCCGTCAGCTTTGGTGGGGCCATCGCATCCCCGTATGGGAGTGTCAGGAGTGCCATGAGCTTATCGTGAGCAGGACAGATCCCACCTCTTGCCCCAAATGTGGTTCCACGCATTTAATTCAGGAGAGTGATGTGCTCGATACTTGGTTCAGCTCCTGGCTCTGGCCGTTCAGCACCTTGGGATGGCCTGAGAAGAGCGCAGACCTTGCACGATTCTTCCCCACCAGTACCTTGGTTACCGGCTATGACATTATCTTCTTCTGGGTCAGCAGGATGATCATGGCATCCCTTGAATTCCTCGGTGAGGTTCCGTTCAAGGACATCTATATTACCGGCTTGGTTCGTGACAAGCAGGGTAGGAAGATGAGCAAGAGCCTCGGTAATGGAATCGACCCCTTGGATGTTGTTTCCCAGTATGGCTCAGATGCAATGAAGTTTACGCTTGCCTATATGGCAACCCAGGGACAGGATATCCTGATCGATATGGAGACATTCAAGCTGGGCAGTCGCTTTGCGAACAAGGTGTGGAATGCAGCGCGCTTCCTCTTGATGAATCTTGAGGGGGTCGAGCTCTCTGATCTATCCCAGGTAGAGCTCACCACCTTGGACAAGTGGATCTACAACCAGCTCAATGATGCAGCCCAAAAGATACAGGTCGCCATGGAGAACTACAAGTTCAACGATGGGGCCCAGGCTGTCTATGACTTCTTCTGGAATGATTTCTGTGACTGGTATGTTGAGAGTGCGAAACGCGGCTTGTATAGTGAAGAGGCGGATGAGAAACAACGCCAAGTAACCCTCTTGCTTGACCTGCTTGCTGAGTCAATGCGTTTGATGCACCCCTATGCATCCTTCATCAGTGAAGAGATTTACCAGAAGCTTCCCAATGTTGAGGATCGGCTCATAGAAAGTCCGTATCCCGTTGCGAGAAAGGAGAGGCAGTACGCCCAGGAAGCAGCCTTGGTTGAAAGAATGCAGGAAGCTGTTACCCATCTACGGGCAGTGCGTTCTGAGCTGGGTATCCCAGTGGAGCGAAAAATCCGCGTAGTGATCAAGTGTGACCAGAATTTCTTTGCATCTGATTTCTTTACAGAACAACATGAGTTGATGGCAACCTTTGCTGGTGCCTCCTCCATTGAAATCGATCGTCGTGGATCGGTTGATGTCAGTGGAGCTTTTCCTGTGGCCGGCAGTGGCTATGAGATGTTTGTCTTTGTGAAAGAAGCCATCGATATAGAGAAGGAGATCGCTCGCCTTGAGAGTGATTTGGACAAACATGCAAAGAGCCTGGAGAAGGTCCAGACGAAACTCTCCAACGAGAAGTTCCTCCAGAATGCCAAAAAGGAGGCTGTCGAGAAGGAGAAGGGTAAGCAGTCTGAGTTTGAGGAGAAGATTGAAAAGGGAAGGAAGCACCTCTCTCTGCTCAAGAGTTTCCTGTAAAACAAGTCATCTTGTAGTATGCAAGCTTCCTGGTTTCAGGAGGCTTGTGTATCTTGAACCATAACAATAGGCGCCCTGTTTGGGGCGCCTAAAAAAACGAGTAAGGACTGTGTATTATTCGCCTTTCTCTGCCTGAATTTCTTTTCTTCTTTCCTTGCAAAGTTTGGCAATCTCAGCCAGAGCCTTGCGAGCTCTTGCAGCCGATACCTTGACTCCCTTCTCGGTGAACTTCTGGTTCTCTGCCAGATAGGTCTCATACTGCGCGACAATTTGCTCGTGAATAGTCATGTATTCCTCCATGTGTCTAGGTTACCTCATTTTACCATGGTTTCACTCATACGCAAGTAAAAAACCCTTAAATACTACGTTAAATCGCTGTTTTTTTATACTATTTTACGTCCTTTCCATTCGAATCCCTTCCCACTGAGAACGAGCAGGAGTCCATGAAGGTACATCATGGTCACCAAGAACA
>JBFWKK010000011.1:0-46750 GCA_050252715.1 Sphaerochaeta sp. | reverse complement strand
GGGAATCCGCTTTCAGCGGGGCTTGCTCAATAGCTGCAATGAAATCCTGGAAGGAGCCAAAGCTGGCAGGGGATCCTACACGCAACAGGTACAATGCACTCCTCCCTTCGGCGATGAACTCACGTTCTTTATTGGGGCCAAAGGTGACCATCTTGAGAGGAGAAGAACAGTAGATTGCTCCGTACCCACCATTGTGGGCGCGTACAAACAGCCAGGAATCCCGCTGCTGGAACTCTGCAAATTCCATGGTTGGAAGATAGATGTGGGTAAAATCCACAGGATGGGAGGGAGAGAGGGAGAAGCTGGCCGAGGCAAAGTTCTCTACCTGGTTCACCCTTGGCAAGGTTCCATTACCCGCCCAGTAGGAGGGACGTGCGTGGCCGAACAGTGCATGCTCGCCGGGATGATTCACCCAGATTTGCTCTGTGGCAGAGAACAGGAGGTGGATTGGATTCTCCTGGAACCCACGCTCTCCAACGCGGAAATTGTTGGCGCTGCTGAGTAGAGAGTATGCTGTCTTACAGGCATAGACGTCGGCATGACCCTGGTAGCCGTGTGTCGATTGACTGATCAAGGCCTTGCCCTCAGGGACCTGAGAGTACGTTCGGTACTCCTCTGGAGCCTGGTAGTCGCTGAAACAGAGTGCGGTAACTCCCTTTCCTGCATGACTGGTATTCCCAATACCGTAGCCGATCCAGTGTATGAAAGAGGGACAGTTGGAGTTGTTGCCAAACAGCTCCTTGGGATAGGTACGTCCTGCAGTGGTACTGAAAATTCCATCAAGCGAGTAGACAGCAAGAATGTAGTAGATGTAATCCATTGCCTTCTTTGCAAGGCTCTTCATCTCGCTGTTTGTTGTCTGTGCATACAAGGATGCAAATCCAAGCGCGTCAATTGGCAGATAGGGAGGGCTGTTCCATTCAGTAAAGCCAATGGAAAAGAAGGTTTCAAACCATGTTCTGAGCAACTTGATCGCTTTCTCTTGCATCTCCTTCCCACTCATACCACTATTGGTGAAAATCTCATCTGGATACATTTCCCCGGCAAGCAACTGACAGATGTGGAACATGAGCGCATGGTTCTCACTGTAGAACCACATGGCATCATCCCCTGGCTCATCATGCCAGTAGCGGAAGTTCAGCAAACAAGCTTTCATCGCCTCTTTCAGCTCCGCTGTCACATAGGGGTGATCTGGGAAGGTATTCAGAATATGGGGAAAGTAAGAGAGGTAGAAGTCACTACAGTCGCTCCGTTTGTTGATGAAGGTGATCTGTCTCTCCAGCAGGTGAACAAATTCCTGACTATCGCCACCTGCATGCAGGATTGCAACCGCCCTGTTCCCATTACGCTCTCCGTAACTGGCAAGAAATGAGAATGCCTGTCTCTTACGCTCATCCATTGTTTTCTTTGGTTTGGGAACCAAGGAGAGCGGAAAGTTTTCAAAGGCAAGCTTATAGCGAATCTCCATATCCTCTACGGTTGTCTTGGCTACAAACTGCAGATACCCGATGGGGAGGTTCTCACATGGGCCGAGGGAAGCGGTCCTCTCTCCTGGTTTGAAGACAGCTTCAGTACGATAGAGGTCGCCCACCATGTAGTTCTCTTCGGTAGCCCCAACGAGGGAGACCACCAAAGCCGATTCCTCATACGGATTGGGACAGGAGAGTACGACAGCCCCTTCCCTTACATGGTTGCTCAAACAACTAAGATCACCGATGGCATTCTCCACAGCCAGCACCAATTGTGGAGAGCGGTCAGCTATGGGAAGTTTCTGCACCAAGGAGGGTTGTGCTTCGGTACAGGTGAGAGAGAACGAGCAATCGCTGTCACGTTCAGCAAACTCATCCCAGAAGACCACCAGTTCATTGTCCCCAATCTCCAGAGGCAGGGTTACATCAGTGGTTTGTATCTGATTTCTCAGATGCGGGGTAAAGGTCAAAATCTTTTCCCCATTGAGAAAGAGACGAGCTCCTCCTGCAACGGCAAGTTCACATACCACCTCACGCTTTTTCTCACTCTCCAAGTATGTCAGGGCAACAGCGCTGATCCACGTTGGGTTTGGATAGAACCCGGAGAGGGCAATTACTGGATCGTCAAAGGGAAAATGGGCAGAGAGCACATGGTTTGTCCCTTTTTGGGTTACCGAGCCTCCTACCTGTTTATCAGAAAAGGATGGATAGCCATCCTCAGCCTCTCTTCTTCCAGCAACGAAAGCTTCACGCACAGGATTGGTATGGCCGGCCGAACCAAGTGAGCCTTCCCAGACGTTTGCCTCCTGTTCTATTTTCACCGGGGTGCCGCTTACCGGCTCCTCATGGATCTCTGATATCAGGAACCGATTGATGTGCCTTGCGTTTTGCAGTGGATAACGTAGATAGTGCATGGGATATCCCTCCTAGTGATAGTATGAAATGACAATTTTGCAAAATCCACGTATTTCTTGCTCTCTTGCCGCGAATCTCTTGCATTTCATGCGAACTGGGGTAGGATACACACATGAGGCATGCACCTTCTGAACTACTCTTTGACCCATCCTTGGTCATTACAGTAAACCGGGTTGATGATCCGGTATTCTATGTCTTTGACTACCAGAAGAGGCGGTTGAACATGGATTTCCAGCACTTTCATACCTATTGGGAGGTGTACATTCTTTTTGACGATACCGCCGGCCATGTCATAGAAGGTGAGTATTTCTCCTTGCAACGGGGAGACCTTGTGCTGCTTAAGCCAGGTTTGCTGCATAAGAGCACCTACGAGGAACATGCAAAGCCAAAGGCTCGCCTGGTCATCGGATTCAGGATTGAGGAGCGCCCCAAGGGGTTCGAACGGCAGACTGAGCGCCTGCTCTCCCTCTTTGGGGAAAGAATACCCATTTTTCGTTTTGATGGGCAGATACAGGAAGAAATTAAGCGACTCTTGAACAGAATCTATCAGTTGGGAACTGAACAGCCTGTCAATGCGGAGATGATGATCCACCAGAGTTTCATGGAGCTGCTTTGGGTATTGTACACCCATAAACGACTGAACCAATACATCAAGCAAGCGAGTACCAACTCAGTCAGTGAGAAAATCTATGCGATCACCAGCTATATGCATACCCATTTTGACGAGAGACTTACACTCCCTGAAATTGCAAAGATGTTCTCCATCAGTCCCTATTATCTCTCCAGGCAGTTCAAGCTGGTAACTGGAGCAGGTTTTGTCACCTACTTGCAGATGATCCGAATCCGTCACGCACAAAATGACCTGCTCTACAGCAAGAAACCCATCCAGCAGATTTGTGAGGAGAGCGGATTCCCTTCCTTCAGCCAGTTCAACCGTGTCTTCAATCAGTACTGTGAGATGAGCCCTTCTGCATTCAGGAAGGATACCGATCATCGATCCCAGCTCCTGCTGAGGCGTTCAGATCCTGAACATAACAGGGATGCCACCCTTCCCAGGATTCTTCAAACACCTGAGGAGCAGGGCTAGAGATGCATATCCATGGTGGAGAAATCAGAAAGCGGAAGAGAAACAGGGGCCTTCTCCAGGTGACTCTTGTAGATGGCAAGCACCAACTCCAAGGCATCGCGACCTTCTTGAGCAGAAACATAGGGACTGTGGTGTTCTTCTATTGATCGCTTGCAATCCTCATACACCCGTTGATGGCTGGTACCATAGATGGAGGAGAAGGGTTCTTCCCCTCTCAATCCGCCAAGCTTTTGGATCTTGGGATCAGAGAAATTCCAGATTTCAATATGCTGGCCATACTCCCCCCCCAAGGCGGCACTACCGTGTTCTCCAATGATCATCAAACGCTCCTCCAGATCTTTTTGGAAGACATTGGTTGTTCCCTCAAATGAACCGATCACCCCATTGGAAAATTCCACGTACCCGATCCCCAGATCCTCGACCTCCAGGTAGGGATGACAGCGGTTTGCCAATCTTCCATAGACACGGTCAATCTTTCCTCCTGCAAACCATCGCATCAGATCCAGTCCATGAATACACTGGTTCATCAAGGCTCCTCCATCTTTCTCCCAAGTTCCCCTCCAAGGGGCTTGCCGGTAGTAGGATGCATCGCGGGCCCACCGCACCTGGAGTGAGATATGGCTCAGAGAGCCAAATGCGTCAGCGTCCAATGCGGAGCGAACTACTTGTGACGCGTCATTGAAACGATTCTGCTGGCAGACGGAGAGCATTACCTGCTGCTTCTTTGCCCTTTCCAGCATACGCTCTGCATCCCTGAGACTGAGGGCCATTGGCTTCTCGACCAATACATTAATTCCTCGAGCGAGACACTCGAGCGCAATTTCAGCATGACTGCCACTGTCTGTGGCAATGGCAACCATATCGAGATTGCAGGTATCAAGCATCTTTCGATAGTCCTGGTATCGTTTGATTGGCATATTTTGAAGACCAAGACCATGAAGGAGGGTATCAATAGCTTGAGAATCGATATCACACAGAGCAATGACATCCATCCCAAGCGCAAGGGCAGAGGGGAGGTGATTGAAAGCGATACGGCCACACCCGATCAACGCATATCGCATAGACTAGCGAATCCTCACCGCTTTCTCTTCTGCCTCGATTGCCAATTCAATCGCCCTGAAGGTGTGTTCCTGACTCATTGCCGTCTCTGTGCGCTCAAGACTATCCCTGATCAGGCGCCCAAAGTAGGGAAACCCTACATTCCCTCCTACACGGAAGTGTCTCTCTCCCTCTCCGTCCACCAAAATAACATGGTCCCCCTCTTGGGAGGCTGCTACATCGATGTATTTTCGTAGCTCAATGTACCCCTTGGTACCCACAATGAACATCCTCCCGTCTCCCCAGGTTCCCAGTCCATCGGGGGTATACCAATCGAGCGAAAAGTAGCAGGGAATCCCATTGCTGGCGGTAAAACAGGCATCTCCATAATCTTCCAGTCCTGGATACTCCTTGTGGTAGAGATTTCCTACTCTGCTGGATACCAATGTGGCATCCTCTGCTCCACTGAACTGCAGGATCTGCTCGAGCTGATGACTGCCGATATCAACCAGAATGCCCCCATATTTTTCCTTCTCAAAAAACCAAGCTGGACGACTCTTTGCTGCAAGGCGATGTGGGCCCCATCCTCGAATTGAGACAATATCACCAATTGCACCTTCCTTCAGAAGCTTTTCAGCGTAGACTGCCGCCTCTACATGGAGACGCTCACTGTAATAGACAAACCACTTTCGCCCAGTCTCAGAGACTTTCCTTCGTGCAATGTCAATCTGCTCCTGGGTCGTGAAGGGAGGCTTGTCGGAGAAGTAATCCTTTCCATGATCAAGCACTTCCAGTCCCAGGGGACCCCGCAGGGAAGGTATGGCGGCACTGGCGATTAATTGGACTGAGGGATCTACCAGGACTTCCTTTTTGGAGGCTGCCTGTTTCGCTGATGGGAATTTTTCCACAAATTGCGCTACTTTCTTCTCATCAGGGTCATAGACCAAGGCAATCTCTGCCCCTGCCTCCTCCAAGCCGTTGCACATGCCAAAGATATGACCATGATCAAGGCCGATGACTCCAACAATAAACTCCCCTTTCTTGCAAACCGGTTGGGGCTTTCCTTCCGGCGCATACTGCTGTCCATCCATTTTCTGCATTGCTGACCTCCTTTTCATTGTCCCATCGTCCCAAGACTGATCTCGTTGGAATCCTCAAGATTTTCCACAGACCTTAGTTTCTTGTGATACCTCACCATTCTCTTGAGCATCCCCTCGGTCGTATAGAACGGATCATCCTTTGCAAGAGGGAGGGTAACACTACCTTTCTCTGTAGAAGATTTGTACATGGCACAGATCAACTCCACAGCCTTCCTCCCCTCCTCTGCAGTGACCAAGGGAGGCTCATCATTTGCTATTGCTTCCAAGACATTTCTCAGTTGTGCGTCATGCCCTTCCAAAGAGAGGGATGGAAGTGACTCATAGATTGCCTGCAACTCCTCTTCAGTCTCCGGGCTTGGCTCAAAGAACCCATTTGGCAACTGCTTCACAGATTTTACATACCAGGGGATGCCTATTGAAGCTTTCTCTGTGGCCAGGAAAAACTCCTGCTTCTCATCGTGGTCAACCAAGGAAGCGTTGACCTCCGCCACCAAGGAGGGATACGAAAGAATTGAGATGGACGCATCCTCAACCTCGCTATTGGTGTGATTCACATTGCTCATGACCGATACAACCTGATCAGGAACACCGATAAGCCACTGGAGAATATCTATCTGGTGTACTGCATGGTTGAGCGTACAACCACCGCCTTCCTTCTCGTACGTCCCCCGCCACCAGAGGTCATAGTAGGCAGAACCCCGCCACCACATGGAGTTCACCCGTGCAAAAAGCACCCTCCCCAGGACCCCTTGGTCAAGGAGTTGCTTTACACGCATGGGTGCAGTGCGAAAGCGATTCTGACTGATCACGGAAAGGACCTTTCCACTCTGCCTCTGGGCTTCAATCATACGGTCACACTCAGCAAGGGAAGAAGCCATTGGTTTCTCTACGATAACATGCTTGCCTGCATTTAAGAAATCTACCGCTACCTGGCAATGGAGCGAGGGAGGCAAGCAGAGAGAGACAAGGTGGATATCGTCTCGGCTCATCAGCTCATGATAGTCCGTGGTAATGGTTGCCTGATCTTCAAGATTCCCTCGTTTGGCAAGTTTCTCAGCCTTCGCTGGGTATATATCGCAAAGCGCTCGTATTTCACAGACATCCTGAGAGGCAAGATATCCTTTTACATGTGCCGGTGCAATATTTCCTGTTCCTATAATGGCAACACCAAGTTTTCCCATAGATTCCCCCTTGTAGTTGTAAGCATACGTGCTGTAGCTAGAGATGCAATGTGTGATATTTAGCTGAAAGTGGACATTCTTTTGATTGTAATCGTGGGCTGTACATCATCCTTCCCCCTCCTTCTGATACACAGCCGGCAAGAGTACCTGGACAGAGAACCCCTTCTCTCTCTCTTGCAAGGTCAGTCCAAACCCTGGGCCATAGGCGTAGAATATTCGTTGATGAATATTGTACAACCCAATGTGTTTTCCTCTTACATGCAGTTTATCTTGGAACGATCCTCGTGGAGCTCGCTTGAGTTGTTCTTGTAATTCTATGAAGGTCTCCTTCCCACACCCGGGCCCATCATCCTCTACTATGACATGCAGTCCACTTTCATCAAAGAACATCGAAACCTCTATTGAAATGGGCATCTGACGAAGATAGACCCCGTGTACAAAACAGTTTTCCACCAAAGGTTGGACACAGTATTTAAGAATACGGATATCATCGGGTACTGAGTCATCAATATCGAGAGAAAAGTGAAACAGACCCTTGTAGCGAATCTCCTGTAAATTGACATAGTTGCGAATATACCTGAGTTCAGATAGCAGCGGTATCTCATTGCGCTTTTCCCGCAGGTCAACGTGAAGGATGTAGGAGAGGGAACGCAAGGTATCGAGACTTCTCCTCCGATCCCCCTCTTCCACCACACTTACCAGACTGTCGAGCGTGTTGAACAGAAAGTGGGGGTTCATTCTTGCTTGCAAAGCCTCGAATCGTGACTCTGCTTGCATCGCTTCATACCGTCTCATGTTTGCATGGAGGCGGACATATACGACCATGAGCACCAAGAACACAAGTGAGAACAGTCCTGCAAGCAACAACACATACAGGTAATTCTTCCTGGATTGACCCACGATGGTCCTCCAGGGAATTTTCGTTGAAAAGGTGAGTCCCAAAGGTGTATTCCTCGAGAAGAGAGATATGTAGGACTCTTCTTTTGTGAAGACCATCCCATTACTGAGATCTATCGATCCCACCAGGGCAGAATCTTCCATCATAGTTGGCATCGACAAGACTTGGAGGGGTATATTCTTGCTGGATTCCAACACCATCCCGTCACTGTCATAGATCAGTACTTCAATGGGAGTAGGAGTATCCCCCAACTCTACCTTGTATGAGTTCATGTGCTGGATCAACAGCGAGGTAAGATTGAACTCAAGAAACGCGAATGCAATCCTTCCATCCTTGCCAATATACCAGAACACCACAGGAAGCAAGGTGGAGAGATCCATATCATCACGAAAAGCAGGGGCAACCTCAAAGCCGAAGGACCCGAACCCACGACTACCCAATACCTTGAACAGGGAAATCTTCTCTTGTGCCAAATACCCTTTCCACCATGGGTTCTGCTCGGTAACTTGTTTGTTCACATTGGGTGCATAGTACGTAGTGCCATCACTGGCAATCATCCAGGCTCGGTCAAGACTTGCAGAGGTAAGCCGTAAATCGAACAATTCTTGTACGAAATCGAGGTCATGGTCTTTCTCTTGTTGGAATCGCAACAGCAGTTGTACTCTGGTTGCAGCTTTCTCTATCGGAGAAAAAATGGTTTTCTGCAAGTTATCGGTATACACTTGCAGGAACTGTTCATTGTTCTTCAATAGTTGTGTGGTACTTCTCTGCACCCAAAACCAGCTGACAATCAGGATGAATGAAACCAGTACAGTAAGGCTGACCACCAATACACGGTACCATGACTGTCTTGCATGACTTCTGAATATCTCAGGTTTGGCCATTCTGCAACTCCAGAGCTGAGGTGTGCGCTTTTCTGAACTGGCCTGGTGAAACCTTATAGCATTTCTTGAAACATCGATTCAGGTAAGAACTATCTCCAAAACCCACGCGATCGGCAATCTCTTCCATGGTCCAATCTGTTTCCTGCAGGTATTTCGCCGCCATTTCAGAGCGATAAGCATGCAAGTATTCAACAAACGTCATATTGCACTTCTTACTGAAAGATGCACTTAAATAACTGGCAGAGACGTTGGCGAATGCAGCAACTGCCCCCAGGGATATCTCCTGATTGTAGTTACGTTCAACATACTGAATGGCTTTCTTGATATACAGGGGAAGGCATGTATTGGAAAAGTAATGAATCTGAGGTTCTCTCTGGTTCATGATTCTCAGGATCTTGTCCAGGACTTGCTCAAGATCCTTCTGGAAAACCGGTTTGAGCAAGTAGTCAAATACGGAGAGCTTGATAGCTTTCTGTGCATAGGAAAAATCACCATAGCCGCTGATAATGACCACCAGACCTCGCCAATGCTCACTCCTTACTTCTTCCAAGAAATGCAATCCTGATCTACCGGGGATCATAACATCACTGAATAAAACATCAATCGTTTGGGATGCAAACATCTCCTTGGCCATCTCATAGGTTGAAGCTTTTGCAACAATCTCAAAGGCAGGATTGTATGCTGCAATGTAGGAAGAGTATCGCTCCATTGCATTTGGTTCATCTTCTATGAGCATTACCTTCATACTGACCTCCTCCCAGCAGATTACCCCAGTACCATCATTGTACACATCCTGTATGTATCGTACAGGGATAGAGCACTGTCCGTTACCAGTCCTTTCTCCTCATCCTTTCACACCGGTCAATGCTATTCCTTCCACAAAGTACCGTTGGGCACTCAAGTATACCAGAACAATGGGAGCAATACTGATTAATGTTGCTGCCATCACCTGATTCCATTTGACATCGAAGTCACCTCGAAGCAATGCAATCCCCAAGGTCAAGGTCCTGTTCCTATCACTCTGGATGAATACCAGTGCATAGAGGTATTCGTTCCAGATATTCAAGAGGGTGATGATCAACAAGGTAGTCAATGCTGCCTTTGAAAGGGGGATAATAATCGAGACAAACCGTGCCCAGTAGCCATACCCATCTATGACTGCAGCCTCTTCCAGCTCACGGGGAATACTCAAGAAGAATTGCCTGAGCAGGAATGTTCCGTAGGCTGTGAAGATTCCACTCAGCACAAGTGACCAGTGGGTATCCAACAAACCCATCTCGCGAAATATGATGAAATTTGGGATAAGCACAACCTGTCTGGGAATCATAAGTGTTGCAAGGTAGAGAAAGAACAGCGCATCACGACCTCGGAACTGCAACCTTGCAAAGGCATATGCCGCCATGCTGCTCGTTGTCAGAGTGCCCAGGATAACCAGGGCAGATACCTTGATGGTGTTCCATAGGTAGGTGGTGAATGGCAACACTTTGAATACTTCTCGATAGTTCTCAAAATGAAAGCTTGATGGCCAGAGTGAGTACTGCCTTGTATAGACCTCGGTATAGGTTTTGAAGGATGTGGAGACCATCCACCAGAAGGGAATAAAGAAGAAGAGTGTCAGGCCTACCAGCAATACATACCAAAACCAATTCCTGGTGATCTTTTTCCAATTGATTGTTCTCATTGTTGTTGTTTTCATCAGTCGCACACCCATTTGTCAGAATAGTGGTTCTGTACCAGTGTTATGATAAAGATTGTCAGGAAGAGAATAAGACTGAGCGCTGAGGCATAGCCCATCCTGAAAAACTGGAACCCATTTTGATAGATATACATTACCAACGTATTGGTAGCATTTGCAGGACCTCCCTTGGTAAGAACGGAGGTAAGGTCAAATATCTGGAAGGAGCCGATCAGGCTTGTTGTCAATGCAAAGAAGGTGGTTGGGCTGATCAAGGGGACGGTGATACGGAAGAAGACTGCAGCATTATTTGCCCCATCAATGGAAGCAGCTTCATAATAGGACCGGGGTATGCCCTGAAGACCAGCGAGAAAGATAACCATGAAGTACCCCAATTCTTTCCAGAGTCCAACAAAGATTACCGAAGGCATCGCCCAGAGAGGAGAGACCAAGAATGGTATGACCTCAATACCAAATAGGGAGAGAACATGGTTGATTAATCCGTTTTCGGAGCTTTCCAACAAGGGGGCCCAGATCAAGGCTACGGCAACGCTTGAACAAACAGACGGGAGAAATGCAATGGAACGAAAGAAATTTCTTCCATGAAGCTGCTTATTCAGCAGGATAGCCAAGAGCAGAGAAAGAATCAGATTCAAAGGCACTTTGATGAATGAGTAATACGCGGTATTTTTCAATGCCAACCAGAATACATCATCACCAAGCAACTCCTTATAGTTTGAGAGTCCACTGAAGGAAGGGGTATTCAGCAAGCCCCAGTCGAGGAAACTGATGCCAAACGATGCGAAGGTTGGAATCATGGAAAAGAGGAGAAAGCCGATGATGTTGGGCAAGAGAAAGAAAAATGCTGCCCGGTGCTCAGCTCGTCTCATTTTGGACAATTTCATAAGGGATATCCTCTAATAGGGTATAGGAAGAGAAATCACCGGATAGAAGACCTATCCGGTGATATTTTCACTACTACTTGGAATTGGTCTCAATGATCTTGGTAATATCCGAGCGGATATCAGCCATCGCCTGGGCAGCTGTCTTGGTACCCAGCATTGCACTTTGTACAGCGGGAATTACTTTCGACTCAATTGCTGCATAGCCAGTGCGAAGTGGCAGGGTATGCCCATACTCCTTTGCAATCAGTTCACTGTTCTCCTTGATCTTTTTTGGATAGAGGTTGGGATCAAGATACAGTGCCCAGTTCTCTGCAATATTCAATGTGGGCGGGAACCGTTTTGCACGAACATACAGATCCTCACCCTCTACTCCGCGGAGGAATTTTGTAAATATCCAAGCAGCTTCCTTCACCTTGGAAGATTTGCTCATACTGATGGTATTGCTCTTGAACACGGTGGTGTTCTTGCTGTCCAGTGCCTGTGGCATGGTCCAAGCCTCGAAGCGCATTCCTTCAATCTTCTGGATGGCGAGAATTTCCTGTGCGGACCCCCCAACAATAGCCACACTTCCATTGCTGAACCATCGTCTCAGAGCATCAGTGTTTCCGCTATTGATGGTGTCTTTCGGCATATAACCTTCAGCATACAGGTCAGCGAGCATCTGGATTGCTGAGGCAGCTTCCTTGCTGTCTCCGGTATACTGGCTCTTGTCTTCGCTCAGTAATGTGCCACCCTTTGCCCAAATATACGGTAAGTATCCAGAAAGATAACTGGTATCAAGAGCATACCCATAAATTCCGGTTTCCTTGGGATTAAATGAACGTACAATCCGCTCAAAATCATCGATGGTCCAATTCAGTGAGGGAAGTGCTACTCCTGCATCCTCAAATGCATCAAGGTTCAGCAACATGTACAAGGGAGCGGTGCCCCAGGGAAGACCATAAATCTGGCCATCGACAGTAGCTTCTTCAATTCCCATCTTTGGGTAGAGATCCAAATCGATTCCATCTCGCTCAATATATGGACTGAGACTCTCTACAGCACCGAGCTTAATGAAGTCATAGAAGTAGTAGTCGTCAATGCGCATAACATCGGGGGCCATGTTTCCAGCAATCATGGTCATGAGCTTCGTGTGGTAGTCAGAATATCCACTGACAATGGGCTCGATCTTGATATCAGGATGCGACTCCTCAAAAGCCTTGATAATATCCTGCTCTACACCGATGGCATCCGGGTTTCCCCAGAATGCATATTTTACCGTAACAGGTCCCGCACTCTCCTGGGACTCCTTCTCTCCTTGCGCCCATATTGCTGAGAAAACCAGCAAAAGACACACCATAAGCACTGCAACTCGTTTCATCATACTAACCTCCTATGGTTTTGATGGTATGACATTATATTCAAGGGGAATCCCATGCAAAGCCATGGTCAATTTTTAGGCAAATATGGACATTCTTTTGATATCTTTTTACCAATTTTGTCAATAATCACAGGAAATGCCCAGTAAGGCAAGAATAAGAGGTTCCAAGTGGAACCTCTTATTGGCAATAGTGTTATTTCCAATTACCTCAGGTTTCTTTCATATAGGAGAAACCCTGAAAACAGGATTCGTCACCGATCTTCTTGCATCCGTGCAAGCACATCCTGCAAGGTTCCCCTAAACACCCCGGGGGTTTCCATTTTCATACTACAGAGTGCTGCAGCGAATCTGGTCGCCTCCTCTGCTGAATGGTCAGCTCTCCAGGCAAGGTAGGCTGCAAAGGTAGTATCACCCCGGCCGGTACGGCCACTGTTGTTCTTGTTGGTATAGGGTGCAGTACAGATTTCTCCATCAGCATATACCATCACCTCACTGTTGTGGGTGAGCATCACTTCCTTGGCTCCCCATGCGTGCAACAACTTCACGGCTTCCCTTCTATCATCCAGGCCTGTAAGAATCTTTGCTTCAGCGGCATCAGTCTTGAAATAGGTAATGGATGGCAACAGTGCATATTTATTCGCCCAATCCCTGAAAGCAAGATCTCCATCGGCATCAAGACTCCTCAGCACCCCCTGTGCATCGAGGGCAACCCTGCCCCGTTCAGAAAGCGGCTCTATCAAGGAATCAGGGAGCTCTCCGGCAAACAAGCCTGCAAGGTGAAAAATAGGGGCAGCACCTTCAATTTCCTCGAGATCAAAGCTCTCAGCTTGCGAAAGAAGGACAACCTCACGTTTCTCCTTATCAGCAGTAAAATATGTATTCCTGATAGAAGTACTTGTTTGGGATGCATGAACATCCCAAGTGATCGAGGGATGCAACAGATTCGTAAGGATATGCGCATCACCATTTGAAAGCTTGGTAATCACCTTCACCCGCTTCCCCGCAGCAGCTGCAGCAAAGGACGAATAGACTACCGCGCCGCCTACAATTTCCTGACGTTGCGCAAGGTGGTCGATCATTATATCTTGAGAGATATGGCCGATCATAAGTATGTCATACTGCATCTCACACCTCCATCGGCAATACGTGCAAACTTCGATCCTTGAACACCAAGCCCACCTTATGACCACGCTCGAAGATGGTGTGGTACTGTGGGTCAGCAACCTCAATCTGAAGCATTTTGCCATCAGGCAACTCCACCTCATACAACATCTGAGAACCAAAATACACGGAATTCGTGACAGTACCTTCCACTAGGTCCTCCGCAGGATGGTCTGGGGTAATTGACTCAGGTCTGGCAACAATGAGCACAGAATCACCAACTGCAATCTCCTTGTTCCACCTTGGTGCAATAATTTTCTTCCCGAGAAACGTCAACGTGAAGTTCTCCTCATCAAGGCTTTCCACTTCTGCTTCCAAAAAGTTCGCCTTTCCTATGAAACCAGCGACAAACCGATTCGCAGGGTGACTATAAATATCTGCAGGAGACCCTACTTGCTGGATCAATCCCTTATTCATAATCACTACTTTATCAGAGAGTGTCATCGCTTCCTCTTGATCATGTGTGACATACACACTCGTTATTCCCACTCGTTGCTGGAGCTTTCGGATCTCAAGACGTGTAGAAACACGGAGTTTTGCATCAAGATTCGAGAGCGGCTCATCAAACAAAAGCACCTTTGGTTCCATCACCAATGCACGGGCAAGACTCACCCGTTGCTGTTGTCCACCAGAGAGCTGCCTTGGTTGTCGGTCTCCCAGATTCTCAAGACCAATGAGGTTCATCATCTCATTGACCTTCTTCAAAACGGCAGCCTCACTCTCCTTGCGAACCCGCAACCCATAGGCAATATTCTCAAAGACAGTCATATGGGGAAACAGGGCATAGTTCTGAAAAACCATCGCGGTCGGACGCTTGTTGGGAGGAATCTCATTCATGCTCACCCCATCAATGTACACATCCCCTTCCGTCGGAGTATGGAACCCTGCGATCATACGCAAGGTGGTTGTCTTTCCACACCCGGAAGGTCCAAGCAAGGTTACCAGGGTCCCCTCTGGGACTTTGAGATCAATATGGTCAACTGCGACCATCTGATCGGGGCTCTTTCCGAATACCTTTGTCAAATTCTTCAATTTCAAATAATCAGTTTTCATCGATGTAATCCCTATTCAATGATGGAGGCAGATTGCATACCTTTCCCCATTCGATCTGTTACCAGCTTGATCAAACCCAACGCTAGCAAGACAATACCAATCAACAGCAGACTCATGGCCGCGGCCTGGGCATACTGGCTGTTGTCAATAAATCCGAGCACCGCTACCGTAATCAGGTTCCATCTACCCGACACCACAAATATGATTGCGCTGATGGCGGTCATCGAACGCACAAAACAGTTTGCCAACCCAGAGAAGAATGCTGGAGTTATCATGGGAAGGGTTATTTTCCTAAACGTCAGCGAGCTGTCTGCTCCCAAGTCGATGGAAGCTTCCTCGATGGAGGGGTCAATCTGTTCTATGGCGGCAATCCCGTTCCTGATCCCAACAGGAAGATTTCTGAATACCAGCAGAACCATGATAATGAACCCTGTACCGGTCAAGGCTGTAGGCATCAACAGGGATGGTGTATTGAAGGCAAGAATATACCCGATACCTACAACGGTTCCGGGAACCGCGAAGGTCAGCATACTGGAAAACTCCATCGCATTCTTTCCGAAAAATTGTTTTCTGCTGATAAGGTAGGCAATGAACATACTCAAAATACCGGTCACTGGAGTTATCACAGCAGATATGAACAGGGAGTCCAGAATATACCCCTTCCCTACTTTCCACATCTGTATATAGTTACGGAGGGTAAGTGTCGAATCCACACCCCAAAGTTTCTGGAAAGAGCCCCAGACCACCATCGAATAGAACATCAGGACAATGACTGCAAACAGAATACAGAAACTGTACACCGGATACTTGATGTACCACTCGAGGTTTTTGATGGTTGCACTGGTAGGCTTACCGGTGACCGTCACATAGGACTTCTTTGCAAGCAGATATTTCTGGAGATAAAAGGCAACCACTGTCGGCAAGAGAAGGAGAATGGCTAGGGTGGATCCACGGGCAAGGTCATACATACCGGTGATCTGCAGATAGGCCTGCACAGAGAGCACTGAAAAATCTCCGCTTAGAATCATCGGGTTACCGAAGTCTGCAAGACTTTGGATGAACACCAACAACCAAGCACTTACAATGCCAGGAGTAGCCAAGGGGAAGATGACAGTACGGAAGATATGGAGACGAGAGGCTCCACAATCCATGGCAGCCTCTTCCAGGGCAGGGTCGATCGCTTGAAGCACCCCTACCAAGGCCAAAAAGGCAGTAGGAGCATAGGCAATGACCTCAACGATCGTCAGACCGGTCAGTCCGTAGATATTTCCAATCAACCCTGAGAATATCCCTGACCTACCAAAAAGCAAAATACATGCAAGAGCCACAACAAAGGGAGGGCTTACCATGGGGAACGTCGCAATCAAGCGAAATGCCCGCTTCCCTTTCATCGGGGTACGGGTAATTGCATAGGCAAACACAAACCCCACCAAGGTTCCAATGGTTGCCACCAGGACCCCGAGGATCATGGAATTAAGCAATGGTTGCAAATAGTACGATTTACTCAGTACATCACGATAGTTTTGCAGACTGAACTGTCCATCCACTGCAAGACTGGTTTTAAAAACCTGATAAATGGGAAAGATTACAAAAAGAATCAACAGATAAAAAATAACCAAAATGGAAAGAAGCAGAAATGGCTCCTTAATCAACTTCTGTATTTCGTTTATCCGCTGATTATGACGACTGCTGTGTTGTTTCATCGTTTACCTCAAAACAGAAAGATGCAACCTCATCTTCAATATGGGATTGAGATTGCACCTTCTCTGTATCAACAATTACTTACTTGCCGATCCGATCTCTCCAAGCCTTGACGTATTCGTCTTTGGCAAGTCCCATCTTCACTGCATCGTAATCAATCAAGGTGATGTCACTCAGCTTAACAGCGCCTTCAGCTACCGTAGCCTTTGGATTAACCGGCAATCGTGAATACTTCTTGAACAGGTTTTGGGCTTCCTCAGTGAAACACCAATCCATGAAGACCTGTGCTTCCTTTACCTGCTTCGCTCCATTGATCATGGATACGGCACCAACCTCATAGCCTGTTCCCTCTGCGGGGAAACTCAATACCAAGGGATAGCCCATGTTGATTCCCTTCGCCATAATGTCGTGGGAGAAGGAGATACCAACTGCGCATTCACCCAAGCCAGCTCTTGCTATACAGGCAGTTCCACTCTTTGTGTACTGATGGATATTCTCATCAAACTGTTCCCACCAGTCCAGTGCTCCATCAAGCCCCTTCATTTGGATGATAGTAGCCCAAGTGGTGTAGGCTGTTCCGCTGGTATACGGGTAGGCCATCTCAATCTGCCCTTTGTACACTGGATCAAGCAGGTCATCCCAACTCGTGGGAGGTTGCAGATTATGCTTCTTCAAAAACTCAGTGTTGGTTACAAAACCAATAGCACCAGTGTAGAATCCATTCCAACTGTAATCTTCTGAATGCAACATTGGGGCAAGCTCAAAATCTGTGTTGGGCTTATAGGGAGCAAGCAATCCTTTGGATTCTGCATTGATATGGTCGGTATTCGACCCTCCGAACCAGACACTTGCCTGAGGATTGGATTTCTCTGCCTCTATACGGGCAAGAACTTCTCCACTGCTCATACGCACATACTCAACCTTGATTCCTGTAGATTCCTGAAAAACATCCAAATAGTATTGCGCTTCCTCAGTATCCAAGGCAGTGTACATCTGCAACGTCTCGTAGCTCTCTTTCCCTTCAGCTTCTGATGATGCCTGCGCCAGCAACGGCATAGCCAATAGTGCAAGAACGGCCAAAACACACAACAATTTCTTCATACTTCTTCCTCCTTGTCATTACACTCCGAAAGGCGGAGGGTAAGGTTTTTCCATATTCCTGAATACAATCCTCGCTACAGAAATTTTCCTTTTTTTATTGGCAGCAGGAATATGAAAACGTTACCACTATTTGATGATTGCATCAAAATCCCCATTTGTCAAATCTTTCTCATCTGTATGAATAAAAATAAGTATCCAGCAAGCTTTGGTAGTATTATTTCCAAATACTGAAATAATACACGTTGAAAACGATATCAAAATAATAATTGACACTCTGTTCCTAGCGTATTGCCTCACTACACAGTTAAACCTGACGGGAAGCTGCCAATCTCTCTTTTACCCGCTGAACAACCGAAGCATTGAAAGGTCCGTAGTCTTGGTAGGTATACTCGCAGATATATCGTCCTTGGTACCCCTGGGTCATATGGAAGACCTCATCGAATGGCAGTGTACCAAAAAACGGGGGAACATGAATGTCCCCTCTGCCAAACTCCCGCCTGTGGGACATGGCCATGGAATCGTAGGCAATCCGATTGGTGATCCTAAGAGGCTCAAAGGTTCCCGTATTGTCATTAAGGTGCATATGCCCAAGGTAGGGAGCCATCTGTTTTACCGCCAAGAGAAAATCGAAATGAAAGTAGTTTGCGGCAAGAAATGCATGACCGGTATCGAGGTTCAGTTTCAGATGGGGATGGTCCACCTTCATCGCAAGTTCAACAACCGGTTCCACGAGCTCTACTTCAATATTCTCGACGCAGATGACCACGCCCAGCCGGCCAGCCAGGTCTGCAGCCCAACGGTGGGCTTCAAGGAACTGCTGCTCAACCATTTGGTTCTGTGTTTTTACTTCATAATGAAGAACCAATACCGACATTCCCAGCTGTTTGCAGATCTCCAATGAAGAGGCAAGCACTGCCCTATGCAAGAGCGGCTGTTCCAGGTCTCTGAGGTTGAGTCCACGTCCAATATGGGCGCTATAGAAGAGTGGGTGCCTCTCCAGTATCTGTTTTACCGCATCCACCCAAGGCTGGCATACTACCCCACCAACGATCATGGGGAAGGTTTCGATGTTTATCTCAACACCGTCAAATCCCTCCCTCTCAAGTTGGGACAACGTCTCATCCAGTGCAGTATACGTGCAGTTTTTGGGAAGATTCACTCCCACCATCGGCCAAGCCATGCATACCTCCTTGCATTCTTCTATCCAAAGTAGATCCTGGGATGTATTCCAAGGAAGTCACTACATTCCTGAGAGCATATCCAAGGCCAAGTCAAACTGCCCAAGCTCGTAGTAGAGATCCAGCACCGTATAGCGGTTGCGAATCATCTGGGCACCGGTGACCGCATGCCTCAGCCCCTCCAGATTACTGGCAATATCCTCTGGAGAAACCGGACAGCCAACTTCAGCCATTGCCTCTTTCAGTTCCTGATAGGGGGGAAGCTGCTCAGCCATTTTCTCAATCAACGTGGGTATCAGCGCTACAAGCTTCTCTCTTCTCTCAAGCAGCTCATCCCCTTCCAAAAACTTTTCCTTGGCGATGGCAAGGGTCTGTTCTCTTACACTGGCATGAGGGAAAAAGGCCTCTATCGACTGCTTCCTCTCCTTCCAGCTCTCTGCGCCAGTGAGGGGAATATTCGCCAAATCCAGCTGCTTCAGCTGTTCATAGAGATAGGTGATGGCAAGGGTGCCGATCGAGACCTTGAAGCCGTGACTGACCGGATGTCCATCCTTGCTCAGGTGCTCCATCTCCCAGATATGACTGATCAAGTGCTCAGCACCGCTGGCGGGACGCGAGTCATGCATCACCTGCATGGCAAAACCGCTTGCTGAGAGGGCGTCGAAGAGAAGGCCGATTGCTCTTCCCTTTCTCTGGGCAATCCCACTGTGCTGTGCATATACCTTTCTCAGGGGAACCTGGACCATCTGCCAGACATCACTGCGAATGGGATGTACAGCGAGTAGGTCAGCGAGAATCCAATCCATGCCGGCAGTGTACTTTGCCATGCAGTCACCGAACCCACTTGCAATCATCTCCATGGGGGCCTCACGAAGAACCTTGGTGTCGGCAAGCACCACCATCGGAGCGGCGCAGGGAAGGGTCTGCTTGAATCCTCCTACTGAGACTGCTGCCCCATAGCTGGTGTAGCCATCAACAGAGGGAGCGGTAGCTACAACCATATAAGGCCGGTCCAGCTCAGCACTTGCACGCTTGGTAATGTCGTTCAAGGTACCTGAACCCAGTACTACAGCAATGCTGTTGTCGATTTCCAAGCTCAAGCGTACCTGGGCAATCGCATGCTCATCAGCATAGGGCTGGGGAACAGAGGGGAAGATGAACTGCCTGACCTGGATACCTGCCATCTCCAGGGAACGGGATACAGGAAAGCCTCCTACCTTGAGGGTAATCCCATCAGCAACCAATAATGCCGGAGTATGTCCAAATGCCTCGACAAAAATCGAACCAACTCGATCAAGTGCGCCTTCCTCAACCACAGAAATCTTCGTATCCATGAAAGCCTCCAAAAAGAGCATACCATAGAGGCTTGTAGCGGGAAAAGCAGTACGCTACACTGCAATGCATGAAGAGGCAGACCTTTTCCATCCTTGCAGACTCCATTTCCACCTTCAGTGGATGTGTTCCTGAGGAAAATGAACTCTTCTACCCCCGAGAGGGAGTAGATGTAACACGTGTGGAACATACCTGGTGGTATCTGCTGCAGCAGAGAACCGGACTGAAACTCCTGGTAAATGAGTCCTACTCCGGAAGCAGAATCAGCCGCACAGGAGTGCGCCCGCCATCCTCATCCTTCCTTGACGAATCACGCCAAAGAAGGCTGAAAGGAGACATCATTATCGTCTTCGGAGGCACCAATGACTGGGGACAGGCGGAAGAGCCTACCACCATTGAGGTATTCCAGGAAGCGTATGAGACACTGGTAAGCAGCATGGTACAGAGACATACTTCGAGTTCGCTGTACTTCTGCACCCCCTTGCAGAGAACTGACAGGGCCCTTGATGAAGAGAACATCCATCACTGGAGTCAGTTGGACCTGGCAGAAAGCATCAGAAAGATTGTGACAAGGCATGAAGGAGCCCATCTCATTGACCTTGCCAGCTATCCGATCAAGGCCGGAAACGGGCTTCTCGCTGATGGGTTGCACCCCACAAAGAAAGGGATGGAGGTGCTCGCTACTCTGATGCAGCGTGGACTTGGGCTCTAGCAGAGCCCGGCTTCCTTCTTCATCATCCGCTGCGTTTCTGCCAGGTTATTTTCTGCCTGCATCTGAATGAGAATGGTCTTTACCAAGGAGAAGAGTTCTCCTTCGATGGTGTAGTCGGCCTCAGTGAAGAAGTTGATTCTCTCCTCCTTCATCAGCCGATAACTAATCGCCTCCTTGCCCTTTGCATAGACTGCAATGCTCTTTCCCCCATTCTGCTTCACAAGCTTCATGCAGGGGACATCGGTCAAGCCATCACCGATATAGACCATATTCCTGAAGGGTACACTGCGTTCACCCTCGGCGGTATACGCATTCAAGGCCTGGTCCTCATGCACATCTAGCACCCCTTTATTGATCCTGAACAAGAACTGTGTCTTGGCTGTATAGTTGACCGATAGCTTAGGCCAGGTAGCCACCCCATTCTCATCGTAGAAATACTCACATGCATAAATACGCTTGAACCGATTCCCGATGGCTGAACCTTCGATGATCTCCTTCAAGCCTGAGGATATAATGAAGTGTTGCATATCCAAACCCATCGATGAGCCGAGTTTGTTCACCTCATCAAACCACGAAAGCACACCTGGAAAGAATTCAAGGCTATTGCCGAGTGAAACAAAATCACTCCTTCTGATCGACTGTTCATGACGTCTGGACTCATCAAGCATAAGCTTCATATAAGCAAGAATGCTGTCCATTCCTTGTGCTTGCGCGAGCACGTCGGCCTTCTGCCAGAACGCCTCAGCCGACATCCCCAACTTAGGGATGAAGGTATACTCCTGCATATCCTTGGTACTCAGGGTCTTGTCAAAGTCGTACATGATGGCGATGGTAGGTCTATCCATGAGGAGAGTATACCACGAACCAGGAGGACCAAGCACCCTATGAACTCACTTTCACACTGAAACATGAGCCAGAGTAAATACTCTGGCTCAAAAACAACCTACCATGCAAGGGTTCTAGATATTGGTCGGAACATATCCTGCAAAGATCTTCGGCAGAAGCAGGCTGATATCAGGAATGAAGGAGACCAGGATAAGAGCACCGATCATGCAGAGATAGAACGGAAGGGTTGCCTTTACAACCTTCTCCATGGATACCTTGCCAACGGCTGATCCGATAAAGAGCACCGCACCAACCGGTGGGGTCAAGAGACCAATACCACAGTTGAGTACGACCATAATACCAAACTGGATGGGGTCCAGCCCGGCAACTCCGGTGGCGATGGGAAGTAGAATTGGGGTTGCAATGAGAATAATGGGTGCCATATCCATGATTGCACCAAGAACCAAGAGAATCAAATTCAAAAGCAGGATCAAGAGGATCCTATTGCTGGTGAGATTTGTGATGGCTTCCGCTGCAAGAGACGGTACGTGGAGTGTGGTAAGGCAGTACCCAAAGACGGAGGAGGTGGCTATCAGGATGAGAACGATGGAAAGCGTACCTACACAGTCATCCAGAGCCTTCCAAACACCCTTCCAGGTCAAGCCCTTGTAGATGAAGACCGAGACAATCAGGGAGTAGATGACTGCTATTGCTGCCGATTCGGTGGCAGTAAAGACACCCGCTACAACGCCAACAACAACAATTACGACTGCTGCCAAGGCCCAGATGGATTTTCCGAGCTGGATAATGAAGTTCTTGAAGTGGAACTTCTCACCTTTAGGATAGCCACGCTTCACCGAGAAGATATAGGAGCCGATCATCAAGGTGATGGCAAGCAACGCCCCTGGCAGATAGCCTGCAAGGAAGAGACTTCCCACCGAGATACCACCTGCAGTGGTAGCATAAATGACCATATTGTGACTGGGAGGGACCAGCAGTCCTTCGCAGGAGCTGGTGATGGTAACTGCAGTTGAGAAATCTGCATCATAGCCCTCGTCAACCATCATGGGAATGAGCAGGGAACCGAGGGAAGCAGTATCAGCAGCGGCAGAACCAGAAATACCCCCAAAGAAGTAGGAGGCTACAATGTTCACCTGTGCCAGTCCACCCCGCATCCAGCCTACACAGGCATTTGCCAAGGCGATCAGCTTCTGCGATATTCCACCACTGCCCATGAGCACTCCCATGGTGATGAAGAAGGGAACTGCCATAAGGGAGAAAGAACTGATGCCTTTGACCATGAGACGACTGATGTCATTCAGGCTGGACCCTTGGAAAAGCATACAGAAGATAGAGGATAGTCCCACCGCATAGGCGATTGGAAACCGAAGGAAAATCATAATGAAGAAACTTCCCAGGAGAATCAGAATTGCAATGCTGTTGGTATCCATCAAGCCTTCTCCTCTTCCTTCACATAGAAGGACTTAACATGGTTGTAAATTGACTCAAACTCGAAGATGATCATAGCCAGTCCAGCAAGAGGTACCGGAAAATACATCCAGAAACGGCTCAACCACGGCAAAGAGACGTAGAATCCCCTGCTTCCGATGGTAGTGGCATAGCGCCAACCAACATACGCCATAACCAAGCCAAGGCTGAGTACGGCGATATCGCTGAGGATATTCAAAATCTTGATAGCAAGAGGGGGAAGGTACTTGTCAAATGCAGACATCCTGATATGGGAACCCCTGCGGATGGCGAGGGCTGCAGAAAGAACAGCCATATAGGACATACAGGTCAAGACCACCTCTTCCGTCCATGCTGGATCCCTCAAGAAGGGAATATACTCGTTGAGCATACGGCCGGCTACCGCATAGCTGGTGATGAGAATGTCGACGATCAGCAATACTTTACAGATGATCATCACAATCTTGTCGGTCCAGTCATACGCATATTTAATCTTATCCATGGTTGCAAAGAACTTTGGCATGATTTCATCTCCTGGGACTTGAAAAGGTGGGATTGTGCAAACAATCCCACCTATACCTATTGAAAGGCTGTTACTTCAGATCCTTGATCTGCTGATACAAAGCAGCCTGGCTCTTTGTATTCTCGTCGATCACTGCCTTGGTAGCTTCAGCCCAAGGGGCCTTGTCAGCAACATCGACCACATTTACGCCTTCAGCCTTGAGCTCTGCGAGAACTTCATTCTCAGCGCTCTCACTGATCTCAGCATTGTAGGCCTGTGCAAGCTTACCAGCTTCCATGATCGCATTTCTCTGATTCTCAGAAAGCTTGTTCCAAGCGGTATCGGTAATAACAACCTGGATAGCGCCAAGGGTATGCCCATTGAGGATCAAGTTCGGGGCGACTTCGTGGAATGCATTGGCCTTGTAGTTGGCAATCGGCTGCTCTGCGCCATCGACAACACCGGTCTGGAGAGCAGAATAGAGCTCACCAAAGGAAACAACAGTCGGGGAAGCACCAAGGCCTCTTACCATGCCGTTCATTACCGGGTCATTGGATACGCGAAGCTTCATTCCTGCCAGATCTGCCATGCTGCCAATATGCTTTGCAGCAAAGAAGTGTCTGAATCCTTCCTCACCATAGAAGACACCACGAATGGGAAGTCCAATGGTCTGGGGCTCATTCAGGAATTCGGGAGCAAGGTCAGAGTTGGCAAAAGCCCAGAAGTGCTCTCTGTTCTCAAATGTGAAGGGGATTGAGAGAAGCTTTGACTTCTCAGCACCATAGCTGGTCAGTGCAAAAGCAGAAATTCTGGACATGTCAATCGAGGTACCACCACCCAGGATGGAATCCAGAACATCATTCTCAGAACCAAGGACACCAGAAGCCTGGATGTCGATGGTAACCGTACCACCTGAAAGCTTCTCTACCTGTTCCTTGAAGTAGACACCAGTCTTACCGACGATGGAATCGAGAGGGTTGACCTCTGCATAGACAAGCTTCACATTTTTTTCACCACCTGCCTCTGCAGCTTCTTTCTCACCAGCAGCAAAAACCACTGAAGAACAGAGCAAAAGTGCCAATAGAACAATCAGTACTCGTTTCATAGTTGCCTCCTAATGTAATTCGACCTAGAGAGTCTAGGCTCGATTAGAATGGTAAGAGAGAGAATTCACGAACGCAAGATGCAGTCAAAGAAAATGCAATCAATCAAAAAAATTGAAAAGGAAAAGCCTAGGTATCTCCAATCCTCTCAACAATCTCCTGATCCTCCTCCCCCAACTCCTGGTAGAGCGGTTCCATTGCCTTCCTCAAGGCAAACAAGTCATCCTGACTGGGAAGGGTGATCACGACCCCCGATTGAATTGCCTTCTCATAGGCCCGCTTCTCTTCCTCCTGCCAAAGCTTTCGCTCGTATAAACCACTCTCCTCAGCGCAGGCTTTGATAAGCTCTACAAAAGCAGGATCCACTTTGTGTACCTTCTCCTGGGCGTATACGCTCATCATAACCACTTCAGGCAATCGAAAGTGTTCATCCTGATAGAAGTAAGGTGCGGCCTGGTAGTGTCCGGTAAACACATAGCTTGGCAGGTTGTTCTCCGCCCCATCAATTCGTAGTTTCTGTAGTGCAGAGTAGACATCCCCATAGGGAATTTGTACTGATTCAGCACCAAGAAGTTCCATGGTGCGGCTCATCATGTCATTCTCCATGACGCGGATGGTCATGGTCTTGAGTGTTTCAACATTGGTTACAGGAGTCCTGGTATAGAAACTTCTTGCACCTGCATCATACCAGGCCAAGGCAATGAGACCTTTTCCCACCATCTCCTGCAGGTACATCTGCCCGATCTCACCATCAAGGACCCTCCACATGTGGGCACTGTCCTTATAGAGGTAGGGCAATTGCAGTGTCCACAGCTCTGGAAAGTATCGGGTGAGGGTTCCTACCGAGAAGCGGGACATGTCAATGCCGCCGTAGCCCATCTGTTCCATCACACTGGTCTCAGATCCCAAGACACTATCGGGAAAGATCCTGATCTCGATCTTTCCGTCGGTTCTCTCCTGCACCAGTTCAGCAAAATACTTGGCAGCCTCTACGGTTGGGTACCCGTCACTCTGGTTGTCAGCATAGCGAAGGATCAGCTCCGGGTAACGGGTCTCCTCCTTCTGGCATGCAGAGAAAAGCAGGAGCATGATTGCTACAGGTAGTACCATATGTTTCATCTGCCTGCACTCCCCCCTCTCTGTCTGCGGTACTCACTCGGTGTGAGCCCGGCATTCTTCTTGAACGCACGGCTGAAGTAACTGGGGCTCTCATAGCCAACCATGGAAGCTATCTCCGCGATGGACTTGAATGGATCACCCAAATACTCCTTCGCTGCGCATATTCTGAGATTGGTGATGTAGTCGAGAAAGTTTACACCGGTATATCGCTTGAAGATACAACTGAGATAGGATGGATTGATATTCAGCAACGAACTCACCGAGTCCAAGGAGAGGTCGTAGTTCATGTAACTATGTTCCAGATATTTCCTGACCTTTGACATCATCAGGGTCGACTTATCGGATGCCTCATCCTCATCCATGCATTCCACTTCAGGACGAACAGCCTTGAGCTGCCGCTCAGCCTCCACTTGCCGCTCAGCCTGCTTGACAGCCCTCAGGACATCTTCCCTGTCCACCGGCTTGAGTATGTAATCGATCGCTCCCAGCTTTACGGCCTCACAGGCGTAGGAGAAGATGCTGTAGGCAGTGATAAAGATAATACGAGTAGAAGGATTGTCCTGCAGTATCCGCTTGGAAGCCTCTATCCCATTGATTGCCGGCATCTCAATATCCATAAGTACGATATCCACATCGTACAGTTCAGCATAGTTCACAGCAAGGCGGCCATTCTCAGCTTGGTAGAGTTCATAGAGGGGATTATCTGACAGTATTCTGTAGAGCAGTTCTCTCTCGATGCGTTCATCATCAGCTACCAGTATCTTGATCATCCAATTCCTCCTCATTCTTCAGGATCAGGGGCATGGCGATGTGGATCTCAGTGCCCATATCGATAGTAGAAAAAACCTCAAACCTACACCGCTTGTCGATCAGCTTCAACCGCGCTGCAACCGTATATAGCCCAATATGCTCTCCCGTTACCGGGTGGTCCAGCAACCGCTTGCGAAGGGTGTGCAGTTCCTCCTCCTCTATCCCAACGCCATCATCCTTGACCTGTACACTGAGCATATCCTCTCTCTCAGTCAAAGCAAGCTGGACACTTCCAGATCCCTCCTTTGGTCCAAGACCATGCTTGAAAGCATTCTCGACCAACGGTTGGAGAAAGAAGGACGGTACCAGTGTCTCGGTCAGCACGAGAGAAGGGGAAATAGTCCAGAAAAGTGAGATTTTCTCTCCGAAACGGGCTTTATAGAGACTGTAATACTCATCCACAATCTGGATCTCTCTGGAAAGAGGAACCAGTACCTCATTGTCGGTCAATGCATATCGGAAGAGACGAGCCAAGGAAGAGAGCAATGCATTGGTCTTCTCTGCCTCCTCCTCTTGGGCAGTATACTTGATAACATTGATGGTATTGAAGAGAAAGTGGGGGTTCACCTGACTGCGCAACAATTGTAGTTTCTCCCGTTCAAGGAGATTCTGCATGGCCAGTGCCTCGGTATCCTTGCGATAGATCTCTTTCTCCATCTCATTGTTCGCCTGCAAGAGGGTCACCTGGTTCCTCATCGCCAGCTTCATCTCGTTGAAAGCCCGTGTCATATCGCCGATTTCGTCCTCTCTGTGCTCCTTGAATTGTGGCCTGTCATAGTCTCCTGCGGTTATTGCCTTTGAGGCAGATGCCATCTCCTGGACAATGGATAGCATGCGTATCACTTCCCTAAAGGTAACCACACCAAAGAAAAGCATAATCAAGACCGTCAAGCCATAGACAATATCGAGCCGCTCATTGAGCGCTATCAATCGGTCATAGGTAGACTGATTGTCCAAGATGGCTTGTTCCATCAGCTGCTGCATATACCGATACAGGTGATTAATACTTGGTTCAAGATCGGAGTAATACAGCTCGGATGCCTTTGCAACATGGTTCCTGATCAGCAAATCCTCCAGGAGCAAGAGGTAGTGGTTATAGGCACTATAGGTTGTATGTACCGCATGTATGAGCAGATATTGGTCGACCCCAATCGCTGCAATATCGGACTCTATCTTATCAATATGCTCCTCAGCAATCTGAGATTCTCTTCTCAGAGCGGAAACCAAAGCTGCGATATCCCCAAAATCCCAACGGTAGGAGGAGAGCAGCTCCCGGGTCTGCCCAAAGGAGTTGAGCACCAAACTGATCGTCTGCACATTGCCTGCACTCTTTTGCATTGGTTTCATAATGTATCGTTCCTGATACGCAGAGATTGCCAGCTGCAGGAATATGCAGAGTACAAAGACAACGAGAAACAGAAATATTCTGTGAAAGAGGTTCAAGTGAAGCCCTTTTTTATTGCTTGTTTCCATATATGGTTTGTACATACTACCATTCAAAGGAGAAAAAGTGAATGTAACGATTTCGTATGTATGGTATAGTGTTTTCATGACCATAGCAGTACAGTTGAGCGAAAGCCATTTCAGACATTTTCTTATCTTCAACATCCTAAAACGTCTCAAACTCTACAGAAGTCCTCTCATATTTGCCTCAATTCTCACAGCCTCTGCCATCATCAGCTTCATAATGAGCCACGTAGAAGGAGCGGTAATGCTTGGCACTGTTCTCCTTATCGTTGGTCTCGGGGTGCCGATAGTCTACTTTGTAAACTTCTTCACATCCCTGAAAAAACAGGTGAAGCTCCAAAACCTTGATCCTCCTCGCCTGGTCTATACCCTGCAATTCGAAGAGAATTCTGATGAGATTGAGATCTCCAATGAGCATGAGCGGGTACGCTACGCATGGAAGGATGTCTACCACGCATACTATGAGAAGGACTGCATCTACCTCTTCATCACGAAAGACAGGGCGTTCCTGCTCCCCCTCTCCCAGATAGAAGATTGCAACGAAGCATGGAATCTCATAGTAGAGAAGCTTTCCAGCAATCGTTGCACCAAACGGTCCTAGGTTTCCCACACATCCTAAGGAAACTGATACACTTGCTTTCAGGTTTTATTAGTTGACAAATCAACCATTCCATTCTATATAGTACCCTATGTACAACAGCCTAGGCCGCCTTGTGGCAATACTGCACCGGAACAACCAGATGTATCTCAACTCCCATCTGAAAGAATGGGACATAACCAGCGCTGAGGTAGGAATCCTGATGAACCTCTTCATGGAGGAGGGCAAAACACAGGAAGAACTCTCCAAGTGGGTCCATATCGACAAGGCAGCAACCACCCGAACCGTGCATGGATTGGAAGAAAAAGGGATTATCTGGCGAAAGCAGGACAGTCTGGACCGAAGGTGCAACCGCATCCATCTTACCCAGAAGGGAAGGGAATTGGAACTTCATGTTATTCCTGTAGTACGTGCATGGAGTGAACACATCGCCCACTTGGTGGGGGAGGAGAGCTACACCTCCCTCTGTGAGGGACTTGAATCCATCTCTAGAGCACTGGACGAGGAGGATGAAGCATGACCTACGCAAAAGAAAAAGAGAACCCCCTCGGTAGTGAGCCCATCTTCAAGTTGCTGGTCCGTTTCAGTATACCTGCCATTGTCGGGATGCTGGTAAACGCACTCTACAATATTGTGGACAGAATCTATATTGGAAACAGCCCCTCCCTCGGTGCCGATGGTATTGCAGGGATCACCATCGTATTCCCGATCATGATCATCCTCATGGCAATGGGAGTACTCTTCGGCATTGGAGGAGCTACCCTCTTCTCCATCCGTCTCGGACAGAGAGAACAGGAGCAGGCACAGGAGGTAATGGGCAATGCCTTCTTCCTGCTGGTTGCCGGTGGACTCACCTTCCTTATCCTCGGTCAGCTCTTCCTTCGCGATATTCTGGTTCTCTTTGGTGCAAGTGAGCAAGTGCTCCCCTATGCGACCAGCTATATGCGGATTATCTTCTTTGGAGCGGTGTTCCAGGTAACCAATATGGGGATGAACAACTTCATCAGGGCAGATGGCAACCCGAAGGTTGCCATGCTCTCCATGTTTCTGGGAGCAGGGACAAATATTGTGCTTGATCCTATTTTCATATACGCACTTGACTGGGGTATGGCCGGAGCTGCAATTGCAACCGTCCTCAGCCAGATGGTTTCCTTTACGTGGGTACTCTCCTATTTCCTGGGAAAACGCTGCAGGGTGCATCTTAAACTCAAAACCATTCACCCCCAGCGCCATATAACCCTCTTGATCATAAGTCTCGGTATGCCCGGTTTCATGTTGCAGATCACAAACAGCCTACTGAACGTTATCCTGAACAAGTCCCTCTTGCTCCATGGGGGAGATTTGGGCATCTCTGCCATGGGTATCGTCAACAGCCTGCACACCCTGCTCATTATGCCGGTTATCGGCATCAAGCAAGGAGTCCAGCCTCTGATCAGCTTCAATTATGGGGCAAAGCAGTATGATCGGGTAAAGGAAGCAACCAATCTTGCCATCATCAGTTCAACGGTGGTCATCATGGTGGGATATCTCGCCACCCGATTCTTCCCTACTACCATGGTTGCCATGTTCAACAGAGATCCCGCATTGCTGGAACTGGGAACCTTTGCCTTGCAGAGGTGGTTCTTGCTTACCCCTCTGGTAGGGTTCCAGATCATAGCAGGGAACTTCTTCCAGGCTGTTGGGAAAAGCAGGATTGCACTCCTGCTTACCCTCTCACGCCAAGGCTTCTTCCTTATCCCATCCATCCTGATTTTCTCACACTTCTTTGGCATGCAGGGACTTCTTTACTCAGCACCGGTCTCTGATGCACTGTCAACCTTGTTGACTGCAATCTTCTTCATACCCGGTATCAAAAACCTGGAGAAGCGTGCCAGGGAGCTCTAGCGAAGGCTTTTTGTTTTGGTGAACACCTCAAGCAGGGGCTGCCACCACTCCTTCCCCCCATGCACCTCGCCAATTCCCCGAATTTTTTTCAGGCGATAGCGGACCAGATGCTCAGGTGGTTTGCTGCAGAGATTATCCAGATCACGTACAATGATCTCCTTGATCAGGTTCGCAGTCTCCTCAGGACTCTTCTCTGGAATGATGTCGTGGACGACCCCAAACTCCTTCAGGTGGCGACTGGTCATTTTCATCGCTTCAGCAGCTTCCTTTGCTTTTGACGGGTCATGAAACAGGATGGAGGCAAACCCCTCAGGGGTAATGACTGAATAAACTGCATTCTCAAGCATGTACAGCTTATCCCCAACTCCGATACCGAGTGCGCCACCGCTGCCGCCTTCCCCGATAATGAAGCAGAGCACCGGCGTCTTAAGCGTGGAAAACACCTTGAGATTCTGAGCAATTGCCTCTCCGATTCCCCGCTCCTCGCTTCCCAGCCCAGGATAGGCTCCGGGGGTGTCAATGAAACAAACAACCGGGCGGCCAAACTTCTCAGCCTGCTTGGCCACACGAAGCGCCTTTCGATAGCCCTCAGGGTTGCTCATTCCATAGTTGCAGGCAACATTCTCCCGAAAATTGGCACCTTTGCGATTTCCGATGAAGGTAATGGCTCTTCCCTCCACCATCCCAATACCGGTGATCATGGCAGGGTCATCGCCATAGTTCCTGTCGCCATGCAACTCCATGAACTGATCGCAGATCATGGATATGAAGGCCTTCGCTCCAGGTCTTCCGCTCTGTCTGGAGAGCAGTACACAGTCCCAAGAGGACTTTCCCTGCAATTTTGGGCTATCACTGAGAATTGACTCGATATGTTCAACGGTCTCTTGTAGTACTTGCTTCTTCTCTTCTGCCATTGCCTACGCCCTCCTTGTGTGGGTGTCTATGAGGAACGAGAGTGTCTCTTTCAAGCTCTTGCGCTCAACAATCGAGTCTATAAACCCCTTTTCCATTTGGAACTCTGAACGCTGAAACCCTTCAGGAAGCTTCTCAGCGATGGTTCCTTCGATCACCCTCGGGCCGGCAAACCCGATAATCGCCCCAGGCTCAGCGAGAATGACATCACCAAGCATTGCAAAGGAGGCGGTAACCCCTCCTGTGGTAGGATTGGTCAGTACAAGAAAGAGCGGAGTTCTGGTCTCCTCCAGGAGGGCGGCACTGCTTGCAGTCTTTGCCATCTGCATAAGACTGAAGATCCCCTCCTGCATCCTGGCCCCGCCACTGGCTGTGAACAGCACCACCGGATCCCCGCTGAGGGCCCCTTCGATCATTGCCTGGGTGATCTTCTCACCTACCACCGACCCCATACTTCCACCCATGAATGCGAATGACATGATTCCCACCACAAGAGGCTTTCCTAGAACGGTACATCGACCAATGGTGGCGGCATCGCTGAGTGAGGATTTTTTCTGATTCTCTTTCAGCTTCTCTTCATACCCTGCAAGGGAGATGGGATTTTTCGATTGCATCCCCTGGCTCATCTCCTGAAAGGAACCTGCATCGGCAAAGAGGGCAAGTCGCTCCTGTACAGTGAGTGGGAAATGAAAATTGCAGGATGGACAAATCTTATACTCCCCCACCTCTACATCTTTCTGGCATTGGGGGCATCGTTTCAACGCATCATTTGACATTGCTTATTTCTCCTGTTCACAAACCTTCTGGTAGAGATCGGTAGTGAAACGACCGCTTCTGAACTGTTTGGATGAGATCAGTAGTTTCTGCTGCTCCAAATTTGTGGATATCCCCTGGATGTCCACTTCCTTCAAAGCCCTGAGCATTACAGCTATTCCGTGATCACGATCGACAGCCCAGACAATGATCTTTGCCACAAGTGAGTCATAGAAAGGACTCAGGACAGCTCCTGGCTCCAGGTGTGAATCAACCCGTACAAAAGGACCAGAAGGGAATCGTAAGTGAGTGATGAGCCCGGCTGAAAGGGCATTGATCCTGCACTCCAAGGCATAGCCACGTAAGGCGATATCTTTCTGTCTGAAGGGCAGTCTCTTCCCCTGGGCGATCATGATCTGTGCCTGTACCAAATCAAGGGAACTGACCAGTTCACTGACCGGATGCTCTACCTGCAAGCGTGCATTCACTTCCATGAAATAGTAGGCATCTCCTTCAACCAAGAACTCCACGGTTCCCGCTCCACGATAGCCTAAATTCTTGAAGAGCGTGACAGAGTCCCTGCACATCGCCTTTCTTAGGGCATCGTCTAGAACAGGAGAGGGACTCTCCTCGAGGAGCTTCTGGTGGTTCTTCTGCACCGAACAGTCACGTTCACCCAGGTGTACTACACCACCCTGTCCATCTGATAGCACCTGAATCTCCACATGGCGCGGTTGTTCAAGAAACCGTTCCATATGCACCGATGCATCACCGAAGAACGAGAGAGCTTCCTTTCTGGCAAGCTGCAGGGCCTGTTCCAGCTGCTCTTCCTTCCTGACAATGCGCATCCCTCTTCCCCCACCTCCGGATGCAGCTTTCAGGATGACCGGATAGCCAATTTCCTTGGCAGTCCTCTTCGCATCAGATACATCAACCAGGGTCTCACTGCTGCCAGGGGTGATTGGGATTCCCGCCTTTTTTGCAGCCTTCCTTGCTGCAACCTTGTTGCCCAGAAGCGCAATGGTCTCACTCGCCGGTCCTATGAAGAGTAAACCAGCATCCTCCACCTGTTTCGCGAACTCGGCATTCTCAGAGAGAAATCCAACCCCTGGATGAATTGCATCACAGCGGAGTTTGCAGGCTGCGCTGATAATATTGCGCATATGCAGATAGCTCTTGTCAGTAGGGGCCTCCCCGATGCAGATAGCTTCATCGGCCATGGAGACGTTCATGCCTTCCCTGTCTGCAGTTGAGTAGACTGCTACCGTCTTTATACCCAAATCCCGACACGCCCTGATCACCCTGACTGCTATCTCTGCACGGTTGGCAATCAGCAGTTTCTTGATCATAGCTTCTTCACCTTAAAGAGTGGTTGACCATATTCCACCAGTTGTTCGGGCTTGGCCAAGATTTCCACTATCTCGCAGGAGTAGTCGCTCTCCATCTGGTTCATCAGCTTCATTGCCTCAATGGTACAGATGACCTGTCCACTCTCCACCTTACTGCCGACCGTTACATAGGGCGGGGCATCAGGGGCCGGGGTCAGGTAGAAGGTTCCCACAATGGGGCTGGTGATGGTATCCACTTCCTCTTTTGTATCTGCCTCAGCTCCCTTGTTGAGAGCATCCTGTGTTGCTTCCCTTTTTTGTATGACAGGTTGCACGGCAACCGTCTCACCGGCCAGCGAACGTTTTAATTTCAATGAGAATCGTGAGCAGGAGAGTTCAAGCTCACTCAAGCTGCTGGAATCAAAAAGTGTAAGAACCTCTTTGAGGTCCATGTGTTCAATACTATCCATAGTGTTCCTCATAACAAGATGGGGATGGGATGCTTCAAACGTGCATCCAGACTGGATTTAATCATAACAATAAGGACTTATACTGTCAATATTGACATTATTTCTTAAATTGTAATAATTATATACCTATGTTATGTAACCAAGGAGGGAGCCTTTGAAGCCTCCACAATCAATACAGATTACCGCACTGGGCAGCTATGCACCCCAGCGTGTGGTAACCAATGATGAACTCAGGACCCTGGTCGACACCAGCGATACATGGATAAAAAGTCATACAGGAATTGCAGAGAGACATATTGCAGGTGATGAGGAGACAACCAGTTCTCTAGCCTTCAGGGCTATTGAGGATCTGCTTGAGGCGAACAATCGCGATGCATCAGAGATCGATGGAATTGTCTGTGCGACAGCAACCCCCGACTATCCAGGATTCCCATCGGTTGCCTGCATGGTGGCCGAACAGTTCGGAATCACCGGGCCAGCCTTGGATGTCAGCGCCGGGTGTACCGGATTTATCTACGCCCTTGAAGTGGCAAGGGCCATGATCACCACCGGTGCCATGAAAAATGCATTGGTCATTGGGGCAGAAAAACTCTCTTCGGTACTGGATTGGAAGGACCGCAATACCTGCGTACTCTTTGGCGATGGTGCAGGATGCGCTCTGTTGGAGGGATCTGACACAGACACTGGATTTCTTGACACGCTGCTCAAATCAGAGGCGGCAGGGACGAAGGCACTGACCATAGACCCTGTAAGCCATGCCATCCAGATGGATGGTCGAGCGGTATACTCCTTTGCCGTACGAACGATCGGAGAGACCATCGAGACCTTGGTTGAGCGGAACCAGCTTTCCTCTGATGAGATTGACTGGATAATCCCACACCAAGCAAACCAGAGAATCATCCAGGCATGCTCCAAGCGCTATGACATTCCTGAAGAGAAGTTCTACATGAATATTGACCGCTATGCAAATACCTCTGCTGCCTCCATCCCCCTTGCTCTGAGGGAGATGGACAGGAAGGGTCTCTTGCATGAAGGCCAGAAGATTCTCATGGTGGGATTCGGAGCCGGCTTAACCTACGGAGGAACACTACTGACATGGACACACTGATAGCACTCTACCCCGGCCAAGGATCCCAAAAACCTGGCATGGCACTGGATCTCTATAGAGAAAGCAAACAAGTCAGGGAGCTGTTCTCCTTGGCTAGCAGCATTGGAGGATGTGACCTATACCAACTGCTCCATGAGGGCAGTGAAGAGGAATTGAAGCAGACAAAGGCCACACAACTTGCCGTTACCCTCGCAAGCCGTAGTGCCCATCTCCGTCTCCAAGAACTTGGCTTCTCAGTTGCAGCCCATAGTGGGTTCAGTCTTGGGGAGCTTGCTGCATACGCAGGGGCCGGGATCATCACTGACGAAACACTGTTTCATCTGGTGGTGCAACGTGCAGCATTGATGGACGATGAAGCCAAAAAGATAGAGAAAACACAGGGCAACCTGGGAATGTCGGCCATCATCGGTCTCGATTATGCCTCAGTCACACAAATCTTGGAGCAGGCACAAATTCCTGGAATCTATGCCTCAAATGACAATAGCCCAAATCAGGTGGTGATCGCAGGATTCCAAGAGGGTATTGCCAGAAGCAAGGATGTGTTGCTACAGCAAGGTGCACGCAGAATTATTCCACTGAGGGTGTCAGGGCCCTTCCATACCCCCTTGATGGATGGGGCAAGGCAGCCATTTTCCGCATACCTCGAGACCCTCGACTTTCTCACACCCCGTGCTTTGGTAATTTCCAGTGTGGATGGAAAACCAATACAGAGTGGACAGGAAGCAAAAGAACATCTAGAACAGCAACTTGCAAAACCTGTGAGATGGACTGAGGCAATGAAGAGGTTGGCAACAATTGCGAATCAAGAACATGCACAGGTCGCTGAGATCGGCTATGGAACAGTGCTCAGTGGACTGTGGAAAAACTGCATAACAGATATCCCTTGCCAGAACCTTGGCACGGAGAATGCAATCCAGACATACAAAAAGGAATCGAAACTATGAGTGAAAAGAAACACGCACTGGTGACCGGCGGGTCACGAGGCATTGGAAAGGCAATCATTGAAACATTGTTGCAGGAGGGTTGTGAAGTCTGGTATCTCTCCCGGAGCAAGGCAGAAGATCTGGATGCAAAGCATATCAGCTGTGACATGGCTGACAGATCAAGCGTAGAGGAAGCCTTAAAGACCGTAATTTCCCAGGCCAAGCATATCGACATTCTCATAAACAATGCCGGTATTACCCGCGATGGCTTGATCATGCGGATGAAAGATGAGGCTTGGGATGATGTCATCGCAGTAAATCTTACCTCGGTCTTCCTCACCTGCCGAATGATCGGTCGTCTGATGGCAAGCCAGCGTCATGGTTCAATCGTAAACATTTCCAGCGTGGTGGGCATCGTGGGAAACGGTGGTCAGACCAACTATGCAGCAAGCAAAGCGGGTATTATTGGATTCTCAAAAAGTCTGGCAAAGGAACTTGCCGCACGGAGTGTACGGGTCAATGTGGTTGCCCCGGGCTTTATCGAGACTGCCATGACCGGGGTGCTCAACGAGAAGATCAAGGACCAGATACGGACCCAGATTCCCCTTTCAAGAATTGGAAACACGGAAGAGGTTGCCCAAAGTGTGGCGTTCCTCGCAAGCGATAAAGCATCCTACATCACCGGCCAGGTACTGGCTGTTGATGGTGGGATGGCAATGTAAGGAGAGATGAGATGGAACGCGTTGTAGTAACCGGTATGGGAACGGTAAACCCGTTGGGAAAAAATGTGGAACAGTTCTGGAAGGAGATCCAGGCTGGTTCCTGCGGCATAGGTGCCATCACCCGGTTCGACACCAGTGAATACCCTGCCAAGATTGCCGGTGAAGTCAAGGATTTCGACCCCTCTGACCTACTGGAACGAAAAGAACTTCGTGGGATGGCTGACTTCACCAAGTTTGCGGCACATGCTGCAGTACAGGCTATGAACCAGGCAAAGATGGATCAGGGTTCTTTTGACCCCTATCGATCTGGTGTCTATGTCGGCAATGGCATAGGTGGCTTTGAGGTAGCTGAGGAGAACCTTGCCAAGCTCTTTGATCGCGGTCCTCACGCAGTAGCTCCCCTGACCATCCCAAAGCTTATCAGTAACGAGGCTGCAGGCAATATTGCAATTCACTTTGGAATACAGGGTCCTTGCCACACCACCGTTACAGCCTGTGCTTCTGGAACCGATGCAATTGGGGATGCATTCAATGCGATCCGCTTCGGTTTGGTTGACATGGCAATCGCAGGTGGCACAGAGGCCGCCATCACCGAGCTCAGTGTGGCTGGCTTCTGTCGCCTACAGGCACTTGCCACCCGATACAACGACACCCCAGAGATCGCCAGCAGACCCTTCGACAAGGAGCGTGATGGATTTGTCATGGGAGAAGGAGCTGGTATGTTGGTACTGGAATCCCTCTCCCATGCAAAGCAGCGTGGAGCTACCATCCTGGGTGAGATTGCCGGTTACAGCATGACCTGCGATGCATTCCACCTGACCGCTCCAAACCCTGATGGGGAAGGGGCTGCCAGGGCAATGGAACAGGCCATCAAGATGGCAGGGGCAAGCCTTGAAGAGGTTGACTACATCAATGCACACGGTACAAGCACCGCTGCAAATGACTCCATGGAGACCAAGGCAATCAAGCGGGTATTCGGGGATCAAGCCTACAAGCTCAAGGTATCCTCGACAAAGTCCATGACCAGCCACCTGGTAGGTGCCGCCGGAGCGGTTGAGGCAATTGTGTGTCTACTGGCTATTCGGGACCAGTACTTCCCCTGCACGCTCAATTTAACTAATCCAGACAGCCAGTGTGATCTTGACTATGTACCCAACAAAGGGGTGAGTGGTACAATTCGATATGCTGTTAGCAATTCCTTGGGTTTTGGTGGACACAATGGAGTGTTGGTATTCAAGGCCTATCAGGACAAATAAGGAGGTTTAGCATGCAAGAACAGTTTGAAACTCCCCAGGAGTTGCTCCCTCACCGGGACCCTTTCCTGTTTCTCGATGAGTTACTTGAGGCCGATGACCAGCATACTGTTGCAAAACGGGTGTTCACTGAAGATCATTTCTTCTTCAAGGGACACTTCCCAGCATACCCAGTAGTACCTGGTGTGATCCTGGTGGAGACCATGGCACAGTGTGGTGGGGCTGGACTCTGCCAGACAGGATTGCTCCCCCACGGTGCATTCTTTGTTCTGGCTTCAATCGAGAAGGCAAAATTTCGCAACCAGGTCAGACCGGGAGATTGTGCTATTATTGAAGTCCAGAACGTACGGGTAAGCAAGGTAATGCTACGCCAGAAGGGAACCATCACCGTCGATGGGCAGGTTGCTGCAGAAGCATCGTGGATGTGTATCGTCAACAGCCAACAAGAAAGGATTTAGTGGTGATCATCACAAAGAAAGTAATGAGAAATGTAAGCCTGACCGCTCACCCAGTGGGGTGCAAACGGTATGTCCAAGATCAGATAGCTTGGGTACAGGATCAAGTACAGAGACAAGGGGATAGTCGTTATCCACAGCCCCAAAAAGAGAAGTTGCCGAAACGGGTGCTTATCATTGGAGGCTCGACCGGATATGGGCTTTCCAGCCGTATTGTTGCCGCCTACACAGGAAATGCTGATACCATCAATGTCTCATTCGAGCGAGAGCCGACTGAGAAAAAGACGGCAACCCCAGGATGGTACAATACCATGGCATTCGAACAGCAGGCCAAGATGGACGGCATGAAGGCATGTTCCATCTTTGGTGATGCATTCAGCAATGCAATAAAGGAAGAGACGGCAAAGCGGATCAAAGAGGAGTTTGGCAAGGTGGATTTGGTAATCTACAGCCTTGCCAGTCCTCTTAGGAATGATCCGCTGACAGGTCAAAGCTACCGCTCAGTGCTGAAGCCGATCGGCAGAGCCTTCACTGCCCTCTCTGTCGATCTTGGCGATGACACGGTCAAACAGGCAACCATTGAACCGGCAACAGAAGATCAGATTGTAGAAACGGTAAAGGTGATGGGAGGAGAAGATTGGACACTGTGGATCGACTACCTTCTCAAGCAGGACTTGCTTTCTGAGGGTGCCATGACAGTAGCCTACTCCTACATAGGACCAAAGATCACCTATCCGGTATATCGGGAAGGAACTATTGGCAAGGCGAAGGAACATCTGGAGCAGAGTGCAAATGCTCTGACAGAGAAGCTTCAGACAATCAAGGGACGAGCATTCGTCTCTGTCAACAAGGCATTGGTCACCCGTGCAAGCGCAGTAATTCCGGTAGTTCCTCTCTATATGGCTTTGCTCTATCAGGTAATGAAGGAAAAACAGATTCATGAGCACTGCACCCAGCAGATCTATCGCTTGTTCCTTGACCAAATATATGGTGAAGGGGCTATACCCACCGACCAGGAAGGTCGTCTCAGGGTCGACGACTGGGAGATGCGTGAGGATGTACAAAGAGAAGTGGAACGACGTTGGGCACTACAGAGAGAGGGAGAGCCTCTTTTGGAGGGTGACCTGGACGGAGTGCTACAGGAGTATGAGCAGATCCATGGCTTCGCCTTTCCCGAAATTGACTATCAGGCGGATGTAGATCCAAGAGTCGTATAAGGGGTATCTGGCAACCTCCAAAAAGGGGTTGCCCTTTGTATAGCGTAATAACCATTACTTACACCTTTATTCATTCCGTTCTTGGTAGTATTTTTTTATTTTTATAAGATTTTTCACGCACGCCTTCTGTTCAATCTATGAACAGAGAAACTTACTACAGCTCCCTCATTGCATGTGATTGGACAGGTGTGATACTGTTTTTTCACCTATGAAACTACTCAGATTACAAACACTCTTGGTACTAACAGTCTCCTTGCTATTTCTTGTTATCGGGTGTACCAAAGAGACAGAAGGAACGTCTCTACCATCCAGCACACCAGCTGGAGAACGAAGAGAGAGAGATGCTGCCCTGCGTGTGGGCATGATGAGTGCAGTTGATGCGGCTCCGTTTTACCATGCCCTTGAAGCTGGGTACTACGAGGATGAGGGCTTGGATGTACAACTCATCCTTTTCACCAATGGACAACACCGTCAAACAGCCTTACAGACAAACCAGGTTGATGGAGCGATGAGTGACATGGTTGCCCTCATAACCCAGAGTACTAGTGACTTTCGCTTGGTGGGAACCCTCTCCACGGATGGAGTTTTTCCCCTGCTCAGTGCAAAGCCTCTTGAGAAGGGATCAGCAATAACTGCGGGGACCATGGAGATCAGTGTTACCAACTACCTGCTTGATGCCTACCTGAAAGAGAGCTACAAGGTACAAAAGGTGTTCATCAACGAAATTCCCGCTCGCCTTGAGGCAGTTGCCTCCTCTCAGATTGACACCGGCATCTTCCCTGAGCCGTTTGCAAGTATTGGAGCACTGAGAAATTTGGAGAAGCGCACATTTGAGGGGATTCCCAAGGAAAGTCTGAATATCATTGCTTTCACAGAGCAGGCAATACAAGAGAAAGAAGGCCAGATCGCTGGGTTTCATCGGGCATATGGCAGAGCAGTAAAGGATATCCAACGTGACCCCGAACTAGCCCGTACTGCTCTCATGAATGCAATTCCAGCACTACCACAAGAGATTCGCTCTACCATGGGATTGCCGGTCTATCATAAGCCTACACTCCCTTCTGCTTCGTTCACCGATGAGATTATCGAATGGACCGAAGGAATCACTGGAACAACCTACTCGGTTACTTCCTCTGATCTCTATGATGCAAGGTTCATTGACGCCTTATGATACTCTCCCTCACCAATGCCCAGCTTGACTATCCCAAGACTACAGCCTTTCAGGGATTTTCCCTGAACGTACAGGAAAAAGAGATGGTCAGCATCATTGGACCAAGTGGGTGCGGAAAGACAAGCCTGCTCTATGCCATCGCAGGCTTGCTCCCACTCGCAAGGGGGACCTTGGAGAGAGGCGTTCCCATTGAGAAGATTGCCATCATGTTCCAACAGGATAGGTTGCTTCCCTGGAAGAGTGTTCTGGAGAATGTATTGCTCGGGCTCACCAAGGAATATAGAGATGAAGCAACCTCTCTTTTGGATTCACTAGGGTTGTCATCAGTCATCCACCACTATCCCCATGAGCTCAGTGGAGGAATGCGACAGCGGGTTGCCTTGGCTCGCGCTTTAATTAGGAAACCTAACATTCTATTGCTTGATGAACCACTTTCCAGTCTGGATGAGCAGTATAGAGAGATGCTCCAGAACGACATCAAGGAGTTTGTACTGTCCCATTCCATTACCCTGTTACTGGTAACACACAGCCTCCAGGAGGCGGTTTTCATGGGAAACAGGATTGTTATGATGACTAACAAAGGTGTTTCATACGAGTTGCACAACCCTCTTCATGAAAAGCCCAACCTCCGAACCTGTGAAGCATTCTTTTCCATGCAGAAGACATTACGCCAACAGATGGAGGCATACCGATGAAATACCTGAGAGGGATGGTTGTTGTAGTGCTGCTCTGGTACGGAGCATCGCTTTTGATGGCCTCGCCGGTTGTTCCGTTTCCCCATACCGTTCTCCTCTATTTCCTACAGCAATTTCTCCCCCAACAGATGCACCTTCATCTGCTTTTTTCCTTGTACCGCATTCTCTCAGGGTTGTTCATTGCGCTCTTCTTCGCCATTCCAACAGGAATGATCGCTGGCAGGATTCCCGCCCTCGACCGACTTATTTCACCGGTTCTCTATCTTCTCTACCCACTTCCCAAGATTGCGTTTCTCCCGGTGTTTATGGTCTTGCTGGGTATCGGGGACCTTTCCAAGATCACCCTCATAGCCATTATTATTTTCTTTCCTGCTTCGGTGGCGATTCGTGATGGAGTGAAGGAGATTCCGTTTGCATTTCTTCAATTGGCAGAGGCATATCATCTAAGGAGAAAGCAAGTTCTCAAAGATATCATCTGGCCTGCAATACTTCCTCGTATATTCTCCAGCCTCAGGATCACCTTGGGCATTTCACTCTCAGTCCTGTTCATCAGTGAAACCTATGCTGCGACCTACGGGCTGGGTTACACGATCATGAACTACTGGGTCATGGCCCAGTACACCGGTATGTATGCGGCCATCATGCTCCTCAGTCTCCTGGGATTACTGCTCTACATCGTTGTTGATTGGATGGAGAAACTGTACGTGCATCCAAGGACCATATAGAGTACAATTGTCCTCAAGAGAAAAGGAGCTGGAATGATGCACTACGACATGAAACTTCTTGCCACATTGCACAGTGAGATGGTCTCCTATGAACGGGGAAACCCTGGGCGAATTGCCCACCTGAGCAAGGTCCATGACTATGCCAGGACCATCGGTCTCCTTGAATCATTGGAAAAAGAGAACCAGTACACCTTGGAAGCAGCTGCACTCGTACATGATATCGGGATCAAGGTGTCTTTGGAAAAATATGGGAGCAGCAGAGGAGATCTGCAGGAGAAAGAAGGGTCCACTCTAGCACTTGCCCTTCTCACGAAACTCTCTTTTCCAACAGCAATCATTGAAAGAGTAGCATTCTTGGTAGGAAACCATCACACCTACACCAATATTGACAGTATGGACTACCAAATTCTTGTAGAGAGTGACTTCCTGGTTAATCTTGAAGAGAAGCACACAGATACAAACACCATTCGTAAGGTATATGCTGAAATTTTCAAGACAAAGACAGGGAAGCAGTTCTTTCGGGAGATGTTCGAATTATAAGAATCTCCATTACTTCATCAATTAAGCTCTATTCTTCCTTGCGCTTCAAAAGAATGGTGTCTTATCATACAATCAAAACTATTCTACAGGAATAGAAATCACCTCTTGAAGGCCTCCTATGAGACGACCTATCCTTCGTGTCCTGTTTGTCGGTTGCATGATTGCAGTAGCCCTAACTATGACTGGATGTGAGGAGGGAGTGGCTGATTCTGAACCACAAGGGGAGATCTGGGTAGACATAACAGCAAACAAAGATGCTTCCTTCTATGAAATTTACTGGAAGAACCTAGACGACAGTGATGCTGAGGAATACTTCTATATAGGTACAGACGGGACTCCTCCTGAGGAGGGAGATGAGGAAACCGAGGACGATCCAGCTCCTCATGTTGATTATGCATGGTTGGAAACAAACGGCCATTTTGTGATCCAGTTCGTACCTTTTGGGCAATGGCAGGTTAGAGTTGTGCAAATCACAATCGGAACTGAGGAGTTCATTGATGAGGAAAGTGAAGAGACGTACTTTGAAGAAACAGAAGTAGAAGAAGGTCCTCTTGCAATTGAAATAGAAAGCACAGAGCCCCAGACTGTCTCCTTTGATTTCACGGACTAACGCGTTTCTCCCTCTCCCCACGCCTCTGTGGGGACTGGATACAAAGGCTTGATGATTGCAACCACCTGGACCACCGCAACGATGGGGAGATCATTCACATCGTTCAATGTGGATCACATTACCGGGATACAGGAGCGGTTGTCACTCTTGTAACGAAGCCAAGAGAAAGCACCGTACCATCTTGCAAAGAATTCAAAATCTCGTTTGGTTCACTATCTGTAATGCACCAATCATATGCCATGACTATAGATGCCTTACCTGCTAGTGCAACTCTGCAATCTCTTCTTCAGTAAGGCTTCGCATATCCAACCCCTGCCCAAGATACCAGAGCTTCGCACTCTCTTCAAACTCCTCAGCGGCAAATATCGCTTCCTGAAGGGTCTTCCCTGTGGTGATCAAACCATGGTTTTGCATGAGGTACGCCGAATATTCTGGCTTCCTAAGAATATCTTCTGCGATGAGCGGAGAACCTGGCCTTCTGTAGGGAAGAATTCCCACCTTCTTCACCTTCATGACAAAGTAGGGAGTGAAAGGGATGAAAGGCCTACCGTCTTGTAGGCCCTTGGTACTTGCAAGCAAGGTCGCGTAGGTTGAATGTAAATGCACTACTGCATGCATCAGGGGATGGGAAGCATAGCAAGCAAGATGGAACGGTACTTCCTTGGTCGGTTCTTTTCCTCCCAGCAAGGTGCCATCCTCCTTGAAATGAGAAACCTCTGTCTCTGTCAAACTACCAAAAGAAGAGCCGGTTGGTGTTGCAAAATAGGTTCCATCCTCCAGCTTCACTGACATATTCCCAGCGCCACCAACGACAAATCCGCGTTGGTAGAGGCTGTTTGCAAAGGAAACCAATTCACGTTTCATCTCAATTTCCTGCATCACTGTACATCTCCTGTGCTTTCTTCAAAAAAGAAACTGAACCGAAGTTTCCACTCTTCAACACCAGCTGGTATCGCTTATCCAGAGACTGCACCCAAGAGACCCCTGGGTCAATCTGCTCCCCGATAAGAAAGGCATCCACCCCCAAGGTAGAGGCAATCACCCCGCTCGTCTCACCCCCTCCAACGATAAAGGTCTTGACACCTTCTCGTGCAAGGATGGCTGTCATCTTCCCAAATACCTGCTCGATGATTCCTGCCAGATCCACTCCCTTGAACTGTTCTCGGTTATGCTGCAGTTCTTCTGGCGAGCGAGTCGCAAAGACCATGGGAGCAAGGGGGTTTCCCTGGTGGGCGAGTACCCACCTGGCAAGCGTCTCAGGATAGGAAGGATCCCCTACACAAGCCTCTTCATCAATACTGAGACTTGCAGCTTTCTCTTTGTAGTAAGCCACCTGCTTTTGCATCATCGCAGAGCAGGATCCTGCAATAACCACTGCTCCTTCACGTTTTGGAAAGAAAGCTGGCTTTGCCTCTCCTCCACTGCCCAGTTGCTCTGCCCTAACGGCGGCAATGCCCTGTGCCAAACCCGATCCTCCGGTCACCAGTTTCATACCCTCACTCGCCTTGGCAATGGCAACCAGATCCTCATCCTTGACCACATCAACAATGATGTTGTTCACCCCTTCGGCTTCAAAATGCTCTATACGTTCAGCTATCGCAGTACTGCCTTTCCTGACAACATCGTAGTACACATGATCATTGGATGCCGGACTTTGCATCGAAAGCAGATCTGCAAGCTTCGAAATTTTCATGGGATTGAGAGGATGGTGACGCATTGGGGAGTCACTCAACAGCTGGTCTCCAACAAAGAGGTATCCATGGTAGACAGTCCTCCCATTGACTGGAAGCGAGGGACAAATAATGGTACTACTGAGTTTGAGGGCCTTCCTGAGCGCATCACTTATGGGACCGATGTTTCCTTTTTCTGTTGAATCAAACGTTGAGCAATATTTGTAGTAGAATCGGTCACAACCTGCCTCCTTGAGGAAAGCAAGTGCGGAGAGGGCCTCTGCCACTGCATCAGAGGAGGGAATGCTCCTGATCTTCAAGCTCATGACAATCGCGTCAGTCTCGGGGAGTTGCCGTGTTACAACAGGCTTGGCGCACATGAGCGTTCTCATGCCCCCAGATACCAAGAAGCCAGCAATGTCGACCGCACCGGTAAAATCGTCAGCAATTACTCCAAGTTTCATACAACCTCACAGCATCGATCCATGTTCACGGTATGAACAGGTTCATTCAGAACACATCCTAGAAAAGAGCGTGTGTTACTACAGCGTAAGCGATGCCACTGATAGCACCTAAGATTAGCAAGACAATTGGACCCAAAGGTATTTTTCGACTATTCAAACAGATAAAGGCAAAAACAAACACAATGAGTGCGAAGAGATCAACCTGGCCTATGTGCGCAATTGCGAGTTGCAACAAGGAAAGTCCAGCGGTAAAGATGGCGGCAACCACTACTGGGCGAACCCCTTCGAGCACGCGCTTAAGAAGTGTCTGCTCTCGGTACTTCTCATAGATGCGTGCCAACAACAGCATAATGATGACTGAAGGGAGGATATTTCCCAAAGTAGCAACCACGACCCCGGCAATTCCCGCAACCTTCATTCCCACAAATGTTGCTGAGTTGATGGCTATCGGGCCAGGAGTCATCTCAGCAATGGTTGCCAGGTCTGCGAATTCTGTAGGAGTAAGCCATCCATGAATATCCACGGTCTGTGCCTGGATGAGAGGCATGGCGGCATACCCTCCACCAATGCTGAACAGACCGATCTGAAAAAAGCTGAAAAAGAGAGTAAACAGTATGCTCATACCCGTTTCTCCCGCTGGAGCATGATCAAGCTCTGGATGATTGAGAAGGCCACAATACTGACCATGACGATCATGATATTTACCTTGAAGATGAAGAGCGCGACAAAACTGAGAAGGAAAAGAAGTATCGACAGAACCTGTCTCTTTTTCAGCAAGGGTTTGAAGAGTGCCCAGGTTACCTGGAGAACGATTGCTGCGACCACCGCACGCATCCCATGGAAGGCTGCTGCAATCCAAAGGTTATCCTGCACTGCCTTGTAGCCAAGGCTCACCAGAGTCAGGATCATCATGGGGGGAAGGATGGTCCCCAAAGTAGCGACCAAAGCCCCAGGTACTCCAGCTAGATGATAGCCCACCATCAGGGAACCGTTTACAGCGATCGGACCGGGAGAGGATTGTGCAATGGTAATGAAATCGAGCATCTCCTCGTCGTTGATCCACCCCAACTTCACCACCATCTTCTTACGCATGAGGCTGATGATGACAAACCCTCCACCAAAGGTGAACAGGCACAAGGAGAATGTTGTCCAGAAAAGCCGGAAGAAAAATTTCAGGGTAATCTCCGGCTTTTTCTTATGCTCTCGAAT
>JBFWKK010000010.1:0-48618 GCA_050252715.1 Sphaerochaeta sp. | reverse complement strand
CCACTGTGGAGCGAATTCTGGCCTTCGTTGGTTTCCAAGGAGTACTTTTTTCCATCAAGAGAGAACACACCCTTTGCAATCCTGTTTGCAAACCGGCCCACAACCTGACCAAAATACGTGGTTGACGTCAGGTTGTCCAAAGGATTGTCGAACCCGAGAACGATATCCCGCACATTCCCATTGCGATCTGGGGTCTTGAGCGTCTTCAAGTTTGCACCCAAGCTCAATATCTCCGCAGAATACGCTCCATTTGCCAAGGTGATCAGAAAAATCGGTTGCCCGTCGTTGGTATGGGCAACAATTTGTTTGGTCAACATACTACACTCCCTTGAAGCGATGCCTTCTTGCAACGAGTATACACCCTGGTACAAGCAAGAACAACAAAGAATTGGTCATCTATCAGTTGGTGTTGTCGTCGCTTTTCAACACAGCGAGGAACGCACTCTGTGGAATTTCTACATTTCCCACCATCTTCATGCGCTTTTTTCCCTCTTTCTGTTTTTCAAGCAATTTTCTTTTTCTGCTTATATCTCCGCCATAACACTTTGCGGTAACATCCTTTCGGAAGGCTGTAATGGTCTCCCTGCTTATGATGCTTCCCCCGATGGCGGCCTGAATGGCAATCTTGTACTGCTGACGGGGAATTTCTCCCTTCAGCCGTTCACAAACCTGCCTGCCACGCAACTGGCTGCTTCCCCGATAGACCAACTGGCTCAGGGCATCAACAGGTTCCCCGTTTACCAGAATATCCATCCTCACAAGATCGGTACGCTTGTATCCGATCAATTGATAGTCAAAGGACGCATAGCCGCGGCTTACCGACTTCATACGGTCATAGAATTCAAACAATACCTCACTGAGCGGCATCTCATACATAAGTTCAACACGTTTCTCATCAAGGTAGTTCATACCAACCTGCACACCCCGTTTCTCCATGCAGAGCGTAATAAGGGGTCCTACAAATTGTGTCGGTGTGATGATATTTGCCTGGATGAATGGCTCCTCGGCATATTCAACGCGCATGGGATCGGGGTATTCGAGCGGGTTGTCGATGTTTATCACATCCCCATTTTTCATATGGACAATGTATTTTACTGAAGGACTTGTAAAAACAATGGAAAGGCCAAACTCACGTTCGATTCTCTCCTGCACCACCTCGAGATGCAACATTCCCAAAAATCCACAACGAAAACCAAAGCCAAGAGCAGCAGAACTATCCTTCTCATAGATAAGCGAAGCATCATTGAGCTTCAATCGCTCAATGGCACTTACCAACTCCTCATAGTCATTGGTATCAACGGGATAGATGGAACTGAACACAACCGGCTTCACATCCTTGAAACCCGGAAGTGGCTTTTTCGCTGCATGCCTGATGGTGGTGATGGTATCTCCTACCCGTACATCACTGATGGTTTTTACACCGGTAATAACGTACCCTACATCACCTGCATGCAAAGCATCCGTCTTCACCAGACCAAGCTGGAAGAATCCAACCTCTTCGACCTTGTAAGGGGTATCGGTATGCATGAAGCGAACCTCGTCTCCTGTCTTCAGAATGCCATCAAATACACGGCAATGGACAATAACCCCCCGGTATGCATCGTAGTGAGAGTCAAAGATCAAGGCCTGCAGAGGAAGAGAGTCCTTCCCTTCAGGAGGATTGATCTGTTTTACAATAGCCTCGAAAAGCTCTTCCACCCCCTTGCCTGTCTTCGCACTGACCATGACCGTCTGATCGGCTTCAAGCCCCAGATCGTGGTCAATTTGATGCAGGCATGAATCAATATCGGCAGAGGGAAGGTCAATCTTGTTGATAACCGGAATAATGGTGAGATTGTGCTCCATAGCCATGTAGAGGTTTGCCAAGGTCTGTGCCTCTACCCCCTGCGATGCATCAATGAGCAACAATGCCCCTTCACAGGAGCTGATCGCCCGGCTGACTTCATAGGAAAAGTCAACGTGTCCCGGCGTATCTACAAGATTCAATTCATAGGTTTTCCCGTCTTTGGCCGTATAGGGGATGGTTACCGCTTGGCTCTTGATGGTAATTCCACGTTCCCGTTCAATATCCATATTGTCAAGAATCTGGTCTTGCGCAGGACCTCTGGAGACAATGATCTTTGCCATCTCTATGAACCGGTCGGCAAGCGTTGACTTGCCGTGGTCTATGTGCGCAATAATACAAAAATTTCGTGTCAGTGTTGCATCAGCTGGCATACTATTCCTTATTCTTTACTCGGTTCTTCTTCTACTGAAGCAGGAGTTTCCTGCCCTTGGGTGGAAGCTTCCTCATCATTGTCGGTCATTTCACCGTGAAAATCCTTCAGCGGCTCAAACCCCAGGAGCACCCTGATCTGGGCATCATCAAGCGTTTCCTTATCAATCAACTCATTGGTCAAAGCTTCCAACTGGTCTCGATGGATGGAGAGCAACTGCCTTGTCTCTTCCATGGCTTTATCAAGGATCTTGTGAATCTCAGTATCTATTCGTTTTGCGGTATCTTCGCTGTAATCCTTATGCTGGGTAATCTCCCTGCCAAGGAAAAGAGGCTCGGATTCATCCGCCAAGTTCACAAACCCAAGACCGCTCATGCCCCACTCTGTTACCATCCGCCTGGCAATATCGGTCGCCTGCTTGATGTCATTGCTGGTACCGGTGGTAGTCTCCCCATATACCAGCTCCTCAGCTACATAGCCACCCATGCATACCTTGATCCAATCAGAGAGCATCGAGTGCGTCTTGGTGTATGGATCGCGCTCAGGCAGGCTTACAGTAAGCCCCAAAGCTCGGCCATGGGGAATGATGGTAACCTTGTGGAGAGGGTCCAGATGTTCCAGATAATAGTGGAGCAATGCATGGCCAGCCTCATGGTAGGCGGTTGCACGCTTCTCCTCATCAGTCATCGCACGGCTCTTGCGTGCAACACCGAGAAGAATCTTATCCCTTGCCTCTTCCATTTCATTCATACCAACGGTGCTCTTGTTCTTCCTTGCGGCAAACAGAGCTGCTTCATTGACCAGGTTGGCAAGATCAGCTCCGCTGGTTCCAGCAGAACCACGGGCAAGGCGTTTCAAATCAACATCCTTCTCCAGCTTTATTTTTCTGCAGTGGATTCTAAGAATCTCCTCACGTTCCTTGATATCGGGTAGATCCACAACTACCTGTCGATCGAAACGACCAGGTCGCAAGAGTGCGGGATCCAAGACATCTGGGCGGTTTGTTGCCGCCATGACAATGACCCCGGTGGTAGTGCCAAAACCATCCATCTCAACCAGAATCTGGTTCAAGGTCTGCTCACGTTCATCATTTCCACCGCCAAGGCCCCCTCCACGGGTTCGACCAACGGCATCCAACTCATCGATGAACAAAATACAGGGTGAATGTTTGCGTGCCTGCTCAAAGAGATCTCTCACACGGGCCGCTCCCATACCAACAAACATCTCCACAAAGTCAGAACCACTGGTATGAAAGAAGGAGACCCCACTCTCTCCTGCCACAGCTTTTGCCAGCAGGGTCTTACCTGTTCCAGGAGGACCTACCAGCAGAACACCACGGGGTATCTTGGCTCCAACCTTCGTGAAGTGATCGGGATGCTTGAGGAAGGAGACAACCTCCTCCAACTCATACTTCGCCTCAATCTGACCAGCTACGTCCTTGAATGTGGTCTTTGTGTCGTTCTCCATGTACTCCTTTGCCTTGCTCTTTCCCAAGGTGGACATCATCTTCCCATTCAAACCACTGGATTGCCGGTAGAGCATAATGGTAAAACCGATGAAGATGATCCAAGGAAGCAATTGCAATAGGATCTGCAAGAAGGAGATCTCCTGAACCGAGCCGGTTACAGAAATCCCCTGCTGCTTCAGGGAATCAAGCAGTGTCTCATCAAAGTACGGTATTCTTGTCTGTGCCGTTAGCCCATTTTTCAAGGAGAAACGGATCAAGGACTGTTCCTTGATCTCAACTTGAGTAACCTGTCCTGACTCCACATAGGAAATAAAGGTGGTATAGGGAACCGACTGCTCAGCAGCGGCTGCACTGTCGAAGAACATATAGGCAAACAGAATTGCCAAGGTAACGAACACAATCAGGGCAAAACGGTTCTTTGGATTATTTGGTGGCATGAACGGTGGCTTCTTGTCATTCCGGGAAGGACCCTGCCAGTACTGGTTTGGATCTTGGTTGTCCGACTGTTTGTCCGGTCCGTTATCTTGGCTATCTTTTCTCAATTTCACTGTCATTGTTCCTTTTATTACTACTATATATATTTGTCAATCTTCGGGCAAGGGGAGTCTTGAAACGACGTGCAAGACGGTCACGCCCACCATACATGCGGGCAAACACTGCTACCACTCCTGTTCGGTCACAGAGAATCGGAACCTCATGATGTCGCGATTTTGGGATATGGTAGGAGGAGAGCAACTTTGCCAGAGAAACAGTACCCGCCTCAAGTTCAATACAATCCCCCTGCTCTGCTGAACGGATAACCGCATCGCGCAAACATTGTGCATCGAGGCGCAACCTCAAATGATCTGCATCCGCATCTATGGGCTGTATAGTGAAGATTGTAGAGCCGGGAAGGGCAATACACTGTTCTTTGCAGGGCTCCTGCAAGGGAACTACAAAGTGCGGGACCGTTTTTATGCGTGTCCAGACAACCAGACCATCTGATAAGGTCATGCTGCTGTTTCCCGCTTCAAGATACCAATGGGATTGAGGGGAACTGGACTCCAGTCGTCCATACATTCGCTCAATCATTGCTCTTCTTGGACGTCTCACATCTTCATCACAGACCGTTGCATACATACGGTACAACAAACGTTCACGTAACTCTCTTTCTGTAGCTTGGTACCAGGTAAGGGAAAACGATACATGACCGCTATGCATCGAAATCTGCGCGAGATACTCATCTTCCAGACGCTGGAGTATTACAGCTGCATCGGAAAACCGCTCACTCATGGTAGTAATAGACTCATAAGCCTTGGGAAACACGGTAAGTATGGTCGGCTTTATGGTGTGACGAATCTTGTTACGAAGGTAGGCATCCTCATCGTTCGTTGAATCCTCAGCCCAAGAGAACCCTCTATGGGAAACATACTCTCTCAGCACGCGGTGAGGAAGGGCCAGAAGGGGCCGAATCAGGACAACCTCCTCAGCAAGGGTGGAGAATGCCTCAATACCCTTCAAGGAAGAAACACTGGAAGCCTGAAAGAGGCGCATCAACACTGTTTCCAGTTGGTCATCAGCGTTGTGGGCTGTTGCAAGATAGTTGCAGCAATGGTCCTTGCAAGCTGCAATAAGCGCTTGATAGCGCAGATTGCGCGCAGAGGCCTCGGTCCCCATGCCCGTTGCTCTTGCCTGGGATTTTACGCTCCCCTCCCCCAAATCAAGAATCGTGAGAGGTAAGCCCAAAGCATTGCAATTGGCATGGCAGAGCTTCAACTCCTGTGTAAGCTCCTGCTTCCCACGCAGGTGATGGTTCACATAGAATACACTGATCCTATCATTGGAAATGAGCTCTTTTAAGGCAATCAGGAGCGCCAGAGAATCACTGCCACCAGAGAAGGCGACGGCAATGCGCGAATCAGCATCAATCGCATAGGAGGTGAGAAAGCGTTCAATTGTCTTAGGAACGATTGCGTCTGTTGTAGGCAAGCATGACCTCCTCTAAAGACGTCCCCCCTATCAGGGCCTGCAGCGCATCTGAGGCAAGGGTAATCCCTTGTTGCAGCTCAGCCGAGGTGTCCTTCGAAAGTACATGCTCAACAACCGACATGTCCTGCTCAGGCCTCCCCACCCCGATATAGATGCGAATAAATTCGCTGTTGCCCAATGCTGACAGTATGCTTTTCAGCCCGTTGTGTCCGGCAGAACCTCCGCCTCTACGGATCCGTATGAATCCTGGGGGAAGATCCATCTGGTCACAGACTACCACAACATCTTCACCTTTTATATCAGGAAAGTACTTGAGCACCTCCCCACTATTGTTCATATAGGTAAGCGGTTTGACCAAGCGCACGTTTTCACCGACCGTTGCTTGCTGGTAGAGACGAAAACAGCGTTTCCTCAGGCGGACCTGAAAAAACGCTGCGCAAGCATCCACAGCATCGAATCCGACATTGTGGCGGGAGTGTGCATACTTGGCACCAGGATTACCCAGTCCAAGAATCAACTGCATAGTACTCCTTACTCTTCCTCTCCAACCACTTCGACTTCTTCTTCCTCTTCTTCCTCAGAGGCAACGACCTCAGCCTTCACTCCCTTGACGGAAGCAACGGTCTTGTTCAGATCATCAAGAACCTTGATGGTTTCGGGGAAGGTCATATCACGCAGGTGCAGAGCTTGGTTGATCTCCAAGTGGGTGACATCAGCTTCAATAGCCTCTGGAAGATCCTTAGGCAAACATTCAATTTCGATTTCATGCAATACCTGATCAAGGACACCGCCCTCTCTGGTGCCGACAGGACTTCCCTTGAGCACAATAGCGACCAGGGTGCGCAGTGCCTGTCCACGGGTTACCTCGTAGAAATCAACGTGCTTGATCTCTCCGCGCATCAAATCTTCCTGATAGTCCTTCAAGAGCACCTCATAGTGCTTTCTTCCTACGCCAATCTTCAACAGTGCGGTCTCTGAGAAGTGACGCATCTTGTTGGTAAACTCACGTGCATCAAGCACAATGTGTACTGGATCTTTCTTTCCGTAGATAACAGCAGGGATCAATCCCTGGCGTAGCAGACGGCGAGCGCCGGCACTTCCGAAATCTTCGGTTCTTGGTTTTGCTTTCAAACTTCTGTTGCTGTCAGACATACAAACTCCTTGTACTCTCATTGGCGCATCACCCAGATGCCCAATTACCATAACATTCGGGTATTCAGAATACCACTAAGGCATGAGTATAGAATGTTTAGCCACTGTAGCACAAGTACTCCATGCCGATAAAAAGGAGCAACCCTATGGAAGGATTGCTCACTACTGGGAAGGAGGGATTCGAACCCCCGATGCCGGCACCAAAAACCAGAGCCTTAACCGCTTGGCGACTTCCCAACAACGGAGATGACAGTATACTATATTCCCAGCTTTGTCCAGCGGGTTGTTACAATTCTGCTTTTTGGAGTTCTGCCGCCGCTTCCTCAGAAGCATATGCTTCCATTACAATCTTCTGTAAATGGTCCCTGAAGTCACTGCTAATGGGGTGCGCTACATCCTTGAACTCTCCATTGGCCAACTGTCTGCTTGGCATGGCAATAAAGTCACCTTCCTTGCCTTCAATGATCTTGATATTGTGCACCACGAATTGATTGTCAAATGTTACGGTCACATAAGCCTTCAATTTACCCGCTTGATTGACTTTTCGTACACGAACTTCTGAAATATCCACAAGAACCTCCAAAATCCTTATCTTATCTTAATTCATCCACTACTAAACCGGTTTTATAGCACGTAACATGTAAACCGTATTGTCTCTGCACCAGAGCAACCAGTGCTGATACGGCCGCATGCTCATCACTGACGAAAAACCAACAAGCACCACTTCCAGACAGGCCACTAAAACCAGGGAATGTGTTGCATATTGTTGCTAGATCTGCATAGATTGCATACTCAGCAACACATTGTTGAAAATCATTATACAACAAACTATTCCATACTGCAGGTGAATTTTTGAAAACTTCAACGATTTTTGCATCAGAAGGTCCTAGATCGACTTCACCCCCGTTTCGTAGTGCATCGAGCATCCCATAGGCCGATGACGTAGAAATAGCAATGGAGGTCGGCATGATAAGCGCAATGTACAATGCCCTTGTCGAAACAGGTACAATATGCTCACCCCTGCCAGAGACCAGGGCACAGGGATGGGATGAGAGAAAAAAAGGAACATCACTGCCAACAGCCAGGGCAATTTCACCCAAAGCATGATCATCAAGCGCATCCTCTTTGGCATACTCCTGAAGGAGCAGCAACACTGCAGCTGCATCGGAGGAGCCACCACCCAGCCCTGCCTGTGAGGGAATATGCTTTTTACAAGTGATATGTAAGGATAGAGGTATGTTTGATCGTTCACACCAGAGACGAGATGCCTTGCTCATAGTGTCCTCACCCTGTAATGAAAGCGCTTCCAAGCCCGATACTGTTACAGAAAAGCTCCCTCGATCGAGGACCACTATTGAGATCTCATCACAGAGATTCACCAAGGCAAAGAGAGAGCGGATGGGGTGATACCCATCTTGAAACGGTTGGCCTACAGCCAGATGCAGATTTACCTTGGCATACGCAGAGCGCTCAAGCATGGTCTCCATGTACTACAGAGTACCAAAGCCAAGAGTGATTGTCTAGTAAGATTTTACCATTATTGTAAGCTGTAAGCCACGTTTTAGGGTGAATACAGTTCTAAAAGTGACATATTCCCTAGTGATAGAGAACAAATCTAGAATACAAGCTCATAACTCCTTCCACACACCGAGCGAGATGAGTTGTTCACGTGTCTTTTCCTTCCATTGCTTGTTCGCGTGCGGGTTTGCTGGGCTTGGGTGCAGGATCGCACCAATGACAAAACCTTCCTGGTCTCCAACGACCTGCTGGAACTTCTTCAATGCATACTTTCCCACTCCGATGAGGTAGGTTGGTTGCAACAGATTGATTACATCCAGGAGATATCGATCACAAATGGCCTCCAGCGCCATCCGCTCCACCTTGGCAAGTTTATCCGGGGTAATATTCTTTGCATGGGTACCTCGCTCCATGAATGCAAGCGGACAGTAGTTCGTGATAGCCATATCCTCTGAAAATTCCAAGGCACTGCCATAGTGTTCGGCAATCAGGCCCCATAGCCGTTTTCCGCTGACCTCGCTACGTTGCACATCCAACCCGTTCACTGGTCTGGATGGGTGCTCTACAGCAGGTTTGCCTATGGGCTCATCGAGCTTGAGGAACTGCTTCACCGCATTGACTTCCCCAAAAGGAATCCCATTCTGCGCCATGCCGAATGGTCCCGGGTTCATGCCAAGCAGGAGGGTTCTCACTGGGTGACTGAAATATCTCCTCAAATATGCCTCATGCATCTTCCACGCATATTGCAGTGGGTTGTATATGGTAAAATCCCCACTAAATCGAAGCTGTTCCACCTGCCAGGCAAACAGTTCCGTACGTTGTACGATCTGCTGTGCGTGATTCTGCATTGCCTTCCCCCTAGCATAAAAGTTGTGTTGTACCGTATGATACCAAAACATGGCACAAAAGGTTGATAAACTCAAGGGAATCATTTTTGACAAGGATGGGACGTTGTTTGACTATGCCCAGGTGTGGGAGACCATCCTCAAGGAAGGCATCGCACTCACTTTCAACTCCATGGGCAAATCGCATCATCAGAGTGCCAAGCAGGCAATGCTCAGTCTTATGGGAATTGATGAGAATGGTCGTTGTATACCTCGTGGTCTTGTCTTCACCCATCGAAAAATACAAATTCTCCGCAGATTCCTCCTCTATTGCATCCGCTATCGGGTCAATGCCATCCAAGCCATCAAGGGATATCAGAGAAGTGTGAAACATAGTGAAGTCCTCCTCAATGAGAAACTCAGGGAGATGGACTTCTCTGTACAGCAAACACTTTTTTCCAGACTCAAGCAGGAAGGGTATCATATAGGGGTCATCACCAATGACAATGAGACTTCCACAAACATCTTCCTCTCCCTCATGGGACTGGAGAAGATGGTCGACTTTATCGCAAGCCGCGACAGCCATTACCGTAGGAAACCACATAGCGAGGCATTCAACGCCTTCTGCTCTCAGAGCGGGCTAAGCCCATCCCAAGTTGCAATGGTTGGAGACACCATCACTGATATGCTCTTCGCCAAACGCTCACAAGCTGGCTATACAATTGCTCTTCTCAGTGGCAGCAATGACAAGAGAAGATTGGAGCGACTGAGTGACATCGTCTATGAAGACATTTCTTCACTGATGAGCGATACACGGCTGTTTCCTCGGTAATAGTACAATATAACTAAGAAACCAAACTTCTCCATTGAAACAAGTTATGCTTTTCTTGACAAATAGGGGTCTTTCTGTGAGAATTACCTCTAGGATACCTTTTAAGGCAACTAGTACATTTCTATCATTCGCATTTCTTTTTGGAGAATCCCCTATCATGAAACATTCTTGGGATGAACTTGACCAATATCGTGGGGTACTGTTTGAAGGACAGTGGCCTACAATTATAGATCTTCTGATTATCACGGAAAAAAAATTCGGAGCACGCAATGGTTTTACTGCCTTCAAGCCCCATCGATTCACGCTGACATTCACGGAGATTCTCGAGGAAGTAAAAAGGGTAAGTTCATACCTCCAGATGCGAGGGGTCAGGAAAGGTGATCGTGTAGTTGTCAACGGTAAAAACAGCCCTCTGTGGGCTATTGCCTATCTTGCCACCCTCTATGCGGGTGCAATCGTAGTACCGCTTGACAACCAAATGCATAGCATGCGGGTGGAAACACTCAGCAGCTTTGTCGAGGCTTCCTTTGTTTTTGCGGATACGAGTGTATTGGAAGCCCTCGATCCTGAAAAAGGATGGTTCACAGAGTTGAAGGGTACAGCAACCTTACTAGGCAGCAGTGACCGATACCCTTCCATCTCAGCTCTGGAGCCTGACAAGGAGTACGAACGAATCCCAGCATCCGAAAGCGATACTGCTTCCATCCTCTTCACCAGTGGCACCACTGGCAACGAGAAAGGAGCAATGTTGACCCATGCGAACATTGTCAGTGATCTCTACCAGGCCTGTGATGGAACATTCCTAAGCCTCGATGAAACAGATGTACTCTATGCACTGCTTCCCTTGCATCACAGCTATTGTTGCACTGCGGTATTGCTTGAATCCATCAAGCATGGAGCAGAGTGTGTCTTCGGCCAGGACATTGTTGTGAGCAGAATGATCAACGACCTGACCCAGGGAAAGGTAACCATATTCATGGGGATCCCGCTTCTGTACAACAAGTTGCTTGCAGGGATCATGAAACAAGTCAAGAAAAAAGGGCTCTTTGTCAATGCATTGGTGCATACGATGATGTTCATCAACGGATTTGCCAAGAAATATTTTCACGTGAACCCTTTCAGGAAAACATTCAACAAGCTGTTGCTCAGCAAGATAGGCTTGGACCGCAACAACTTCCTCATCTGTGGAGCCGGCCCTCTTGCTCCAAAGGTTTTCAAGCAATACCAACAGCTTGGCCTGGATTTTATCCAGGGATATGGTCTCACTGAGACCAGCCCCATACTCACGCTGAATCCCATCAGCCATTTCAAGATTGCATCGGTTGGCATGGTGTTCCCCTTGGTTGAGATGAAAATTGCAAACCCTGATGCAAACGGGGTTGGTGAAATACGGGTAAAAGGTCCCAATATATCAAAAGGCTACTACAAGGATCCAGAACACACTGCAGAGCTTTTTGATGAAGAGGGGTATCTGAGAACTGGGGACCTTGGGTACCTGGATAAGGAGAAGTATCTCTTTTTGAAAGGAAGGGCAAAGAACATCATCGTCACCGAGGGGGGGAAGAACGTCTATCCCGAGGAGATAGAGGATCTCTTCCAGCTCTACAACCAGGTAGAGCAGATACTGATCCGTGGATACCAGGAGAAAAAGGACATCCCCAGTGAGATGATCGAGGCTGTCATCTATCCAAACGCAGAGTACTACAAGGAACAGGGGATACCAGTACAAGAAGATCTGGAGCGGGTGATCAAGGAAGTAAACCAACGAGTATCAGGCTATAAAAAGATCAGCAAACTTACGATCCTTGAGGAGCCTATGGACATGACCAGTACCAAGAAAATTAAACGGAACAAGGTGACTGCTTAGCTTCTTCATGGTACTATAGGCCCATGAAACTACGTATCACAAACACACTCATTGTACCGATGACCCAAGAGGGACTGACCCTGATTGGGGATATTGGTATCGATGGGAATCATATTGCATTTGTAGGAACTTCAGATTCTGACTTTCAGGCTGACCGGGTCATTGATGGTTCATCGTTTCTTGCAATGCCTGCCCTGGTCAACGCCCACACCCATCTGAGCATGGAGCTGATGCGCAATTACAAGGACTCACTGCCTACCCTTCACTCTTGGCTCGCAGAAATCTTTCCCATAGAGGACAAGCTCACCGAGGAGGATGTTTACCATGCAAGCCTACTCGGTGTCATTGAGCTCATTCAAAGTGGTTGCACTACCTTTACCGATATGTATTTCCACCCCCAGGCAACGGCGCAAGCGGCACTACAGGGAGGTATCAGGGGGAGTATCGGGGTAACCTTGTTCGGGGCTCTAGAGGAGAACCGGAAACAATTTGCAGAGCGCGAGAGAATGCTTGCACCCTATCTTGAGCGCTCCAACGGCAGGCTTACCTTGAACGTGGCTCCACATGCCATCTATACCTGCACAAAGGAGACCTACCAGTTTGCTGCAGATTGGGCACGAAAGCGGGGAAGCGTCTTGCACACCCATCTAAGTGAGACAAGGAAAGAGGTGGAAGACTGCATTGCAGAGACTGGAATGACCCCTCCTGCCTACCTTGCCAGTATCGGGGTCTTGCAGGATGTGAAGAGCATGCTTGCCCACTGTGTCCATCTCAGCGATGAGGATGTAGCACTTCTTTCCTCCGCCGATGCCACCATCGTCCATAATCCCAGCAGCAATCTCAAGCTCTCCAGTGGAATCGCCCCCATTGCTTCCTATTTGGATGCAGGCATACCGGTTGCTCTGGGAACCGATGGGGCAAGCAGCAACAACAACCTCAATATGTTCGAAGAGATGCATATCGCCAGTCTGCTCCAGAGAGTGGTCGATACAAGAAACCAAAAACTTTCTCCGTACCAGGTAGTGAAGATGGCAACATCCACAGGGGCACAGGCGTTGGGATTGGGAGATACCATTGGAACCCTTGAACCAGGAAAAGAGGCAGATCTGGTGTTGATTGACCTCAATAAGAGCCACCTAACCCCACTCAATGATCCCTTCAGTGCACTGGTCTATGCCACCCAAGCATCAGATGTCGATACCGTTATTTGCCAAGGAAAGATTCTCATGGAACACAGAAAGGTGCTTACCATTGATGAAAAGCAGACCATACTCGACGTACAAAAAAGCTGGGCTGATATACTTGCCCGCTAAACAAGGAGCTTACCATGGATGAATCATTTACGACTCTTATCTTCAAACAAGATGTGTTGACCTTGATCGACCAGAGAATTCTACCAGTTGAAGTGGCCTATGTGGAGTGCAAAACCTATGAGGAAGTCGAATTTGCCATCAGGGACATGATCGTTCGTGGTGCCCCCGCAATTGGGGCCTCGGCCGCCTATGGGGTATACCTCGCTGCAAAACAGTGCCCAAAGGAGGAAGAATTCAAACAAGCGTGCACCTTCCTCTCCAAGGCCAGGCCAACAGCAGTCAATCTTGGTTGGGCAATTGAGCGCATGCTCACATGCTACGAGCACCATAAGAGAGAGATGAGGGATACCTTGCTGCAGTCGTTGCTGAGGGAGGCCGATGCCATCAGACTGGAGGATATCCAAACCAACAAGACCATGAGCCGTATTGGTGCTGCCGTGGTCCCGCAGCAGGCAACCATTCTCACCCACTGCAATACGGGGGCACTTGCAACAGCGGGATGGGGGACCGCACTGGGAGTGATCAAGACTGCCTTCTATGACAAGAAGAATATCTTTGTCTACGCTGATGAAACCCGGCCTCGATTCCAGGGAGCTCGCCTTACCGCATGGGAGCTGATGGAAGCAAAGATTCCTTCAAAACTGATCCCAGACAGTGCTGCTGCAACCCTTATCCGTGACGGAAAGATTGATTTGGTCATTCTTGGAGGTGACAGGGTTGCTGCCAATGGGGATGTAGCGAATAAACTGGGGACCTTTGCCCTCTCAGTCATCTGCAAAGCCTATGGGGTTCCTTTCTACAGTGTCGTACCCATCTCCACCATCGACTTCACCATACCCGATGGCTCAGCGATTCCCATTGAAGAGCGAGAGAATGAAGAGGTGACCCATGTGCAGGGAGTGCAGGTCGCACCCACCGGCATGGATGTCTACAACCCTGCCTTCGATGTAACCCCGCACCAGAACCTAACCGGCATCATTACCGAAAAAGGTATTATATATCCCCCCTTCAAAGAGAACATTGAACGACTGAGACGGGGAGAAAGCCTCATATAAGCACTTGGCGGCGGGAAATTTTCCTGCTGCCATTTTTTTTTCATTTTTTTTCAACGGTACCAATATTAGGGATATGAGAAATAGGATGGCAATCGATTGAGCTCCTCCTCAGTCTTCTTCCTTTTATACTCCCTATTTACGCATCGCGCAAATTATCCCACCCAATTTTTCGGTTTTACGAAAGGCTTTACCAATTCTTCCCTTTTCTATACCATCATATGCATATTATGTATATTTATACAAACAGAGGAGTAGTATCCAAATGCACGAAGCAACACAACAAATCCTTGACCACGTAGTACAAGTCGATCCCAACCAGAACGAGTTTATCCAGGCTGTTACCTCTTTCATGGCCTCCATCGATCACTTGGTCGATGATCTTCCTCAAATTGTATATCACAAGGTGCTTGACCGGCTGGTAGAACCTGAGCGTGTGATCATGTTCCGTGTACCCTGGATTGATGATGATGGGCAACTGCAGATCAACCGTGCATACCGGGTACAGATGAACAGTGCCATCGGTCCTTACAAGGGGGGGCTCCGTTTTCACCCATCGGTAAATCTCTCCATCCTGAAATTCCTTGCCTTTGAGCAGACATTCAAAAACAGTCTTACCGGTCTCTCGATGGGTGGAGGAAAGGGGGGCAGTGACTTCAATCCAAAAGGAAAGAGTGACAATGAAGTGATGCGCTTCTGCCAAAGCATGATGACCGAACTCTCCCGTCATATCGGGGAGGATACCGATATACCTGCAGGAGACATTGGTGTTGGGGCTCGTGAGATTGGGTATCTTTACGGACAGTATCGTAGGATGCAGAACCGATCAGTTGGTATTCTCACGGGAAAGGGCCCTACCTATGGGGGCTCCTACATTCGACCGGAGGCAACAGGCTATGGATTGGTCTATCTCTCAGCAGCCATTCTGCAAGCCAAGGGAAAGAGTCTTTCCGAAAAGACTTGCCTGGTCAGTGGCAGTGGCAATGTAGCACAGTACACGGTTGAAAAACTCCTGCATATGGGAGCCAAGCCGATCAGCATGAGTGACTCTTCCGGCATCCTGATTGATCCTTCTGGAATCGACGAGAAGAAACTTGCTTTTGTCAAAACCTTGAAGAATGTGAGAAGAGGAAGGATCAGTGAGTATGCACAACAATTCAAGGAAGCTACGTACATCCCCCACAATGGAAGGCAGGAAGCAAATCCTCTCTGGGATGTGAAAGCGGATTATGCATTCCCCTGTGCAACCCAGAATGAGATCAACGGTACTGATGCAAAGAACCTGGTTACAAATGGAATCCAACTGGTTGGAGAAGGGGCAAACATGCCCACCACCCTCGAAGCAGATGAGATTTTCAAGGAGAACGGGATCCTCCACGCTCCAGGAAAGGCAGCCAACGCCGGTGGCGTTGCAGTCTCTGGTCTTGAAATGGCACAGAACAGCCAGAAGTTGCAATGGAGACCCGAGCAGGTAGATCAACAACTGCAACAGATTATGAAGAACATCTATGCTTCCGTCAGCCTGGCTGCAGAGAAGTACAGTACCAAGGACGACTTCGTCGATGGCGCAAACATAGCAGGCTTCCTCAAGGTAAGTGAGGCTATGATTGCGCAGGGTTACGTGTAAACAGTTATAAACAAGCTTGAAAGGCAGGCCGGTTGGCCTGCCTTATTTTTATCTTGCACCTATTAGGAATAAAACCTACTGTACGACAAGCAAAATCTCGGGTAAGATGGAAGACAAGGAGAAAAGCTATGAAAGATCAGATTTTCTACATTTGTAAGCACTGTGGCAACATTGCCGCCAAGGTCGTGGACAGAGGACCTAAACTCTCTTGCTGTGGCGAGGAGATGATTCCTCTCAAAGCGAACACTGTTGATGCTGCACAGGAAAAACACGTTCCTGTCGTAACCGTTGAAGGGAACACATTGAGCGTAAATGTAGGCTCTGTGGACCATCCCATGACGCAGGAACATCACATCGAATTCATCTACGTCCAGACTGAGAAGGGTGGCTTGAGAAAGGCTCTCCCTGTTGACGGAAAGCCAAAGGCAACCTTCGCCATCGACGATGACAAGGTAATTGCCGTCTATGAGTACTGCAATCTGCATGGACTGTGGAAGGTGGATCTCTAGGGCTTGACCAACGCTTCAACCAATGAGGCTTCCAAAGCCAATAATTGAGAATCGCCGATATTCCTCGCTTTGCGGGGAATATCTATTTTTTGGTAGAGCAATGGCTCTGTTGCATCCCCCAGACAACACACCGCATCCCCCATCAGGATAGCCTCCTTCGGGTCATGGGTAACAAATATGGTGGTTTTTGGATTCTCATCCCAAAGCCGTATATATGCATGCATGAGCGAGTATTTAAGTTTTATATCCAAGCTCTGGAAAGGCTCATCAAGAAGCATCAGGTTGCATCGGTGTGCAAATGCCCTTGCAATTGCCACACGTTGCCGCATACCCCCAGATAGCTGGTGAGGGTAGAGAAAGAGACTATCCTGCAATCCAACCAGTTCCAGATAGTGCAATGCTTGCCTCTCCCGCTCCTTCCTGTCCTTGGAAAAGGAGCGAAGCGCAAGCTCCACATTTTCATAGGCAGTACTGGAGGGGAGCAACCTTGGCTCCTGGAAGAGATAACTGATAGATCCCTGCTCGCTCTCTTCCTTCTCAATGTTTCCTGCATCAGGACTAAGCAGCCCAGCTGCCATCTGCAGCAAGGTGGTCTTCCCTTCTCCAGAAGGTCCGACTACAGAAAGAATCGTTTGCGGGGGGATTCCAAGGGTGAATCTGTCAAACACCTGGTTATCCCCATAGCGTTTACTGATCTCTAGGAAACGCATGGTATCCTCCTGGCATCGAGGTGCCGCTTATAAGCCCCCAGGCCATCAACCACCAAGGTAAACACCAGATCACCAAAGGCAGTGAGAAAGACTGCAACCAGGGTCCAGGAGAGCACTGTAGCGGTCTCAAGTTGTACCTGGGCAAGCTGCATCCTTGATCCAACCCCGTACTGAGGAACTGTAAGGACTTCTGCAGCGATGACTACCTTCCATACCATGGAAAGGGCAGTCTTCGCACCAGTTACAAAATAGGGAACCATTGAAGGTATCAGAAAATGTAGGAGCTTTGTCTTTTTGGAAAAATCATAGAGGCAACACATCTCCTCAAGATTGGGATCAAGTCTTCTTACCCCCATCTCTATCTGTACATACATGACGGGAAATCCCATTAGGAAGGCAGAGAAGACAGGAACGGTTCCACTGGTGAACCAGATGAACGCAAGAAGGATGACACTCATCACAGGCACTGCCTTGAGGGTCGTGACAAATGGACGCAAAAACTGTGCCATGCCTTGGTAACGTCCAGCGAGCACACCAAGAATTGATGCACTGACAAGAATGATGAAGAAACTCTCCAAAGCCCTCAGTACTGTAAACAGCACATTGGGGAAAAACACCGGCTCGCCCACCAGGCCAAGCAAGGTGGAGAATACCGGAACAAGGCCTGGGAGCAGAATCTGACTGTCAAGCAATACTGAGCCAACCTGCCAAATGATCAGCAGGATGGCAGAAGCAAGAAGAAGGATCAGATTCTGCTTCACCGAGCGCATACACTACTCCCTAGAGATACAGGTCTTCTGACGGAATTGTTCCACCAATGGACTCTGGACTGAAATCGTGGAGGAAGGTGTAGTAGGCCTGCACCTCGTCTTTTGCTTCCTGACTGGGGATAAATACCAGATTGCAGGAAGGAATAGCTGGAGTTGCCAGTGCTGCCTTCATAATCCCGGCTTCCTCAATCGCAACACCTGCTGCCTGGGGATCAGCATTGACCCATGCAACAGAATCCTCATATGCCTTAAGAACCTGAGCGAGTGCCCGTGGATGATTCTTCACAAATGATTCACTCACTACCATGACAGTCATCGGATAATTCGGTACTCCGGCAAGTTCACTATAGAGCTGCTGGATATCCACAACTACATCTGCACGCTCGCTGCCATGCAAGATCATGGAAGCAAACGGCTCAGGCAGCATTACCAGGGAAACCTTGCCGGCAATGGTCAGCTGTGCAAGCTGTGCAGGACTTGCTACTGAGTAATCAAGGATGACATCCTTACCGGCAACCAGACCTGCTTCCTTGAGCAGCAACTGTGCCATCTGGTCTGGTGTGGATCCTGCACCGGGAACATGGACGGTCTTGCCCATGAGGTCGCTTACACCCTTGATTGATCCATCACTGGAGATAACACTGAGCATTCCATTGCCTGTTACTGCGGCCAATTGTATCTTGACTCCCTTGTTGTAAATATTCGCTGCAAGATTGGAGGGAAGACAGGCAAAATCGAGTTCCCCATTTGCCAAGCGAGCTACCACCTCATTGGGGGATGGGTATACCTGCATTGCAACCTGAACCTCGTTTGAAATATTTCCATCGTTCTGGTTCAGGGCAACTGAAGAGAATCCGGTAGGTCCGGCCATAACAGCAAACTGGACTGACAAGGGCGCCTCTACTGAGGTCTCTGCCACTGGCTGTGCTCCAAGGGCCACCAAGGCTACCAGAGCCACAAAAACAATACTAATTCTGTGTTTCATCACATATCTCCCTATAAAGAGAGGGGGTGACTCCCCCTCCCCTTTTCTAACCTATTACAATGCGGAAATACCGTTTCTTTCCTGCACGAAGAATCAACTCACCAAAATCATCAAGATACGTTGCATCGATGAGCGTTTTCACATCATCAATCTTTCGTTCACCAATCCATGCACCACCTCCGGTCACCAGTCTGCGTGCATCACTATTGGTAGCAGCAAGATCCGTCCGGCTGAAGAGATCCAACACCCCGATTCCATCTGCAAGTTCCTGCTTCTCGATGGTCAAAGTCGGCATACCTTTGCGCCCCGAGAGGCCCAAATCAACACCATTGAACATTGCCTTCGCTGCGCTCTTTGCCTTCTCTGCTTCCTCTTCACCATGAATGATTTTCGTCTGCTCGTAGGCAAGCCTATCCTTGGCCTCATTGATGTTTACGCCTTCTCTCTCATACTGGGCAATCTCGTCGAGAGAGAGGAACGTGAAAAGCTTCAGGAACCGAACAACATCAGCATCGTTGACATTTCTCCAGTACTGATAGAAGTCATAGGGACTGTAGAGTTCTGGGTCCAGGAATACTGCACCCTTCTCACTCTTGCCCATCTTGTGCCCATCAGCACGGGTAATGAGATTGAAAGTCAGTCCATAGCATTCAGGACCTCCCAGCTTACGGATCAGCTCAATACCACTGACAATATTTCCCCACTGGTCATCGCCACCGATCTGCAAACGGCACCCATGGTCACGGTTGAGGATGTGAAAGTCATAGGATTGCAATAACTGGTAGTTGAACTCAATGAAGGAGAGTCCTCGCTCCAAGCGTTGCTTGTAGCTCTCAAAGGTAAGCATCCGGTTAACCGAGAAATGCTTTCCAATCTCCCTGAGAAAGGTGATATAGTTCAGTCCATTGAGCCAATCTGCATTGTTCAATGCGATTGCTTTTCCCTTCTCTTTATCTGGCTGCTCAGCGAAGTCTACAACCGTACTCAGCTGTTCCTTGATCGCCTCACAATTCTTTGCAATCTGCTCAACAGTGAGCATCTTGCGCATCTCTGTCTTTCCCGATGGGTCCCCGATCATGGCAGTCCCACCACCCACAAGTGCAATGGGATTATGCCCTGCATTCTGCAAGTGGTGCATGGCAAAGAAAGGAACCATATGCCCGATATGGAGTGATTTCCCGGTCGGGTCTGCTCCCACATAGAAGGTTACCGGGCCTGCATCCATCAAGTCACTGAGTGCATCGTAATCGGTACATGCTTTGACGAACCCTCGATCGATCAGGGTCTGTAGTGCGTTATTCATCGGGCTACTCCACTCGCTTGTATGTTTTATTTGCTTCCTTGATTGTAGAAACCAAGTCTGCAATATTCACTCGGCTCTGTTCCATGCTGTCCCTGAAACGCAGGGTAACCGTCTTGTCTTCCAGCGTCTGGTAGTCAACGGTAACACAGTAAGGAGTCCCAATCTCATCCATGCGGCGATATCTTCTCCCAATCGCTCCACTAAGATCAAAGAAGGTGGAAAAATCGTCGCGAAGTTCTTTCTCAAGGTTTGAAGCAAATTCCGCGATGCCATCCTTCTTCACCAAGGGCAGAACTGCAACCGTGATAGGCGCAATAGTGGGGTGGAAGTGAAGGACGGTTCTCACATCACCACCGACGAGGGTCTCTTCCTCATAGGCATCACTGAGTGCCATCAGGACATTACGGGTAAGACCTGCTGAGGTCTCCACCACGTAGGGAACATAACGCTGGTTGTCCTCAGGATCGAGATAGGTCAAATCCTTTCCGCTGAACTGCTGGTGCTGGCCAAGATCGTAGTCGGTTCTGTTATGCACACCCTCGAGCTCCTGCCAACCCATGGGAAAGAGGAACTGGATGTCATAGGCATCCTTGGCATAGAAGGCCAATTCATCTGGACCATGCTGGTGCCATCTGAGACTGCTTGGCTTGATACCCATCTTATGATAGAACGCCATACGCTGTTCACGCCAATAGCTGAACCACTTCTCGTCGGTACCGGGTTTGCAGAACCACTGCATCTCCATCTGCTCAAACTCGCAGGAGCGGAAGATGAAGTTTTTCGTGGTGATCTCATTACGGAAAGACTTACCAACCTGTGCGATGCCGAAGGGAATCTTCACACGGCTGGAAGAGACCACATTCTTGAAATCTGCGTAGATGCCCTGCGCAGTCTCAGGTCTCAGGTAAATTGTGGAACCTGCATCAGTGTTTGCACCGATATGGGTTGCAAACATCAAATTGAAGTTTCTGGGTTCCGTGAAACTGTCACGGGTACCACAGTTCGGGCATGCACCGTTTAGGTCAACCTGGTCGGCACGGAAACGTGACTTGCACTGCTTGCAGTCAACCATTGGGTCACTGAAGTTTGAAACATGTCCACTGGCCTCCCAGACACGAGGATGCATGAGAATAGAGGCATCCAGACCTACGATATTGTCGTGAATCTGTGTCATCTCCTTCCACCAGAAATCGCGAATGTTGTTTTTCAACTGTACTCCCAGTGGCCCGTAGTCATAGGCTCCATTCAAGCCTCCATAGATCTCACTCGACTGGAAAATGAACCCACGCCGCTTACATAGGGAGACAATCTTGTCCATCGTTACTTCTGCCATCTCTTATACCTCTCTCTCCAGCACATCCAACGCTGTTTCTATTCTTGTATATGTCTCGTGTTGCCCCAACAATTTGATGGAGTCAAACAGGGGCAGGCTTACCGTACTACCGGTTATGGCTACCCTGAGGGGCATGAATACCCCGTTCACCTTGATATCCAAAGCCAGAGCAATCTGTGAAATATCCGCCTCAATTTCCTCTTGGCTCTTCATGGCTGCAAAGCCCTCCTTGAGCTTCCCATAGGCTTGCTGTAACGCAACCTTCGCGGTTTCAAGGGATACCTTCTTTGCCGCAAACAAGCTTACATCCTCATAGGTAGGCGTTTCAAAGAGGAATCGGCTGAGATCAATGATGTCACTGAGTACTTTCAACCGCTCTTTGCTGACAGAGGTTAGCTCAAGCATCGCATTTCTCTTCTCTTCATCCAAGGGGAGGGTAATAAAACCTGCTCTTGTCAGGTAAGGGAGCAGCAACTCCAGCAACTGCTCATCAGTTTTCTGCCGGATATACTGACCATTGAACCAGTCAAGTTTCTTGTAGTCAAAAATACCTGGGGCCTTGTTGATCTTCTCCAGGGTGAACAACTGCTCAAAGTCCTCCTTGCTGAAGAACTCACGCTGTCCATCATAGGACCAGCCAACCATACTGACATAGTTCATCAGTGCCTCGGGGAGGTAGCCCTTCAGCCGGAAATCACGGACAGCGGTGGATCCATGGCGTTTGCTCAACTTCTGGCCATCCTTTCCCATCACCATCGGCAGGTGACAGTATAAAGGAGGCTCCCATGCGAATGCTTCATAGAGAAGAATATGCAGAGGTCCGGAGGGAATCCACTCCTGCGCACGCATGATATGGGTAATGCCCATCAAATGATCATCTATGACGTTTGCAAGGTGATAGGTAGGAAACCCATCACTCTTGAGCAGGACAGGATCAGGGCTGACATCACGGTTCTTGCGGGAAATATCCCCCATAAGCACATCGTGGAAGGTTGTCTTCCCTTCGGTTGGGACCTTCAGCCTGATCACTGGCTTTATACCCTCTTCCTCATATGCCTTTCGTTGCGCGTCGCTGAGATTTCTGCAGTGACGGTCATATCCTTGTTGCTTGCTCTTCTCTTTCTGTTGCTGCTCACGCAGTGCTTCAAGACGTTGGGGAGTACAATAGCAATAGTAAGCCTTGCCCTCAGAAACCAGTTGCTCGGCATACTTCTTGTACAGTTCAAACCGTTCACTCTGGATATAGGGACCCTTGTCCCCTCCTACGATAGGACCTTCATCCCAGCTGATTCCCAGCCATTCGAGCGTGTCATACAAGTCCTGCAAGGACTCATCACTGTAGCGTTCGCGGTCGGTGTCTTCCACACGCAGGATGAATTTTCCACCATTTGCACGTGCGAAAAAATAGTTGAATAGTGCTGTCCTTACCCCACCGATATGTTGCAGTCCGGTCGGGGAAGGGGCATATCGTACTCGTACTTCCATCAGGATACACTCCTCTCAATGCTACTGTTGTACCGTAAATCAGAGATTATAGCAACACGGATGACACTTCCAAGAAACAGGTTTTATACACGTGTCCCAATTGTGGGTCAACCGGTTGACCATTGCAAGGTATTTCGATACGGTACACTCAATTGAATGGAGGAATACACCACTGATACATCCAACGATTCCAGCCTTTCTGACAGGGGGTAATGCTTCCCTTGTCAATCTATTCAGAGTTCCTGTTGCCCTGTTTATGACCCTTTACACGACAAAATATCTCACCCCTTTGTGGGAGTCTCCAATCTTCCCCATGGAACTGGTATATCTTCTCTTTTCCCTCCTCAGTTTCTTGTTCGCCTACAACATACAGAGAACCTGCAGGCCACGGTATGCCAGGGAGCATGAATTACTGGTAAGTGACATCCTCAGCCATGAGGAGTTCCTCAAGCTGAAACAGTTTCAACACCATACAGGACATATCTACGACCATGTGCACAGGGTGAGCTACCTCTCCTATCGCATCAGCAAGGCCTTGGGCCTTGACTACCATGCAGCTGCACGTGGCGGATTGTTGCACGACTTCTTCCTCTACGACTGGCGAGAACGGAAGAGCCATGATGAAAAACGCTCATCCCATGGCAAGGAACACCCCTTTATAGCGCTGGAGAATGCACAGAAGTATTTCTCAGTGAATAAGAAGGAAGCTGACATCATTGTCAAGCACATGTTCCCCAAGACCATCGCTCTTCCCAGATATCGGGAAAGCTTTATCGTGAGTCTCAGTGACAAGCTTGCAGCCATCTATGAGTACTCCCATCACAGCAAGCAAGCTTAGCGTTCCCCCTCTATCCAAGAGACTACCGCCGCCATTGCCTTGTCCTGTGCTTCCTGGTTCTTGTCATACGGCATAAGGTGTCCAATCTCCTCGATGTGGAGATGTTTGTTCACCCCCTTCTTTTTGGAGACAACCAACTCGCATGCCTCAGGAGGTATAGTGGGATCTTTTCCTCCGCTGATCGCCAACGTATCGGAAACAAGATGATCAATGCAGGCAACCGCCTGCTTTCTTACTCGTTCCAACTCCCAAATTCCAGAGGGAAACTGATAAGACCAGTACTGGGATCCGAGGAAGGCTTCGTCATCGCTGTCTCCCTCATAGAGAAAATGATACTCAGGGTCCGCCTTCCATGAGACTTTCCGCTTCTTGATGAAGAACTTCAGCAACCACAGGCTCTTCTTTGGAATGGCAGGTATTACCAGTGCAGGAGCAAGCAGAACCAAAGTATCTGCGTTGAAGGCATCTGCAACGATGGTCGCAATTGCTCCTCCCATGGAGTGTCCCACCACAGAGACCTTGTCATACCGTGGAGCAAGATAGGCATAGGCATCATAGGCGGTACCAATCCAGTCTTCAGCCTTGGAAGCAAGAAAGTCCTTGTTTCCGGTACCGTGCCCTGGATAGCGGGGACAGTAGACATCGTAACCGGATGCAAAGAGATCAATGCCAGGGCGGATCAACTCTCCGGGATACCCGGTATACCCATGACACAACAGTACTGCCTCACGTGTGGACTCCTCGTGAACCATTGCCCAGGAGCGAGCGCTCTTTCTTACCGGCTCCCTATCCTGATAGTGCTTTGCCGAAAAGTCCGGCACATCATAGGTTATGTTCATGACACCTCCTACCAACTCTGCTTCAGCAGATTCAACAAGTCTATACGGCTTCTTACCTGGGTCTTCCCATAAATGTTCGCCACATGGTTGTTCACTGTGTTTGCACTGATACCCAGCTCACTGGCTATCTCCTTATTGGTCAGTCCCTGACTGATCAGAAGGATTACCGAAAATTCCCGCTCAGTAATGTGATACTTCTCCAAATCCTGCAGGGTCAGTGCATCCTTTGTCTTGTTCTCACCATCTTCCCGTCCAATTCTTACAAAGGTGATAAATAAAAATGTCATAATGGTGATGGAGAGCGCAAGAAAATAGACACCAAAGAGGAATGGCCTCAGAGCTGGAAAGAAAAGAGCAAGCAAAATTGCCGGCACCATACAGGCACTGACGATAATGATGGAGAGTGCTGAGGCACGGGCGGTCTTGTTCTCTATGGTTTTGATATTTTTCAACATAACCACCAGGCTGAATCCTACTACGAAGACAAAAAGCAAGAGCATTGCTTGGTCCAGTATGTCATTGCCGGTGATCTCCTTCGCAATACCCACAGCAAGATAGACTGCTGATAGAAAGAGAAAAAAACCCTTGTAGGGTTGCCTCCAGGGATGGGCAATGACCCAGGTAGTAAAATACGGAATGAATACAATCAAGAATGCCAAGTCAGCAAGGAATACCGAGGCAATGATGATTGAAACAATCGTATAGGCAAGTCCAGTGAGAAACAGCTGGCTGAGTAGCTGGAGCGCCAAGAGCATCATACATCCCAAGAGGGATGCATGGCAGACGATAAAATAGGTGGCCCACCGCTTTGCGTTTCCAAGACGATAGACAATGGCCAAGGCCAAGGTCATACATCCCAAGGCAAACGCAAGCATGTAGACCAACAATAGAATCCCGCTCACCCCTTTATCCTTTGTTCTTGTTCAAACCGAGACGCTTCTGATTGTGTGTCAGATCGGCAAGCCCACAGATATCGGTGATATCATTGAGCAAAGCCACCATATTGGTAGGAGCAAGTCCTACCTGCTGAGCGACCTGTGCATTGTAGGAAGATGCATTCACTGCTGCCTTCGATTTTGCTGAATAGAGACGCAAGTGCAAATCAAGCCCTTCGTTCAAGAGATAGGAGGCATCACTTCTGAAGGAAGGAAATTGCTTTGAGAGGGCGTCCTCGATCATGAGTGGATCCTCCACAAAGCCATTGGGAGCTTGCAGATGCAGCAGATACCACAGCGGCAGGGAGGGATTGTTCCATGCCAAGCGAACCTTCTTCTTCTCTGCAAAAGGCATCAGACGCTTCACATCCTGGACAGAGAGTCCAAGATCGGCGAGGCCGAAGACAACCCACACACTACTGTAGCTCTCTTTGTTCCTCATTCTGCCTGCAAGGGTAATGAGATTTTCCAGGTCCTTGAAGTTGTTTTCCCATACGACGCTCATATTTGCATAGCGACAGTCCTTGCGCATCTGGGAAAAGAAGAGCGCCTCTGCCTCACTCGCTGTTACCAGCAACACCGTTTTACGTGGTTTTTGGGATATTCGTTTGCGTGCCATTCTTACTCCTCCTTATCCTTGGATGTGTCCACAAAACTGAATTCAGAGAGAATCGGCAGCGCTCCGAATGCTCCATTCATATACTGGCTCTGCGTCTTGTCCTTGCTTCTTGAGTACTTGAAGTTGGCAAGACTGTAGTAGACCGTCGCACTTTCGCTGTTCTTCTCCGCAAAGTAGACACCATCACGTCTCAGAAGCCCTGGTTTGAGCAGGGATGGATTACAGTCCACTACCAACATCTGAGAGCCGAATCCAAGGTTGCTTGCCTCGAAAATCTCCACAATGTGGCACAGTACGTCCGGGTGCAGCAACATTCCAAAGTCGTCGATCACCAAGGTCTGGTCTCGGGTGAATGCCTCAAAGAAGGCAACCCCCATCAGACATAGACGCCTGAGGCTGAGACTCTCCAGGGAAAAATACGAAGCATAGTGCTGGGTTACATTGGTATGCACAAAGATGAGACGATCATCCTTGACCCTGATGTCTCGTATGTCGGTGATATCAACGCTCCAGAGAAAGTTGATCAACTGCTGTACCCACTCTGGGTGTTCACTCAAACGGGCAATCAAATACTTCTCACTGATATTGGAAACTCCCATGGGAAGCAGATGAAGCCTCTCATCCAACCAGCTATAGAGCAATCCGGTGGTATCACTTCCCTTCTGCGCCGAGGCTGCAAGGAAGGAGTGTTTCTCATCAACCTTCCCTACCAAGCGTTTCTTATCTCCCCGGTAGAGCTTGCCCCAACGATACTTGTAGGTCAGCTCAAGGTCATCCAGCAGGAGGCTCTTCTCATCCAGCTTTCTCTCAAACATCATACGCTTGGAACGCCCTTGGATGTGGTAGAGGGACTCTTCAAAAATCTTTTCCCGATCACTGACCAGGGTATACTGGGCAATGGTAGGTTCCCCGCTCTCCTCATCACGAGCTACCAGAACCCTGATAATGATGGTAGCAGGTTGCCCTTTCTCCTGTGAGTAGGCGAAGGAGGTACCGCTGAGGATCTGCAAGGGGTTCTCTGTCTCCTCATGGGCACAAATGATTCCCTTGAGTACCTCAAGTGCACGGACAAAGGTACTCTTGCCAGCACCGTTTGGCCCTACGATGGCTGCAGTCTTGATCAGCCTCAGTTTTTCCGTAACCTCAACAACTTTCGACTCAGGGAACCGGTTATCCCTGACAGCCTCAAACGAAATGGTCTGTGCAGACTTTACGGACTTGAAGTTCGCAATAGTCATATCCAGCAGCATACGCTACCTCCTCATACCCTTGGGTGATTTCACCATAGTTTTTGCATTTTCTCTCCCACCGATGGCCACGCTGCAAGTGCATCCATCAAGCGGGACGGCAGGGTTTCATCGCCATGATTGTCCGTGGCGATCACATCGATCAGGTCATGTTCCAAATAAGGAAGGGAGATTCCACTCTCCACAGCTTCCACGTTTGTCTGTAACAAACAACCGAGCGACAGCAAACGTTGCAACAAAGAACTTTTGGGGGTCAACCACCGATAACGCTCAACATGCGCAATCAGTGGAATATAGTGCATACTGATCAGCTGCTCTATACGCTCCAAGAGATGTGCCGGTGGCAGGGATAGTCCAAACTCCACCAAGGCATAGGTTCCAGCAATCGGTATCGATTTAAGGTTCTCCTGTTCACCTACATACAACTCGCTCCCCAAATAGGTTTGTATCCCTACCAATCGGGCTTCTTCCTCTGCCCACTGGTACGTCTCACGGAGATTGGGAATATTGGTTGTCACATACGGGTTGTAGATATGGGGGGTAAAGGCAATTGCCGTGATACCAACAAGTTCATAGAGATGAAGCATACGGATGAACTGCTCTCTTGATAGATATCCATCATCGATTCCAGGCAAGAGATGACAGTGCATGTCACAGATATCCATAAATTACACTCCTCTCGGTGATTATACCCGGAATCTTTAAAATGTGAAAGAAGAAAAGGAGCAATGCAAGGAATTAGGCCATCAAATATGCCGATTCAATACTCAATCATTGCTTGCGCACTTCGTTTGGCATTGCTGAGATGGTGCTTCACCTCCTGGATCTCACTGACCATGTCAGCAACCTCCCTTAGTTGTGCAGGAGCCCCCCTACCAGTGATAATCAGGTGGGGGAAACCCTCCTTGGCCTTGTGGTCCTGCAACCAGAGGCAGACTTCATCACAATCAAGATAGCCCAGAGAGAGTGTATAGGTGAACTCATCGAGAACAATCAGATCAAAGGAGGCTGAGGAGATCCAACGCTTAACCTGTTGCCAGCCCTGCTTTGCCAGAAGTGCATTCTTGGCATTGTTGTCTCCTTCCCAGGAAAAACCGGCTCCAAACTGTTTCCAGGTGACCCCCAGGTCATGGACAACCCGGTACTCCCCACTATCAAGCAACTGGGGCTCTTTCTTGATGAACTGTGCAACAGCACAGTGTCCTTCATGACCAAGAGCACGGATCAATTGTCCCATTGCAGCCGATGTTTTTCCTTTCCCATCCCCTGTGTATACAAGAATCAGTGATGTCTGTGTTGCCTTCACGTGTTACTCCATTATCATATATTGGGTCATGACCACACCCTGCCCATCATCGGATATCTCTCCGCTGATCTGTTTCTGTGCCTGAGCATCCTGACTGAGGGCCTCTTGCAGAATCAGCAAGGTATCATGCGAACGCGTATCTCCATGCAGGTTGTAGACCTGGTTCATCAAGTCCACCGCTTCCTGCAGTTTCCCAAGTCCTGCCAACATGAGTGATGCATTGTAGCCACTGCCCAGATGCTGGTCTTCCATCCATGTTTTCAAGAACTGCTCATAAGCCCTATGATATTCGCCTTGCTTTGCCAGGTCATAAGCCATCTCCAAAGAAGGGACCTTTGGTTTGTTTTTCATAAGTGAAAAATGCTCAGTCTGCCAGGAGGGAGCCAACTGGATTGCCACGCGCTCAGTGATTCGTTCGAGGATGTTCTGGAACAGCGAGTCAAAGGATGGGGAGAAACCGCTAGTGTAATCTCTTTCATCACGATAGGTACCATCGTCTTGATAGTATCGAATCCCTATCCTGGTGCGTTTCTCTTCCTTGTCTGTACTACTGTCACTGACCAGGACCCTGCCGGTTTTCAAATTACTGATCATATAGGAGAGTCCCAGGGTAGCTTCCTGTACCAGATAATATTCCCGCTTTGTAACCTGTTCACTGCTGAGTCCACTGGAGTTCGTGACAAACTCACGCCTATCCACCCCTTCAACCCGCTCCGTAACATCCATATAGGAAATTTCACTGGTCATAAGGATACTGAACCCTTTCTCGGTGAGTAGTCTTACACTATCCTCCCCTGCCTTTGAGAGGCTCAGATAGGCATCTGTTGCATCAGGGGAAAGCAGCGTAAAGTATTGTTTATCTTCAATAGCAGAAATAAGATACTGGGATGCCATGGCAGCAACCCGATCGGGAATATCTGCATCAAAACCACTGGAGAGGGTAAAATCAGTTTCCTGGAGCCCGCTAACCCAAGGACTTACCGGACGTCCATAGGAAAAGCGGTAGGAAGAAGTCGATGCAATTGCCAGATTCCTGGAACCGGAGAGATCAACCTCTCCCGGCACAAGATGCCGAACATGCACCGTGGTGCCACACCCTGAAAGGATGACAAGAAGTACACATAGGAGTACAAGGCTCAAGAGACGTTTCATACATCGCCTCCATCAGAGGCAAGATAGGATGATGCAGCTTCCAGAGCCCTGATCATGCCTGAGGCATCAGCAAGATTCCTTCCAGCAATATCAAAGGCGGTTCCATGGTCAACACTGGTCCTCAGGAAGGGAAGATTCCAGGTGATTGAGATGGTCTGGTTGAAGTCGTAGGTTTTGGCGGCAATATGGCCTTGGTCATGGTAGAGAGAGATTACACAACGGTACTTCCCAATTCTGGCTTGGTAGAATACGGAGTCAGCTCCGATAGGACCCACCACATCTATCCCTTGGGATCGAGCCTCCTCGATCGCCGGCTCAATGGCCTTTCCCTCTTCGTCTCCAAAAAGACCATGCTCCCCACAGTGGGGATTCAATCCTGCCACGGCAATACTCAGTTCGGTTGAAAATGCTGTGGGATGGTTCCTTGTAATGGCATCACACATCTGGATACTTTCCAACAAGGACTCCTTGGTAACAGCATCACATGCCTGGCGTAGAGAGAGATGCCTGCTATGAAAGAAAATTTTAAGACCAAGGGTGTCGAACATCGTAACTGCTTGCGTTGTTTCGGTGAGAGCACTGAGTATCTCGGTATAACCAATATGAGGAACATCAGCTGCCTTGAGTGCTTCCTTGTGCAAAGGTGGCGTCACCAGTGCATGGGCAAATCCCCTCTCGATCAAGCGAACAGCAGTTTCCACTGCGATGTAGGCAGCCCTGCCACACATCCTTTGGATCTTTCCATAGTCGAACCGGTTCATATCCAGAATATTTTGGCTGTAGAGAATGTGTTTGCTCCCACCCTCGATGGCACGGGAGAGAGAGAGCTCATCAAGCACCACAGCATCGAAATCGGATGGGATATGCAGATCAGTTGAGACTTTCTTGAAAAGGGAGGCATCACCAACGACCACCACACCGACAGAGGGTGGGAGGAGAACACTTTGCAATGCCTTCAGCACAATTTCAGGCCCGATTCCCGCTGGGTCTCCAAAAGGGACCGCCAGATACCATCGCTTTGTTTCCATACCCGCATCATAGCAGTGTGATTCTTACCTGTCCAGACGCACAAACAGGTACAAACAATTGACAACCCCTTGCCCTTCTCTTATGTTGGAGTTGTGGGATTTGATTCTGTTTTCAAGGAGTACCAACATGGCTAAATACCGTGACGAAGAAGATGAGCTCGATGATGAGGAAGATCGTTATTTCAGCAGACTGGAGGATGAGGAAGATGCCTATCTTGCTGATTTGTATGACGCCCCTGAGGTAATCGATTTCGGCGATGATGACGACGAAATACTCGATGACGAGGAAGAGGACGAGGACCTGATCGATGATGGATTCATGGTAGATGGGGACGAGTCGTTTGAGGATGTATTTTTCGACGAGGACGACGATTTCGATGAGAGTGAAGCCTTTGATGAGGACGAGTTCCTCTGATCCTTCCTGCTTGCAAGCCACAACTCCCCAGCAACCTTGTTGCCGGGGAGTATTCTTTTTTAACTGCACTCCAAAAAAAATCAATGTTTCTATGGATAGATACTTGCAATCCTCTGCGTTTCTATATAAAGTAACACCATCACAGAGGAGATTACTATGAAGAGAATCACCATTGCACTAGCAACCATGCTAATTTCACTTACCGTCCTGACAGCACAACCGACAACTGAAGCAGCCAAATCAAAAGAGTACTATACCGTCGGAATCTCAAAACTGGTCAGTCATCCTGCACTCGATGCAATCGAACAGGGAATAATGGACCATCTTACAGAGAGTGGTATCGAGGTGACCTTCGACAACCAAAACTGTAATGGAGAGATTGCAACTGCCATCGCAATCGCACAAAAATTCAAAAGTGATGACAAGGATATTGTGGTAGGTATTGCCACCCCTGCAGCACAGGCCCTTGCCCAGATCATCAAGGAAAAGCCGGTGGTCTTTGGGGCAATAACCGATCCCTTGGCAGCAGGTCTTGTAGTGGACTACACCAAAACAGAGGAAACCAATATTGCTGGGGTATCTGATTTGAATCCACTCGAACTCCAATTGGAGACCTACTTCTCCATCGTGAAGCCAAAGACCCTGGGTATGATCTACACCAGTAGTGAGGCAAATGGTGTGGTACAGATGGAGATGGCCAGAGATATCTGCGAGGCAAATGACATTGCATTTGTATCAGCAGCCATCAGCAACTCCAGCGAGGTGAAGATGGCCGCCCAGTCCATCATAGACAGGGTCGACGCCATGTATGTCGCGATAGACAATACAGTAGTCAGTGCCATTCCCAGTGTCAGTGAAGTCTGCATGAAGGCAGGGGTGCCTCTCTTCAATACCGATACGACCAGCAGTGAGAACATCGACTTTCTGATGAGTTGGGGCTTCAACTACTATACGGTCGGTATTGAGACGGGAAAAGTAGTGCAACGCATCTTGAACGGAGAAGATCCGAAGGATATTGGTGCACTGTTCTTCGAAGATCCTGCCCAATTTGAACTCTGGTTCAACCTCGATACCGCCAAGGAGCTCTCCATCACCATCCCTGAAAATCTTATTGCAAATGCAAAGGTACTGATCAAGGATGGGAAGAAATTGGTCCAGTAACCAATGTGCAAGCTTGCAGCGTACCTGCCTCCTCGGGGAGGCAAGTACGCTTCATTACAGGTAGCTTCGCCATTATTTGTATATTATATGAATTATTATTCAATATTTTGTATATTCGGATTTACAAATCTGAAAATTCCAGCTATAGTTTTGCAAACGAAAAGGATTATCCGCTTGGAGGAATGATTATGAAAAAACTACAGCGTTCGATGCTCATCGCCCTTTCTCTTCTGCTCTGTGTTGCACTCCCTCTCTTCAGTGCCGGGCAGGAAGAACAAACCGGTCCCCAGCCATACAAGATTGGTATTTCCAAACTGGTCACCCACGCAGCACTCGATGCTGCAGAACAGGGAATGATGGACCACCTGGCAACCACCGGTCTTTCAGTAACCTATGACCAACAGAATGCAAACGGGGATATCTCCACCGCTTCCTCCATCGCCCAGAAGTTCAAGAGCGACAAGGTTGATATCGCGGTCGGTATTGCAACCCCGGCAGCACAGGCCCTTGCCCAGGTGTTTGGCGAAAACTCCGGCGTTCCTGTCGTATTCAGTGCGGTTACAGACTCTACAGAAGCCGGACTTGTCGCTGCCAATATCGCCGGAGTATCTGACAAGAACCCGGTTGAAGAGCAGATCAAGCTTCTCATAGACATCACCGGCGCCAAGACCATTGGCAATGTCTATGCCTCAGGTGAAGCCAATGGGGTGCTTCTCATGGAGATGGCGAAAGAGGCTTGCGAAAAGTATGGAGTGGGTTTTGTCTCAGCAGCAATCTCCAATTCCAGTGAAGTAAAAATGGCTACCCAGTCCATCATTGACCGGGTCGATGCCCTCTACATCGCTACAGACAATACCGTCATCAGCGCAATTGCCTCTGTTGACGATGTCGCAAAGAAAGCAGGCAAGCCACTATTCAGCTCTGATGCCAGCGGCATCGATGGTCTGAATGTCATGATCAGTCTTGGATTTGACTACTACAATATCGGAGTTGAGACCGGAAAGGTCGTTGAACAGATCCTCAAAGGCAAGAATGCTGGGGATATTGGTACTGTCTACATTACCGATCCTACCAAATTCCAGCTTTGGTTCAATCTTGATGTAGCCGAGGAGCTTGGCTATACTATTCCGCAGGAATTGCAGGATGCTGCAGCGGTTCTCATCAAGGATGGTGCAAAAATTTCCCAGTAACTGGGTTATTTGCAATCCCGCCGGACTTGTAGTGAGCCGGCGGGTTTTTTCTGTGTAAGGGGTTTTACATGTTAGAAGGAATTTTTGTCGATGGCCTGATCTTCTCCTTGATGGTCATTGGAATCTTGATCTCATATCGGATACTCGATATAGCCGACCTGACCTGCGATGGATCAGTTGCCACTGGGGCGGCAGTTGCCACCATGGCAATCGTTGCAGGCTTTCCCATCTTTGTCGCACTCTTGCTTGCGTTTCTCTCTGGTGTAGTAGCCGGGATGGTGACAGCAGCAATCCACAACAAACTGAAAATTCCCGGATTGCTTGCCGGTATCCTCACCATGACCATGCTTTACTCTATTAATTTGAGAATTTTGGGAAACAAGGCGAATGTTCCACTTCTCCGTGTGGAGACCCTCTACTCAAAACTCCCTGAGGCATTTCAGTTCCTACCCGCAGAATGGGCCAGCTTACTGGGAACCCTCCTGGTGGTGCTCTTTGTAAAGGTCCTCATTGACATCTTCTTTAGAACCGACTTGGGAGTCTCCCTTGGAGCCATGGGCGGCAATGAGCAAATGGTCATAAGCCAGGGCATCAACCCTGAAGTATTGAAGCTTATCGGGCTTGGCCTCTCTAATGGCCTGATTGCTCTCTCAGGAGGTCTTCTTGCCCAGTACCAAGGGTTTGCTGATGCAAATTTGGGTATTGGCATGGTGGTCCAGGGACTTGCAGCAATTATGCTCGGGGAGTTCCTCTTCTCGACCAACAGGATATCCCTGTTGACCCTTCGGGCAATCTTTGGGGCAATCATCTACAAGGCCTTGATGTTCTTCGGAAGGAAGTATGGCTACCTGGTCAACATTACCCCAAACGACTTCAAGCTTCTCACCGGTATTCTGGTCATTGTCAGTCTCTTCGTAGCCCAGACCAGAAGTGCTGCAAGCACTGCTGGAGCAAAGAAGAAAGCCATTGCCAGATCCTTGGCAAAGAACAAGGGCGATAAGGAGGATGCGACCAATGCTTGATTTGACCAATATCACCAAAGTGTTTTACCCTGGTACCGTAAATGAGAAGACCGCATTGGAAAACATCAACCTGCACGTGAACAAAGGGGACGTCATCTGCGTCATCGGATCCAACGGAAGCGGTAAATCGACACTATTCAATCTGATCAGCGGAACCTACCCTGTTACCAACGGGAAGATCATCTTCAACGAGATTGATGTAACCAGCAGCCCTGAATATCGAAGAGCCATGACGATCGGACGCATTTTCCAAGACCCTACCAAGGGCACTGCCGCAAACATGTCCATTGAGGACAATATGATTACGGCAATGACCAAGGGGATGAAAGGACTGAAGATCAGTCTGAACAATGAAAAGCGAGCGCTCTTCAGGGAGTTGCTTAAACCAATCGGGCTGGAGAATAGACTGAAGGACAATGTAGGACTGCTCAGCGGTGGACAAAGACAGGCGCTTACCCTGCTGATGACTGTCATGAGCAAGCCGAAGATGCTGTTGCTGGATGAACATACCGCAGCATTGGACCCCAGGAATGCCCAGATTGTCATGGATTTGACAGAGCGGTACATCAAGGAGTACGAACTCACCGCTCTGATGGTTACCCACAACATGCAGTTTGCCATTGATTTTGGAAACCGCTTGGTCATGATGGATGAAGGATCCATCATCCTTGATGTTGCAGGAGATCAGAAGGCAGATCTTACCGTCGAGGAGTTGGTTCGCAGATTCAAGAACTTGCGGAAGAAGAATTTTGACAACGATGAGGGTTTGCTCACCGATTAAGCTTGCCATCCATGCATGCTTTGACTAGGATGGCAATGAGGTAGTGCTTTGAAAACCACCCTGCAGGATACGGCGTTGGAGCATATGTTCTCCCGCCGTTTTTTATATTCACTCATTATTCCCCTGATCATAGAACAGGCGCTCATGGTCTCCATCGGCATGGCTGATACGGTCATGATTGCCTCAGCCGGGGAGAGTGCAGTCAGTGCCATCAGCTTGGTCGACTCCATCACCATTCTGATCGTCCAGCTCTTTGCAGCCTTCGCAACAGGAGGAGCTGTAGTCGCTAGCCAATATCTGGGAAGAAAGGACCATGCTTCGGCAAATGAGGCCGGAAAGCAACTGATTCTTCTCTCCCTGGTGGTTTCGGTAGTACTGCTCAGCCTCTGCATGCCTTTCAGGAGTGGAATCATCAGCTTCATCTTTGGCTCCATTGAACACTCCGTTTTGGAGGGAGGAGCCACCTACTTCATCTATATTCTTCTCTCCCTTCCCTTTCTTGCTGCCTACAACGCATCTGCAGCGCTTTTTCGTTCAATGGGCAACAGCAAGGTCTCCCTTTGGGTGAGTGTGGTAATGAATCTGGTCAATGTGGCTGGGAATGCCTACTTCATCTTTGCACTGGACCTTGGGGTCATTGGTGCAGGACTAGGTACCCTGCTCAGCCGTATGATCGGAAGTGCAATCATCTTGGTGCTTTTGGCTAATCCAACAAACCAGATCTCGGTGAGAAACTATCGAGAGCTCTCCCTACGATGGGAGATGATCAAGCGAATTCTGCATATAGGCATTCCAAACGGCATCGAGGGAAGCGTATTCCAGATCGGAAAACTGCTCGTCCAAGGGTTCATAGCTGCCTTCGGTACTGCTTCCATCGCAGCGAATGCCATCGCCAATTCAGTCGCATCTTTTGTAAATATTCCAGGGGGTGCCATCGGGCTCGCTTCCATTACAGTCATTGGGCAGGCTGTTGGAGCAAAGCGTCCTGACCAAGCCGTCTATTATGGCAAGAAACTGCTCCTTGCGGCATATCTTGCCATGATAGTACTGGCAATTCCCGTCTTTCTCTTTGCACCACAACTGGTTTTCATCTTCAATCTCTCCGATGAGGCTACTGTCCTTGCAACAAATGTCATTCGCTCTGCAATGATCTTCAGTTCCTTGCTTTGGCCCACTGCATTCTCTCTTCCGAACTTTCTCAGGGCAGCAGGAGATGCAAAGTTCACCATGGTCGTTTCCATGGTAAGCATGTGGGCAAGTCGGGTAGGTATGAGCTATCTCCTTGCCATCGTATTAGGTTGGGGCATTTATGGTGTCTGGTTCGGTATGTATATCGACTGGGTGTTCAGAAGCAGTTGCTTCATTACCCGTTTTGCTCGGGGCAAATGGAAAACCAAGCGGGTCATTTAGTACTATTTGTATGTAATTCTTTTGTTCATCCAAGATATTTTCCTTTACAAATCTGGAATCAGTACTATTATATAGATAAACGTGCTCGGGCACTACGCAGTAAATAAACTTTTTGCTGGATATTTCTGCTATCAGTACTACGTATACCCCTCCACAACTCATGCATATCACTGGAGAGATCCAGATAAAAGGAGTTGTATATGAAAAAGTGTGTAAGTGTGCTCATGATTGTGTTGTTGGTCACAGCATCACTCTTCGCAGCGGGAACAAAAGAAGAGGCCGGCCTTGCCAAGATTGGTGTATCGATGCCGACCCAGAGTCTTCAGCGTTGGAACCAGGATGGAGCCAACATGAAAAAGCAACTCGAGGCTGCCGGCTACCAGGTTGACCTGCAGTATGCAGGGGATAATGACATTCCAACCCAGGTTGCACAGCTCGAGAACATGATCGTCACCGGATGTGATGTATTGGTCATCGCCTCCATCGACGGATCGGCGCTCACTGAGGTACTCAAGCAGGCTAAGGAAAATGACATTGAAGTTATTGCCTATGACCGTTTGATCATGAACAGTGATGCAGTCACCTACTATGCAACCTTTGATAATTTCAAGGTCGGCACCATCCAGGGAGAGTTCATCCGTGACGCCCTGAAGCTCGACAGCACTCCCGGCCCCTACTACATCGAACTGTTTACCGGATCCCCTGATGACAACAACATCAACTTCTTCTTCGGTGGCGCGATGTCAATTCTCGAGCCGTATATCAAGAGTGGAAAGCTTGTGGTACCTTCCGGACAGACCAGCAAGGCCCAGGTTGCAACACTGAACTGGTCCACAGAGGAAGCACAGAAGCGCATGGAGAATCTGATTACCGCCAACGGATATGGCCCGAACGGAAGAAGACTCGATGCTGTCTACTCCTCAAATGACTCAGTAGCAAACGGAATCACCAATGCCCTGGTAGCTGCTGGATACACCAAGGATAATTTCCCAATCATCACCGGACAGGACTGTGACAAGCCAGCAGTAAAGAACATGCTGCAGGGTCTGCAGGCCATGTCCATCTTCAAGGACACCCGTACCTTGGCTGCAAAGGTTGTTGAGATGGTTGACTCAATCATCAAGGGTGAAGAGGTTGATGTAAACGACACCACTACCTATGACAATGGTACTGGAGTCATTCCTTCCTTCCTCTGCGAACCCGTTTTTGCAACCGTGGACAACTACAAAGAACTGTTGATCGACAGCGGATACTATACCGAAGCCGATATCCAGGTCTGATTTTCAACAAAAAGCGGCGGGCAGCTTTCGTTGCCCGCCTCCTTGGAGGTTCATTTTGGACACCCTACTCTTAGAGATGAAACACATCACCAAGACCTTCCCAGGGGTTAAAGCTTTGGATGATGTCAACCTCGATATCAGACAAGGTGAGATACATGCAATTGTCGGAGAGAACGGTGCGGGAAAATCCACACTGATGAATATCCTCAGCGGAGTCTACCCATCTGGTACCTTTGATGGGGAAATTTTCATGCTGGGGCAAGCTTGTCACTTTCACACCATCAAGGAAAGTGAGCAAAAAGGAATCGCAATCATACATCAGGAACTTGCATTGGTTCCGTACCTTACGATTGGCGAGAATATGTTTTTAGGCAATGAACGAGGTGCATACTTCCATATCGACTGGGATGAGACCTACGACAGGGCAGATGAGCTCCTCTCCATGGTAGGCCTGGAAGAATCCAGTAAGATTGCCATCAAGGATATTGGCGTCGGCAAGCAACAACTGGTAGAGATAGCAAAGGCACTCGCAAAGAATGTACAGATATTGATCCTTGACGAGCCCACGGCTTCCCTCAACGATTCAGATGCAAAGAAGCTGCTTGATCTGCTTTTGCAGTTCAAGAAAAACGGGATGACAAGCATCCTCATTTCCCACAAGCTCAACGAAGTTTCCTATGTCGCTGACAGGATCACCGTTATCCGTGATGGTCAGGTAATCACCACCATGGACAAACGCGAGAAGGAATTCAATGAAAACGAGATTATCAAGGCAATGGTCGGACGCAGTATTGACGATCGGTTCCCCAAACGCAACGCAAAGATCGGAGCAGTAAGTCTTGAGGTCGAGCATTGGAACGTATACAATCCGCTCAATCCGGGACAGAAGATCTGTAATGATATCTCCATCAATCTCCGTAGAGGAGAAGTCGTAGGCATCAGTGGATTGATGGGGGCAGGACGTACAGAGTTCGCGATGAGCCTGTTTGGAAAGAGCTACGGACAGGAGATCAGCGGGACAATCCGTATCAACGGGAAAGAGGTCCAGCTCAATACGGTGCAGCAAGCCATCGACAACAAGATCGCCTATGTTACCGAAGACCGTAAGACCAATGGCCTGATACTCAGCAAATCCATTATGGAGAACACCACACTCGCAAGCCTGAGATCGGTCAGCAACCACCAGATCATAGACCCGGATTTGGAGATGCAGGTCTCAAAGGATATGGTCTCTAAGATCGGGACAAAATGTTCCTCAGTCCTTGAGGATGTCAACAATCTTTCAGGAGGAAACCAGCAGAAGGTACTGCTGGGTAAATGGATCTTCACAGAACCGGAAATCCTCCTGCTTGATGAACCAACGAGAGGAATTGATGTTGGCGCAAAATATGAGATCTACCTGCTCATCAACAAACTTGCAGAAGAAGGAAAATCAATTCTCGTCATCTCCTCTGAGATGCCTGAGATCCTAGGAATCTGTGATCGAATCTACGTACTCAGCGAAGGCCGAATCGTAGGTGAGATGCTCACTTCAGAAGCAAGTCAAGAAACTATTATGAAATGTATCATTCAGAATCAAAAAGGAGCAAGAATATCATGAGACATAGCCTCGGCATCAAGGACACCATGAAGAAGAATTCCATGCTTCTGGTCCTTATCGCAACGATGATCCTCTTTCATGGCCTGATCAGTGCCAGTGGAAGAGGTTCCCTCTTCGCCCCGGCGAATATCTCCAATCTTATCAGCCAGAACTCTTATGTCGTCATTCTGGCTTCGGGTATGTTGCTCTGTATTCTTACCGGTGGAAACATCGACCTCTCAGTCGGGTCGGTTGTCGCGCTGGTAGGGGCACTTGCCGGTACTTTGATTGTGAATTTGGAATGGAATATTTATATATCAATCGTTGTATGTCTGCTCGCAGGATTGGCAATTGGAGCCTGGCAGGGTTTTTGGATTGCCTATGTGCGCATTCCTCCCTTCATTACAACCCTGGCGGGAATGCTGCTGTGGAGAGGAGTGGCGCTCCTCATCCTAAACGGTCTTACCATCAGCCCATTTCCCGAAGAATATCTGCGCTATTTCAACAGCTTTCTCCCCAATACCGACAACAAGGCCAACATCCTTACAGTGACCATTGTGCTTGGAATCATCATCTGCTTGATTGTCATCGGATATACCCTCTTCAACCGCCAGACAAAGAAGAAGAAAGGGTATCAGATTGAACCAATGACATACACCATCATACGAATCGTTTTCCTGTCTTCAGCAATTATGATCATCGCCAGTTTGCTTGGACAACACAAGGGAATACCGGTAATTCTCATACTTCTTGCGGTCATTGTTCTTGGATACAGCTACTTTACATCCCGAAGTGTTCCAGGAAGACATCTCTATGCACTGGGAGGCAATGAGAAGGCAGCAAAACTCTCAGGTATCAATACCAACAGGGTACTCTTCTTTGCCTATGCAAATATGGGTTTCCTTGCAGGTGTAGCTGGCCTGGTAGGAGTAGCTCGCTTCAACTCTGCGGCCCCAACTGCTGGCACCAACTATGAGTTGGATGCAATTGGAGCCTGTTTTATCGGCGGAGCCTCGGCATATGGCGGGACAGGCACTGTTGGGGGGGCCATCATCGGAGCCATCTTCATGGGTGTTCTGAACAATGGTATGTCAATCCTTGGAATCGATGCCAACTGGCAGAAGGCTGTCAAAGGTATTGTCGTACTGGCAGCGGTGGTTTTTGATGTATTGAGTAAAAAGCGGACAAAATCCAGCTAAGGATACTTGCAAATGCTGCATTGTCGGCATATCTTCATGCAAAAGGACTACCATGGCTGTTACTATCAGAGACATCGCAAAAGAAGCAGGAGTATCTCGGGGAACCGTGGACAGGGTGCTTCATAACCGAAAAGGGGTAAACGAAGAGGTTGCCAAGAAGGTACGGGAAATTGCTGATGATTTGGGATTTACCCCGAATCTTGCAGGAAAAGTACTTGCAAGGAGGAAGCAACCACTAAGAATAGGATGTCTCCTCCCAAGCATTGGAAACCCCTTCTTTGACGATGTCATTGCTGGTTTTAGACAGGCAGAGAGGGAGTTGAGCGACTTTGGGGTATCTCTTGATATCACACAGATCAAATCCTTTGATCTGGAGGTGCATGTGAAGGAACTCAAGCATCTCGCTTCCAATCACTACGATGGAGTGTGTCTCACAACCCTTGATGTACAACCGGTCATTGCAGCAATAGACAAGATTGCTGAAAGTGGAACATCCGTGGTCACTGTAAACACTGATATCGATAGTAGCCATCGTCTTTTTTATGTAGGCCCTGACTACTATCTTGCAGGGAAAACAGCCAGTGGACTCTCTGCATTGAGCGGCAAGAGTCACAAGCATATCCTAATAGTAACCGGATCATTCAACATGAAAGGCCATCAGGAACGTATCAAGGGCTTTCTGGACGGATTAAGGGAGCGGAACGCTCCCTTCACCTTGGTTGATACAGTGGAGAGTCTTGACGATGACACCTACGCTTACGAACGTACCCGCTCTTGTTTGGAAAAACACGATGAGATCAATTGCATCTATCTCACGGCAGCAGGCGTACAAGGAGCTTGTCGGGCAGTGAAGGACCTAAAACGAGAAAGGTCCCTGAGCATACTTAGTTTCGATGACATCCCCATTACCAGGAGACTGGTGCAGGAGGGGGTGATTACCTTCACAATCTGCCAACAACCACAACGGCAAGGGTATGATGCCATCCAAAAACTGTTCACCTATCTGATGAATCAGGCGGAACCATTGGTGGACACCATCACCCAGACCATTATCAAGATACGGGAGAATATTGAGGAGTAACTACTCCTCTTGCTCTTCTTCTTTTTCTCTCTTCTGCCAGAGCCTCTCGAGGGAATAGAAATCCCTGAGTTCACTGCTCATCAGGTGGATGACAATATCACCACAATCGATCAACTCCCAACCGTCCCCGGCTGGTTTCTTGTGTCGGTTGGTTACCTCCAAACCCAGCTCATTGAGGGAACCCCACAGTTCATGAGTGACACCACGAAGGTGTCCCACACTGCTTACCGTTGCAATGATAAAACAATCGGCCCATGAACACTCTTGCGTTACATCAAGGATATTTACATCCTTGCACTTATGGTCTTCCAGAAACTGGCCTATTGCATGTGCATTGGCCTGTACCAAGTCATTCATTCCTACAAACTCCTAATTTCTCTCACTTCATCGCTGCAATCGCTGTATCTGTCCAAGATACAGCTGCATATGGCTTTTCAGTTGTTGCCAGTCAACAAGCGTTGTTTCATCCCATGGTTCGCGCAGATCCCAAGCGCTCACCTGCTCTACGCGCTGGAGCAAACTACATACATCCAGATCAGGGAAGACGGTGGAAAGTGTATCTGCCAATCCAGTTTTCCTCAAGTAGGAAGCTCCTTTCTTCAAGGCTTCAATCCTTGCCTGGATATCGACCTGATCATAAGGCGTGTTTGTTGTATCCACCACCAATGTGGTGAGCAAACTACGTAGAGCCTGCAGTGATTCTCCTGCGCCATTGATGACATGGTCACTCTCCATACCACTGAGTTGTTGAAGCATTTGCTCAGCACTTTGTTCTTGGACTCTTTCCAATAGTGACCACGGAAGGACTACTACAAAGAGTGTATCCTCTTTCTCAAAGGCGAGAATTGCCTCATACCCATCATATAATCCATAGTACACGGTAGGATCCTCGTCTCTGCATCCCACAGCAAGGAGGGAGCATATACAGACAATCACCACCATGGTACGCCTCAAAACCGACCTCCCTGTACAAGCCATTGATAGAGTTCCATCCCTGAGTGGGTCACCACCTTGCCTTTGGCGTGTAAATGAATATGTTCTGCTTTCACGATTTGCAGGCAGAGTGACTCCAAGGTGGGCTCATGCATCAAGGCATCTCTATCTCCGTCACTCAGATGCATTCTGTTCGGTTCAATATAGTCAGCAACATAGAGAACCAAACCCATGATCCCCATATGGATGCTTCCTATCGTATGATACCTGACGGCTGTACAAACCTCTTCAGAGAATCCACGATCGGCAAGCAGACAAGCACCAACCGGAGCATGCAACAGAACCGGGGTGGACTCTTCCTCCACCTCCAACGCAAGCGAATGCTCATCGGCATAGGCAATGAGTTTCTGCGCGGACCAATCCCTTGCCAGATCGTGCATCAGTCCACACTGGTAAAGCTCTTTTTCATCACAGGTTAGTTTGTACTGCTTTTGTAAAAGCAGACAGGTCTGCGCAACAGCCAAGCTGTGTACATATCGCTTGCCTGTCAATGTCTTGGAGAGTTCCTTTTCAAGCGCGGTAGAGTCGTAGGGACTCGACATAACGAGCTACCTCCTCAGGCATCAACTGAGCAATATCATCGGGGAGGGTTTCTCCCTCTTGCAGGCTTGCCGCAACTTCACGAATCTGTGTGGAACTGTCCTCCACCAAGGGGTTGTCAAGATAGATGAGATCTGCAGCAATATCCTCAAAGGAGGGATTCTCTCCTTCCCGTCGTATGACTACAAAGGTGACAAGCTCCTTGAGCTTTTCATAGGAGTACCATTTTTGCAAATCACCAAGCAGGTCATCTCCCATGACCACCGCAAGACGTCCCTTGATCTGATAGTGAAGATAGAGATGCTTCACCGTGTCATAGGTATAGGAGATGCCTCCCCTTTTCAACTCACAGTCATCTGCTATGAACTCCATCTCAGGATCATCTGGATAGTGGATGCGATAAGCCGCGAAAGCAAGTTGCAACATTTCAAGTCGATGTTCAGGGGATGCAGGCTTTGCATTACGCTTGAAGTTGTTTCTGGAAACCGGTACAAAAATGAACCGGCGGTATGGTGTAGCCTTTGCCACTGTGTGCACCAAATGCAAGTGCCCAAGGTGGACTGGGTCAAAACTTCCTCCCACCAGAGCAGTGGGTACTGCTTGCCTCAAGACTCTCCTCCTACAGCTCTCCAGGATCCTCAGGGTAGTAGGCATCATGGTCTACCGTGGTAGTGAAGCCTCCCTCACTAGAGGTATCCTCATGGACGGTCTCTTGCTTTTCTACCATCCTGATGAATGCATGCTTGACCGCATCAACCCCTTCATCCAGATAGACACAGAGCCCGATGACCTCTTTATCTGCATACTTCTGCTTCAGTTCTTCCAATCGCTCTGAGGTTCCTGGTTCGTCTATCTTCGTACCGATGATCACCTGCTGCTTTTCAAGCAACTCAGGCTCAAAGGCCTCGAGCTCCTGACACAGTATATCATAGGCATCGAGGTACCGTTCATCACTAAGATCAATGAGAAACGCCAAACCTGTTGTCCTGCTGATATGACGGAGAAACTTGATCCCCATTCCATATCCTTCACTGGCACCCTCTATCAGTCCAGGGATGTCAGCAAGAACAATATCATGCTCATCATACCTCATCATGCCAAGCTGGGGAATTTTGGTGGTGAAGGGATAACCGGCAACCTTTGTTCGTGCATTGGTCAACATGTTCAAGAGACTGGATTTCCCCGCATTGGGAAAGCCTACAAAGCCGATGTCGGCAATGACGAGCAACTCGACACCGACACGCATCTCCTCACCTTTTTCACCGCTTTGGGCAAATCGGGGCGCTTGTCGCGTGGATGACCGGAAGTGCCAATTTCCTTGGCCACCCCGACCTCCCTTGAGGAATACCCACCGCTCTTCATCGGTCAGGTCCTTGATGACCTCTCCACTCTGGGCGTTCTTGATGACCGTTCCAGGGGGAACTGGAATCTCAATATCCTTGCCATCACGTCCATAGCATCGGTCACCTTGGCCATTTCTTCCGTTTTCCGCACGATAGGTGCGAACCAACTTGAGATGGGCCAATGTTCTCAGATTCTGTTTGACGACGAATACCACATCACCACCACGGCCGCCGTCGCCGCCATCGGGGCCTCCCTTGGGAACATATTTTTCCCTGCGGAAGGATACACAACCGTTGCCTCCGTTTCCGGAGGCAACATCAAGATAGGTTTCGTCTGAAAATCCAAACATTATCTCGTTTACTTCTTCTTCTACTTACTCAGTTACGATGCTGATGTACTTCCGGTTCTTCCTGCTGTGAAACAGCACGGTACCTTCAGCTTTTGCAAACAACGTATAATCGGAACCGAGGCCTACATTCTCACCAGGATGGAACTTTGTTCCATGCTGACGAACAAGAACTTCACCAGCCTTGACCAACTGTCCACCAAAGCGCTTCACACCCAGTCTCTGGGAATTGGAGTCGCGACCATTGCGGGAACTACCGCCACCTTTCTTATGTGCCATCTTTCGCCCTCCTTATGCAATGATCTTGTCGATCGTGATCAGGGAGTACCGCTGGCGGTGACCCTGGGTTTTCGTATAGCCCTTGCGGCGCTTTTTCTTGAACACTCTGATCTTGTCACCCTTTACATGCTCCACGAGCGTTGCTTTCACAACTGCATCTGCTACATAGGGGGTGCCAAACGTTGCATTGTTCTCATCCACAATGGCGAGAACGGTGGCATACTCAAGGGAGGAACCGGCCTCGTTCTGGCTGATATAATCAACCTGGACGGTCTCACCTTCGACGGCCTTGTACTGCTTTCCGAGAATCTCTACAAGTGCGTACATGTCGATATTCATCCTTACAATTAATTTTCGCTTGTCACTTATACCAAATAAACAATACTCTTACAACCTCATTTCTTGAATAATTGGTTGAAAAACAAAGAAAAAGCACTTGAAAAATTACCTATCGATCGGTTAGTATTCAGTATGCACACCACAACAATGAAACAACAGCTCATTCTTTCCCTCCTGGAACTGGGTTCCAAGCAGGGCCTCGATACGGTATCCCTCTCGCTTCTAGCTAAGCACAATGGCATCAGCAAGGCTGCAATTTTTCACCATTTTCAGAACAGGGATGCGTTGGTTTCTGAACTCTTTTCCTACTGCAATACCCTTGCCTACAAACAGAAAGGGACCATCAGCCTGGAGGGAAGTGCCCATGAGGTGCTCACACGTGCAATGCAACACTGGCACCAGATGTATGAAGAAGATGTCATGCACTCTTTCTATCGTATTATCGACTCAGAAGCACTTACCCATCCACAAGCCTCTTCCATCAAGAGGACCCTACACGAGATGCTCAGAGGCCAGAGCAGCATTCTCATTGAGAGTCTGAACAACAGCGGACGACTGAATATTGAGGATTTGGATCTGGCAATACAGAGTTTCAGCTGCGTCGTCCAGCAGTTCCTTTCAAGGATTCTCCTAGACGACGGAGAGGATATTGAATGGGAGGAGGAACGGTTTATCAATCGTTTCTGCTCCCTGTATGCTCCCCTACATTGAGGTAAGGAAGGGCAAACCGATCAGGGCAAATGCGTTCTTGATCACCTGCAATACCATGCGTACCAGTTCAATGCGTGAACGTATCAAGCTCCTGGTGGATGCCTTGAGCACTGGGTTGTCGTGGTACCAGCGGCTGAAGAGCTTGGAAAGCTCATAGAGATAACTGCATACCAGAGAAGGATCATAGGACCCTCCTGCCTTTTCTACCACGAGTGGGTATTTTGCAAGCTGTTTGACAAGCTCTCGTTCATCACTGAGGCTAAGGAGGCTGCTGTCAAATTCCATTGCATGACAATCGGCGAACTCATCATCCTCATACTTTTTCAACATGCTGGAAATTCTGGCCCCCATGTACTGGAGATAAGGTCCGGTATTCCCGTTGAAGGAGATGGACTCTGAAGGATTGAAGATCATATCCTTGGTTGGTGAAACCTGGAGCAAGTAGTAGTTCAAGGCACCAAGAGCGATGGCACTGCTGGTTTTCTCCACATCATCAACTAGGTCTTCCCGCTCTTTCTCATGGATCTCCTGACGGGCAAGTTGCGTCAGTGTGTCGACCAACTCATCAGCATCGACAACGGTTCCCTCTCGACTCTTCATTTTCCCATCGGGAAGGTTGACCATTCCATAGGAGAGGTGGTGCAGATCATCTGCCCAAGAGTAACCCAACAGCTGCAATACATAGAACAGCACCATGAAGTGGTAACGCTGTTCACTTGCAACCACATAGATTAGAGAATCGAACGGCCAATCCTTGTGACGCATGATGGCTGTGCCAACATCCTGGGTCATGTAGAGACTGGTTCCATCCTTTCTCAGGAGGACCTTCTTGTCCAGTTTGATCGGCTCAAGGTCCACCCACACTGAGCCATCCTCTTCCTGGTAGAAGACACCTTTCTCCAGGCCCTTGAGTATCTCATCCTTCCCATACTTATAGGTCTCTGACTCATAGTAGTAGGCATCAAAACTGATACCCATCTTCTGGTAACTTTCTGATAATCCCTGCAAGGTCCACCCATTCATCTTCTCCCACAGTGCCATGACCTGCGGGTCTCCCATCTCCCACTTCTGGAGCATTTCCTGGGCCTCTTGCTCAGCGCTCGGATTCTCTTTTGCCCAGGCAGCGAACTTGACATAGTACTTTCCAACCAAGTGGTCGCCCTTGATGCCGCTGGACTCAGGGGTCTCGTTGTTCCCAAACTTTTGGTAGGCAAGCATGGACTTGCAGATATGCACCCCACGGTTGTTGATCAAATTTACCTTGCGTACCTCTGCACCATTTGCCTTCAAGATAGAAGCAACGCTCTCTCCAAGGCTGTCATTGCGCATATGCCCAAGATGCAGGGGCTTGTTCGTGTTGGGGCAACTGAACTCAATGGTAACGTTCTTGCCGGAAAGGGAACCATTAGTTCCGTAGCGCTCGCCCTCCTGGGCAATACGAGTGGAAAGTGCGCTCGCAACGTTTGCCATGTCAATTCTGATATTCAGGTAGGGACCACTGACCAGAAGCTCCCCTGCAGGTCGATCCTGACGCCCCTCAATACGCTCCTTGAGGAGGGATGCGAGTTTTGGGGGAGCTATTCTGAGGACTTTTGCATAGGCAAAGAGTGGAAAAGCAAGATCCCCCAGCTCTGGCTTGGGAGGACTCTGGACGGTAAGTTCACTCAATTCTACAGGTTCATCCAGAACCTCTTTCGCATATCTATTCAATTCTTCTTCAATAAGATTCTTCCACGTATCGCGCACTGCTTCTAGCATTGTATTATTCCTTATTCGTTATAGGTCTCGACTATACAACAAACCAAACTCAGACTTCAAGGTGGATGCTGATCTCCCCACTTGAGAGGTGCTTTTCTTGTCCTGTCTCATCCACTACCACCAATTGTGCATCGTCATCGATTGCAATGGCGGTTGCACGATAGGCCCCGGTCTTTTCACCTCTGAGTAAAGGATAATCTCAAGAAAATGCTGATTCAGGCCCCTGCGGGGGCTTTTTTCATGCCCGAACAATCTTTTCAAAAGAATATAATAGTATTGTCTTGTATTGTCTAT